>CAYVST010000027.1:0-42621 GCA_964454185.1 uncultured Alteromonas sp.
TGCTTTTGCCCCTTAGCTTAGTGTTAAATGCTAATCAAACATCGAGTCATGTCAGAGAACATATTAGAAATAAATTCACTCCAAGATTTTCTCAGCCTTAATGAACGGGAGGGTGGAATTTACATTCCAGACAAGGGTGATAGAGAAATACATATCAATTGTCGTATCGCACTATTTGATCTTGATCTGAGCGAGTTGACTCTTTACAACATGGTTTTCAAGGAAGAATTTGTATTATCTGGCTGTCGAATAGAGAAAAAGGCAATGCTCTCAAACTGCAAATTTGAGAAAAGAGCAATATTTGGGTCAATTTTCAAAAAAGGTTGGTGGTGTGGCTCATTAACTTTTCACGGCTATGTGAATTTCATAGGGGCTAAATTCAAAGATAGGTTTGAGGCTCATGACTTGGATGTAAAAGGAAGAGTCCACTTCACTCAAGCTACTTTTGACAGCATTTATCTTTCAACAAGTAGATTCTTAGATTTTGTCAGTTTTAGGGAAGCAAAAGTTAACTACTTCTTTTTACAAGACATATCTTTTGAAGACGCAGTATCTCTAGAGTGTACCACAGTTGATGGTGGCTCTAGAGAGGCTATGAGGTTCTTGAAAGATCAAGCTCAAAAGAATAATAACAAGATTGAAGCAATTGATTTCTATCAAAAAGAAATGCTAGCCCTAGAAGCAGACCTTAAAGAACAGAAAGGAAATAAATCTGAACGCTTCATACTGTTTCTAAATAAGATATCAAACAACCACGGAGTGAGTTGGTTGCGGGGAATCTCATTTACACTAGGCACAGCTGTGATCTTCTTTACCCTTTTCATACTCTTTTTGGAAAAACCATACTACACATTTGAGTGGAAAGGTTTTAATGCCTTTATTTCAGTGCATGCAGCTACATTTAGATATTTCCTAGATTTTATTAACCCCACACATAAAATGTCGTTTATGGATCAATATTTACCGAATGGATGGAGTTTTCTATTCGACTTTCTTGGAAGAGTGTTTGTAGGGTACGGGATATATCAAACCCTATCCTCCTTTAGGAAATATGGTTTTAAGTAAACCGCATTTAACAAGTGCGTCGTGTACGGCAGCAAGCTGCCTGGGACGCCTTCGGCGCCCCACACGCAGGCGTTATGTGCCAATCAAACATGGAGGTAAATCATGTCTTTAGATTTTTATGATTCAAATGGTCAACCATATGCGTACACCGATGACGGAGAAACAATCTATACATTTGGTGGAACTCCGATAGCTTTCATTGATGGCGACTCAATCTATTTATTTTCAGGAGCTCACGTGGCTTTCTTTGAGGATGGTCAGGTATGGGATCACTCAGGTGGCGTTGTCTTGTTTACTGATCAAACTTCTGGCGGCCCAATGAAGCCGTTAAAAGCGTTAAAACCACTTAAGGGGCTTAAGTCACTAAAACCTCTCAAGGGGTTAAAAGCACTCAAACCTCTTAAATCACTAAAAAGTCTTGGTTGGTCTAACACGTCACCACAGGATATTTTTGGTGCATAAGCACATAACAAGCAAAGGCAGCATCGCCCTACGGGCTGGACGCGCTAACGCGTGCCTTTGGGCGTTATGCACTTGAGCGTACTATCACTTTAAAGGACTTTCAAAAATGAAAAATGAAATAATTGCAGGAACAGTGGTCGCAATAATCGCATCATCAATTACGTATTTGGCTACTAGCACTGAGACTATTATTTCAAGAGTACAGATTGAAAAGATAGCTTCTGAATTATCGAATGATGATGCATTTATGAGCGTGTTGCTTGAAGACTTGTCACAAGACCCTAGATTTAAACCTAAAAACGGCAAAGATGGCTTAGACGGTAAAGATGGTAAAGATGGATTATCTGATATAATACCTAAAGGAGTCGTTGCTTCATTTGCATTATCATCTTGCCCAGAAAATTGGGCAGAATATAAACCTGCCTACGGAAGATTTATTAGAGGTATAGACAAATCAGGTAACAGGATTGATCCCGATGGTTTAAGGCGTGTTAGTGAATATCAAGATGACAGTTTTCAAAATCATACGCATTCGATTTCAAACGCCAAAACAGCTCATCATGATCCTCAAGTTGGAGCGCCACACGGGTATGAATCGGGACGTTACGGAAATACAATAACTACAACTACAAACGTAAATTCCGGTCGAGTTAGTACTGAAACAAGACCTAAAAATGTATCCTTGCTTTATTGCGTAAAAAATTAGTGCATAACAAGGCGTTAAAGTCGGATTCGTAATAGTAGGCTCGATTCCGCTTCGCTCCACATTTTAGTCTACTATTACTCACCGCTTAACGCGGCGTTAGGTTCCTTTCAAACTGAGCGCGCTGTAAGAAGATAAAAGCAAGATGGTTACATACGACGAAAAGTATTTTGACAAGCTTTATAGCAGCAAAATGACCATTAGCAGAAGACTTTTGAGATGTGAGCGGTTTGCTGCCAAAGCCGCTTTTAAATTCTTAGACCCTAATCAAAGCTCGGACTTAATAGAATTACAATCAGGGATAGAGTGGTTGTTAACATGGAAGCTTAAAACCGAGTGTGCTCCTTATTTTATGTGGTGCGATGGTGTTGAAATTACTGATGTAGAGATTAAACCGAAGAGAATTGTTTCTATAAACGGTAAAGCTTGGATCGGCCCAGAGAACGAGGATAAACTTGTAAAAGTACCATTGGAGGGAAGCATGGAAATCAAATCTACAGGCAAAAAATTTGAATCGTATGGTTTCACCGTGAATTACGAACAGTTTAAAATAAACCCTTCAAAAAACCTAACAAGTCGCTTAAGTTACAACCCGCTGTACGGGCCACTGGGACAAAAAAACAATGCGCCTCAAGCATTTTCGTATTGAGTATTTGCCCCTAAGCTTAGGGCTGCATCGCGAACAAACATTCCAGCATTGTCTTCACGCTTGAAAATTAATCCATAGACCGCACTAATGTCTTAGTGTTTATTTCAAGGAAGAAGAAATGCCCCAGTCAAATAGTGTGTTTAAGGAAAAATCTGTAGTCGCAGTTCTCACCCTATGTGTTGCCTCTTTTGGACTGTACGTTATTTTTCGTCTATGGCAATTGACTAATATATTGAATTCAAAAACGGAAAATCATATCTCAACGGGCTTCACAACAGCCGCTATTTCTATTCACTTAGTATCTCTATTTAGTCTAATCTACTACTTTCTCTTCCCCGCACCAGCAGCATTGCTGATCACTGCTAAACTTCTTCATCTACTGTCGGCTATTTTTCATATTGTGTGGATTATCAGAGTAAGAAATAAGATCAACAGAATGAATAACGCCTCAAAAGGCAACGCGCTATGGCTAAACCCTTTCCTTAGCAGCTTCTTTCATGTCATTTACTTCCAACACAAAATAAACCAATCTATAGATGCTGAGGCCGCGGGAAAACAAGCGTTATAGCAAACAAATTAAGTCGTAGGCTAATGCCCATTGGGACACTACTACGTGGGGCCACTTGGTTATTATGCCCCACGCATCAGCGCCCCGTAGTTTAAAGTTATGTTCTTAGTGGAAAAAACGAATGGCAAATTTTTGTAAAGGGTGCGGTATTAAGCTTAAAGAACCACTCGAGCAATACGAAGCTTATGAGGGCATGCATTGGTTTTGCTTTCATTAGGCCTATGAGCACTTTACTGGTGACCCAGAAATACCATGTGACAGCAGACATTGTCCGACATGGCATTTAGAAATATTGAGAGCAGAGTTTATTTCTCGGGGCGAAAATCCTGATGAAATCATTGAAAAGGCAATTTTAGAAAAGCGGTCAAAAAGTGCACGACAATAACAAAGCGCTAAACACGTCCACTGGCACAGTAACGCAACAGCGTTTCACGATTATGCCGTCACTTCAATGCCCGTTAACTTGGTGTTAGGCAATATGGATATTTTGAATTACTTGCAGTATATGGTCGATTTAGCTTCAGAAGGAGAACTTCAGGGCATTTGGTTCTGGGCTTCATGCTATATGCTTGTCGTATGCGTTTATTCTCTGTATTTTCAAATTCAAACACGATTTTGGGCTTCTACAGTGGGCAACATCCACAATCTTGGTCTACAAAAATTAGGTAATTCTAACGAGTTATCCGAACAGCAATATCGCGGCAACGCTCTTTACTCATATTGTGTGAATGGACAAACTTATGAAGGAACACGCATCTCGCCTTGGGTATTCGTTACCAATCACAATGCAAAAGGAATACTTCTTAAACAACAGGCCGGCATCAATATGCCAACCAAAGACACTGTCGTGGTTTACTATAACCCCAATAACCCTAAAAAAAGTTTTTTGCTCAAAGCAAACAAATTTGGCATCGTGGTTACAGCATTCACCGCAGTGACGCCCTTTTTAAGTTACATAGCCCGATTTCATGCTTAACGTGCTTAACACACAAAGCACTGCATGATTCGCTAGGACAGTACCGCCCGTTAACTTAGCCTTAGCTACAGGAGTTAAACTTGAATTTTTTTCACGTGTTCAGCGCTACCCTTTTTCTCTTCTCTAACTTCTCAAGCGCTGAGGTTGTTTTTGATAAAGCAAGAGATCGAAAGATTCCCGTCGAAATTTCCTATCCCACTCAAAAATATCAATGCACCGATAGCAATAAATGTCCCGTGAGTTTTCTCAGCGCAGGATATGGCGTTTCTCACTCAAAATATGTCTTTCTAACACGGCTACTCAATGAACTTGGTTACATGACCGTCTCTATTGCTCATGAATTACCCCAAGATCCACCGCTTTCGACACAAGGAAATTTGTATGAAAGTAGACGTGAAAACTGGCTTCGTGGTGCGGATACATTAGACTTTTTGCAAAAGCAATTGGCAAACCAACATTCAAACTATGATTTTAACTCTCTCGTTTTAGTGGGACACTCCAATGGTGGGGATATATCTACTTGGCTTGCTAACGAAGGCAAGGCCTATATTAAAACTGTTATAACTTTAGATAATAGACGGGTTCCCCTCCCGCGAAATAGCAACATTCAGGTTTTGTCTATCCGTGGAAGTGACTTCCCCGCAGATTCAGGGGTTTTGCCTACTTCTCAAGAAAAGGCAACTTTCTCAATGTGTATTGTTAAAATTCACAACTCAAGACACAATGACATGTCGGATTACGGTCCTGAATGGTTAAAAAGTAAGATAACTAACATCATAGATGCTTTTCTATTGGGTGGGACGTGTGCTTCGCTCAAACAAGACACGTAACAATCGCATTAACTCGCTCACTGGCGCATTTGGACAATAACACTTAAAAGCAATTGCCCCTTTTCGGGATGTTAGAAGACAAGGAAGTTTTTATGAAATTCTTAAACTTAGCTATACCTTTAATTTTACTATCTCAATTGGCTTCTGCAGATGTTGAAATTTCTCTATCGAATGACAGTGATAAAGAGGAAATGAAACGAACTCAAGTTTTAAGGCTCATAGAACAATATGACCTTAGCAAATGGTGGTTTACGGATAAAATAATTATAGATGAGTCTGCTAAAAGCCCGTTTAGTCATCCTGTTTTGACACTAAAAGCTTCAATGCCAAACAATGACCCAGCAGGTTTGTCTCAATTGTTACATGAGCAGATTCACTGGTTTGAAGACTCAAAGAAAAAAGAAGTAGAAAATACCATATCAGAGCTACGCCAAATGTATCCGTCTGTTCCCGTAGGCTATCCAGACGGAGCAAGAAGTGAGTTTTCAACGTACTTACACCTCGCCGTTTGCTTAATGGAACTTGATGCACTTACCGAAGTGCTGGGAAAGAAAGAAGCAGAAACAGTTATCGCCACTAATGGAAAATACTTTTATAAATGGATATATAAAACAGTATTAGAAGACCAAGCTAAAATACGGAAGGTTTTAAAGAGCCACGATTTATACATATAGCATTGTCTTCTAACAAAAAACAAAGTCGCTCGCGGACTCGCTGAGACATGAGCATGGAGTAATAAATGGAATTTAGACACACTAAGCGTTTTCATATTGTATGGCTTTTGATACTGAGCATTTCAATGCTTTTTGAAGCTAGTGCCAATGATATATATGATGCTGCGGTCAATAACCCCGAAAGGCTAAAAGCTGACTTCGCTTACGACCAAAAGCGGAAACCATTAGATATTCTTCGTTTTACTCAGATTAAAAAGGGCGACAACGTTCTTGAGCTTGGTGCAGGTGGTGGATACACAACAGAATTGTTATCGTGGCTAGTTGGCAAATCAGGCAAAGTGTATGCGCACTTTCTTTATAAAAAAGAGCGCCTTGAAAACAATAGACTTTCAAACGTTGTTTCACTTCGAGAGCATTCTCTAAATGAACATGCGCAAGTGCTTGCTGAAAACGAAATTCAGTCCAATAAATTGGATTCAATCATCATATTTTTTGTTCTGCATGATATTTATCTAAATAATGAGATGAGTGATGAATTATTGGCTAGTTTAAAGGATGCTTTAAAGCCTGGTGGCAGCTTGATTATATTAGACAACGCAGCCAAGGCGGATTCAGGTTTAACTAATATAGGCGATCTTCATCGGATTGGAGAGCATTTCGTTAAATCAGAAATGGAGAAAGCGGGGTTTATATTTGATAGCCAAACATCTGTGCTAAGAAACAAACAAGATGATCACACTAAACCATGGGGTGATTATAAAGGTTTGCAAGACCGTTTTGCTTATAGATTTAAAAAGAGCGAAATGTAATTTTAAAAGGGCATAACAGAAATATTATGAAAGTAAAAACTCAAAAAATAGTGGCTTACACTGCCCTCGTTGTCATTCTAGGAAGTTTAGGGCTATATGCGTCAATGGAAGACTACCAAAAACAGAACATGGCTAAATTATTCAGCCAAACGTTTTCTTAAGTTAGAAATTGATAATTGTTGAAATTGAAAGTTTCTCTTTTGAAGTGGATGAAGATAACAAGGCGTTTAATAGGTTCACTAGGATAGAAACGCTGCGGCGCTTTGCTACTATCCTGCTCCGTCAATGCTTGTTAGCTTTGCGTTAAGTAACGTTAAAGGAGTAAAAACGTTTTGTTCGCGAAAGACCAGATAAACAATAATGAGTTGAGGTTACTTCTTGGTTCCGTGTTTTTGCTGTCAGTGTATTATTATACGAACGTTCCTTTAGATGCGCTGCCCTTTGTTGTTCCAATCGTTTTGCTGTTTTTCTTTATCGACTTATATGTTTTCAGAAAGACACTTTCACACCTTCCTCCAACAGACTCACAAAATCGCCAGTGCATAAAAAACATAGAACAATCATTACGCATTGTGGTAGGCCGTTTTTTGTCTATTATACTAACACCATTATTCTTTACCATTTACTATGCTTTTCTGGCCAAACAGCATTCCTCCACTCACACAAATGAAATAGATACATTTACCTATAAAACATCAAGTAACGCGAAAGATATGTTTTGGGCTATCGCAGTTGCACAAATCCCTACACTGCCATTGATACACCTTTTTGTGGAGACGGAAGTTAATGCTGCAGTTGCGTGGGCAGTAACCGCTTTAACTGGGTGGTCGGTAATTCATTACTTTGCACAAATCAATGCTACAAAATTTAATCCTATTTGCCTGCGCAACTCAGTTTTATACTATCGCTATGGGCTGTCATGGAAAGCAACCATCCCTATCGCACAAATTCGAGAAGCGCGCAGCTTAACATTTAAGGATGAAATTGACCCTATTCATCATTTTGTATCACCACTGGGTTCAAAGAAAAATGTTGTTCTAGAATTTGAAAAACCAATAGTGTTTGTTGGTCAGTTAGGATTATTCAAGCGCAAGCAAACAGCTATAATTTCATTGGACAACCCAACACAATTCTTAGAAGCATTAAATGTGCAACGCAACACAATTTCCAAGCAAAACGCCTAGTGCGGGTTCACTGCCCGTTAACTTAGGTCATGCACCTCAAAGGAAATAATGAAATGGACAATAAGACAAAGAGAATAAGATTCTTAAGCATATTGGCATCAATACTGGCTGGTATTTTTTTCCTCTATGTAAGTGTAAGTGTCATTAGTTATGGTAGTGCGTTTTCAATGTCGTCTGGCTTACTTCACCCACTATTTGAATTTTCAGAAACGTTAGCATTTTCGTTAGCTGGTTTTTTTACAATTGGAGTACCGCTATCTGTTTTATTTGGCCTTGTAACCTGGTTGGTGAAACGCGCTGTTGGCGTTTGTTACTCTTATCTTGTTATATTGCCTTTAGTGCTTTTAATCCTTTTAGGCTTTTTAAGGGCTGGTACTTCGGGTGGGTTAGATCTAAAGTACATTGTGTTAATGACCACGCAATATTTACCTCTAATGCTAGTAGTCATTTTTTTGAGCACGCGCACTAAGTGTAATGCCGGCGCATAGCAAGCCTTTAAAGTCGTGCGCTATTTCGCACTGAGGCTAACAGTGAGGGCAGTTTCTCTATCACGTTCCACGCGCCCTTCGTTGAAGTTTGTATAAAAGGAGTTAACCCAAGGTTTTATATATGGAATCAACAGGAATTTGAAAAGCTGAAAAACGAAGTCTAGTGTTACTTATCGCCTGTGTATTGATGTTTTTTGTAGTATGGGTTCATACGGGGTACCAACATTATGATGACCCTGAGTCAGAATTGTGGGCGCCTATTGCTGGTTTTTTAAAGGGCTAATCTTCGGTGGTGTAGCAGCCGTTGTACCGGCGATGTTTTCGGCACATGTTCTACTGAAAATGAACCCCAAATCAAATGTCATTAATATCGTATTGGGTGTTTCAGGTGTATGGTTTTGCTTAGTGATCATGCTTTACACTCTTTAACAGATAATTGGTTCTCATTATGTTAAAGCTCAAACTATTAGTTATCGTCCTTGCTTTGGTATCTGGCTCTGCCATGGGAACAAATGAAGAGTTCAGCGGACTTCTTTCCAATATTCCAATCGGACAGGTTGAGGGCAAGCAATTATTTATAAACATTGCTTTTCCGACAAAGGCAAAGAAGTTGGCATCACCGGTTGTTCTTTTCATTCATGGAGGAGGATTTGTTGGCGGGAGTAAAGACGCAAAAAACAAACAGCTTCTTAAATTCTCCAAGCGTGGTTATCTTGCCGCAAGCGCTATGTACAGATTGTCTCCAGAACACAAATTTCCATCTCAAATTGAAGACATCAAACTTGCAATACGTTTCTTAAAAGCTAATGCAATACCCTACAATTTAGACCCGAAAAAGATAATAGTTGTTGGTACATCGGCGGGAAGTTATTTAGCAGTAATGGCGGGCGTTACTGGAAACTCAGATGCGTTCGAAGATCACGGTCTCTATTCTTCGTATGATTCTTCTGTACGCGCAGTTGTAGCACAATCGCCACCAATAGCAGACTTCTCCCTCACGAAGTATAGGAATTCGTTAACTGTTAAAAGACTGGCAGACGAATCGAAGACAGACCTAGATAAGACACTGGTAGAAATGTCCCCAATTACTTATTTAGACCCCAACGATCCTCCGTTCTTTATCTCACATGGCAGCAAAGACGCATTGGTACCTGTGTCGATGAGCCGTGAGTTTATAGAAGAGCTAAAGCGTACAAAACATGACTATGTGTACTATGAAATAGAAGGTGGAACTCATAGTTTAACGAAATCGACGCCAGAACAAGCTAAAATTGTCTTTGCAGAACTCGTGAAATTTGTAGAAAAGTGGGTTAAAGACATTTAACGTCGAATACGACAAAATATAAAAATGCTTTTAGCCCCCTTGCCAGAGAGTTTTTAGTGAACACTCAGACCAATGTTAATATATTCAACAGACATGAGACTCGGTAACGCGGTTTGCTTGATAAGAAAATTTAGGAAGAAGAACCATCAAACACGTTTGCAGTAAAAACAATGAAAAAAAGGACTTTATGAACACAAAAAATAGAAAATATCTAAGAGCTTTTTACCTACTCCCTATCATATTTTTACTTTTTATTGTCAGTGTTATTGGTGAAAATCACAGAGCAAGGGACATTGTCGAAGCGCACTTCGAAAATATTTTATTAGGTACCCCGGTCGAAAAGTGTATCTCACTACACATTGATAAATCGCAGAAAACAGGGAAAGAGTATTCTTGTGAAGACGAGAGATTTTTAGTGTTGCTTTCAATAATGAAAACACTAAATGAAGAAAGTGCTGAAAATATTTCGTTTACTTCAGCGTTTGATAGCTATTGGACCCCAACTAGTTCTAACCATAGTATTTCGATAGACGTCGAGTTTAAAAACAAAAACAACGGAAAATCTAGCCACATTTTGTACAATGTGAAGCGAGCCGGCTTTTCTTGGTCAATTCAGAATATAGAGATTAGAGATGACATCCTTGCTCGTGAGTTTCAAACGCTGGAAAAGTTGGATCTGTATAAATATGTCACTGTTTCTTCAACCGAACTATTAGTTAAGCCAGCATCAATTCAACTTAAAGGCTTACCGTACGAGGAAAGAATGTTGATCAAATATAACTTTCAAAGACTGGGTAAATACCTTAAAGGCAAACAGCACTTACCTAACGCTGGCGAATAAAAACAGTCAAGAAAACGTGGCCCAAATTAACTTTAAATTATTTTGTAACGCGGTACAGGCCTAGCCCAAGTTTACCCTCAAGCTGGAAGTAAAATACAACAAGGTAAGCCAAATGGAAAAAATAAACATTCAGGAAAAGTTCTCGTTGTTTGACGAGACCTGGACACCCAAGATCATTGCTGAAACCAATGGCCAGTTGGTAAAAATTGCCAAAGGTGAAGGTAAATTGGTGTGGCACTCACACGAAAATGAAGACGAGCTGTTTATTGTATTTAAAGGAAAGCTTACGCTGTTACTACGTGATGGTGCTGTTACCCTTCATCCGGGAGAGTTATTTGTAGTTAAAAAAGGAGTAGAACACTGCCCTGTTGCCGAAGAAGAAACACACTTCATGATGATTGAGCCTGCGAGTACCGCTCATACCGGAACGACAGTGTCAGAACAAACCGTAAGCGTGAACGATCAAACACGTATTTAGTGTATAATTTAAACATATGCTTAGATTACACAACGCAGCAGAAAAGAGAGCTCCCTAGCCCATAGAATATATAAATCAAGGTCTGTCGGCTACAAGTCGGCTTATTGTCATAACCGACAGCGAGCCTGTGGTATACAGTGCTTATCAATTCGACAACATAGGGATGTACCTTTGAAATCACTTCGACTAAAAAAACACTGGTCTCAAGAAGAGCTAGCACAAATGAGTAATTTAAACGTGCGAACGATTCAACGGGTAGAAAAAGGCGACAGCGTTGGCGTAGAAACATTGAAGTCGCTGGCTGCGGTGTTTGAAATATCTATTGACGAACTAAAGCGGATTATCGAGAGCGAAAAACAGCCTAAAGCACAACGCAAAGTTGATAAGGAAGACAACGATGCGGAGCTCGCTAACATCCTTGAGAAGGTAAAATCGATAAAGTACTTTTATGCATTCACTGCATTTTTAGCGGCCAATTTTTTGCTATTTATGCTGCCTAACTACAATGGTGGCGAAAACTTAGGCCCTTTAATTGCGGTTTTCGTCTCGTTTAGTGCCATGATTATAGGCTATGCAGTTTATGTATTTCAGCCGTTCGGTAAAGAGTGGGAAAAGCACAAAGTATCTCAACTGCTGAAAAAGCAGCGTGATATAGATAGCAAATAACGACAACTTTTAACTACACAATAACGTTCACATTTGGAGGTGGTTTACATGTTCTACCAAGCACGTTTCTCATCTAAGCAATTTTTTCGTTTCATTGTATTTTTGACCACTTATTGTGCTTTTATGACCCACAACGCTACAGCAAAAGCACAAGAAGACATTGAAGTAGTTGATGTTATAGGAAAAAAGCCACCCGAGTTCTTTTTACATGCTTATAAGGAAAGACGAACCGACTTCATAGAGATGTATAACAGCCTAGTTGAAGACGAAGACTTTAAAATGTACTGCAATAAGTCAAGAAGCGACAGTAAGGCGAATAAGCTAGACATATGCCAGCCCGCTTTTGTTCAACGTATAAAAAAACAAGAGGCAATGAACGGTATGATGTTTGGGCGTCGCTCTATTCACGAAATGGCCATAGGTCCAGTTAAAACAACCAGGAAGCTCACGCGAAAAAGAGCCGCCTTTGATAAAAACCTAGCGCATCTCGTAAATAGTAATGACGATCTGAAGCGTAAATATCTGGCGTTTATTAACGCCTTAGATGTTTACGAACATGCGCTTAGCGAAGAGGGAAGCTGATCTAGTTCGGCATGAACAGCCAGCTCGGATTTGATATAATCACAACCTTTTCAAACAATACTGAAGTAAAACCTAATAAAATCAGCAAAAAGTCAGCGGTTTTTCAAGTTTAACTACTCGTAAAATGGCAGGTTATCGCCTTGTTAATTCAATGAAGTATTAATAAGGACAATGATGCACTTCAAATTCAATATCAAAAAAACATGCACCGCTGTTGGCGTTGTTTTCACGTTAGCTTGTTTGTATTTGCTTTACGCTGTAGGAGGGTTAGCATCAAACGACGTTACCTATGCTGCGCCACCCGCCTTTGTTGACGAGTATACTTCTAACAGGTACGGCATAGCGCGCAGTGGAACAGATGATGATGCTATAGGTAATTTAACCAAAGACTATTTCAACGACGCGGCGTTAGTACGAAATACTATCGTAAACGGAGAATCGCCCGATGAACTTATTCGTCGTTTTACCTCTTCAGACAAAGCGACGCGCGTAAAAATAGCGGCAGCCTTTGGCGAGGTTAACATCAAACTTTCTCATGATGAGAACAGCAATTTCGACCAACGAAGAGATGAATTTTGGGAGAAGGTAAAAGGGCACGAAGCTGATATGCAAAATGCGCTGTTTGAAGCCTTAATTGTCTCGGCGCAAGAAAAAACACGCACCTACATTCCTTACACTTTGGCGTGGTGGATGCAGGAAGACAAAGAAAAAGCGGTAGACATACTTGCGTGGGCCAGCCAACATCATAACGACACTTGGGTTCGCCGATTTAGCGTGTATTACGTTGCTCAATTTGGTGAAAACGAACAGCACGCGTCCAACGTTATCGCCCAAAGCACGCACGACCCGGTATTCAGAATACGTGCTCACGCGCTAAGCCAACGTTACAGACGCTTTAAAGAAACCATTTTTGGTACAGCAGAGTAACGTATTTTTTATTAAAAGCAGGGTTGAACATCACATTCATTATCGACGAAAAGTCAGGATCATCATTCCACTGCGGTTAATATTTATTACTGTGGTGATGACGTTACGTTAGCGCTTTGTAGCGATGAAAAACTGGTATCCAAATTCACCAAGGTGGCGTTTATATAGGTTGATTTCGTTTTGAATGTCACGCAGTGCTTGTGAATTGTGCAGACCAGAAGCGACATGGTTTAAGCGCTGTTGCAACGGTTCATAGTAGTCTTGCCATGCTCGTTCCGATAACGTAAAGGTTTGCGCTAATTGATACCCTGCTTTTTCTATTTGCGCTTTCCGCGTGTCGACACTTTGGATATCAGGATAATCCTTTTTCCAGTGGTTGACGGACGCTTGGCTTGGCTTATCGGTTAGCCAAACCAGATCGCTAAAAACTAACGCTCCATTGTCTTTTAACAATGGCTTCCATTTTTCAAGCGCGCTCTCAACACCCATAATGTAGGCTGACGCTTCAGCCCATATGACATCGAACTGCTCTTCACCGAATTTGAGTTCGGTCATGCTAACACATTGTGTTTTTACTCTGCCTGTCAGACTATGACGCGCAAGTTTTTCTTCAAGCTTACTTAAAGCCATAGATGCATTGTCTGTTGCTATAATATTTGCATTACAAAGCTTTGCGATAGCTATAGTTGAGTTCCCCTTACCGCACCCTATTTCTAAGATATTATTTGGTTGACGGTTGAGTAACGTGAACGCTTTGCTTGTATCATCTACGCTGTTTGGGCCCCAAGACTCTAACGGCTCGAATACCGTCATGAAGTCTTGCATGTACTGTTCATGTTCGCTCATATTTATCGATAACCATTTAATGCTTTAACATTATCTTTTACTAACCAAACTAAACTATAGAACGATAGAAAGTTAGTGCGCAATGTTTGTAAAAATACCTGCTACTCGGTTCAAAACGTCTGCGTATGCTGACAAGATACTGTCTACACATTCAAAAATAGAAAGTCACTTTGACTATTATGGATAACATTCTAATTCCCGTATTTGCGCATATTCTGTGGTGCGCATTGCTATATGCCCTTCTCACTGTCGCACGAGCCCCCGGGGTTTGGGGAATAGGCAGGAACGCCAATGGCAACGCCCTATTTGAAAACGTAAAACAAAAGGTGAGTGCCAATCTGTCGAATCAATTTGAATGGTCCATGTTCTTTCACATGCTATGTGTTGTTTTGTATACCTCAGGTAACCTTGTAAACTGCACCATGCTAGCGTTGGCGTGGGTATTTGTCGTCGGCCGAGTAATACACAGCCTTGTACAAATTTTTGGAACAAGTATTCGTTTGCGCGGCATAGTATTTACCATTAACTTTGTAGCGGTTTTGGCAATGTGGCTATTGTTTCTGGCGGATACAGTTCAATGATATATTTTGCCAGTGAACTTTACGCAGCAAATGTAGTCACAATTACTTAGAAACGAATTTCAAAAACTACAGTCAAAACAACTACTACCAAATTATTTAATGAAACATGGAAGTGTTATGAAAAATCACGTTAGCATTGCCTTAGCTATCGTTGCATTCGCAACGGTTATTGCCCTTCAATCATACGTTTTGCACCAACAAAACAAAGCCACTTTAGCCGTCCAAGCAAAGATGGAAGCGTTGCAAAAGCAGTTAAATAAAGCCAACAATACAAACAATGCGTTGCTATTAAAAGTTGAAGAACTTGAAAGCCGCTTAGAAATGAAGCCACGCCATTTACTTTCAAAAAACTGACATACAACAAGCTATCTGTTTTCAGTATTGGTAAAGGACAAACAGCCCAATGGCAAGACGGATTTTGTCTTTTTCAACACTGGCGTTTTTCTATTTCATAGCCACCGTTGCAATTCATGAAACTGGTCATGCTATTACTGGAAAAATGATTGGACTTGGCAAACCTAAAATACATGCGTGGCCAGGTGTAGAGTTGTACCCGTCTTTAAGGAGGCTTTCAGCACTGGAAGATTGGCCGGAGCGTTCTATTGCTCATGTTTTCTTTGTGCACAGCACGAGAACGATTACTTTTGAATTTCCAGAGCATGGGAGTCTACACATATCCTCCCCCGTTGTGACATGGCCATCTGCTCACTTGGATCATTTAAAAAGGCAGCGTGAATTGATGCCGTTTGTTGCGCTTATGGGCAGCGGTTCAACCTATATAGTGTCGTTGTTATGCTTGCTTTTTTTATGGACAAAAAAGCCCAAGGGATTTTTCAGAACTGCTGCCGTTTTAGGCGCCTTGCTAGTATATGATTTACTTTGCTATGCGGTATTTCCTGTTTTCTTTAGTCTGCCGCACCTAGCTATTATAGGTGGTAGTCAACCTGAGCCTGTTGGTGCGCTGGTTAATTTAGGGTTTTCTAACAAAATGGCGGTTACACTTATATTGACGTTGTGTTTTGTGCATTTATCTGTGCTTGGTGTTGTTTTAAGGAAGACTAAATGACAAGGAACAAACCGCTTATTGTCGGTGGGTGTTTAAGTGTGCTGGCCGCCCTACTTCACATTAGTTGTATATTCGGCGGGCCACAGTGGTATCTCTTTTTTGGCGCAGGCCAAAAAATGGCAAATCTGGCTGCCGCAGGCGATCCTTACCCAACCATCGCCACGTTGGTCATAGCCACGATTCTCGTTGGCTGGGGGCTGTATGCTTTTTCTGGCGCAGGCATTATCGTTAAACTTCCATTGCTAAGAACGTGTTTAGTACTCATTACAACAGTGTATTTATTGCGCGGGGTTGCGGGCTTAATTGGTCCCTTTTTTACTGACGATCCTGTCGTGCATCAAAACTCAATGACATTTTGGGTTGTGAGCTCGCTAGTATGTTGCGTATACGGTACCTTCTATTTTATTGGTACCAAAGCACTTTTCTCACCGTCATCTTAACCTTCAATACCGGAATGTAGTCTTTTATGAAAATCAGAGTTAAATTTTTTACGCTTTTCTTTATTTCGTTGCTATTTACAGGCTGTGCAAGTACCAACAGCAGTCAGTTTGTTAAAGGCGTTGTCGATAACACCATTACTCACCAACAGAACAGGCAAGAAGCACAAGAACGCTTAGGCAAAGTGCCAGACAACCAAGTAAAAGGACTAGATGTGGTAGTAGGCACAGTAAATGCGATGCTTGACAGCATTTTTGGTAACAACAATGAGGACGACTAATGCGCTGGTCAAAAGAAGACACCCAGGTTTCACGCCAAGGGCTATTTTTGCGTTAAGTTCACTTCCCTCGCAATTTGCCGCTATGCGTCAAACAGTATTGAAATACGGTGAAAAATCATTGATTATGCTTTTATTATAATGAATAACGAAGAAACGGACGTCAAATAAAGGTTCTCACAATGAAAACAGGTAAGCAGTACGCCTTAGTTGGGCTTTTTACACTATTGTTTTTGGCAGCATGTGGAGAAAAAGGAGATAAAGGCCTTGGTCGTTATGGAATGCTTGATGAGAGCACCCCTGAATATACCACCGTCATGTTTCTTCGTAGTATTTATGAAGACGAAAACCTCAATGGCGCTATTGAGGTTTCGAGCAAAAAAATGGCCCGTATCCTTACTCGCTATCACTCAAATAGAAACGTGCAACGCCATTTGCTCAACTTGCGATATGACGACGTTATTATAACACCACAAAGCACCGGTGGTGTTGGTCGTTCAGAGTTCTCTGAAAAATCCACGATTACCGTTTTCTTAAGCGGCACTTATGGCGAGGATAAAATTGAAGATTTGCGCAGCTTAGATCTGATTAAGGAAGAAGGCGAATGGAAGGTCAATAAGATTCATCCAGATACCTATTTGTAATCCTACCTTGTTGTCTGTCTTCATGCCTACCGTGAAGTTATGGAAAGTGGTTGTGTTGGTGTTTTTACCAACCGCTTTGCTGTATCAGCTCATTTGGGCATTAATTTTCAAAGAGCAACCTGTCGCATTTTGGCAAAGCCACGCTTCTCACTATGTCATTGTCATAAAAGTGATAGGCGAAACAATTATGTATGCATTGATGAGTGGGTATGCGCTTTGTTGCACGCAATCAACGTATTTCATCAGTAAACGTATTGTAGCGGCATTGTGCGCGGGCTTATCGCTTTACAGTGCGTATTACCTTTTCCTCGTTATGCAATAATTTCTGTTTATCACACTGAACTTAAAGTAACTTTTGTGTTCTTAACCAGAACATATTCGTTAACTTTTCCATAGGACATCGGAGAAAAACGTGAATAAATGGATGTTTATTTTAGCCCTTTTCTTTTCAAACTTTGCGCACAGCGATGAAGCACTTTCAGTTGAGGTTCCCCTGCCCTCAAACCTTCAACTGGCTTTTCCCAATGAAATGAATCTGCAGCCTGAAGAAAGCTCATTTGTTGTTGAGAGCGTCGTGCCTATGAGCAATGAGCAAGGTGAACGATGGGCAGTTGTTACTCTTCGCAATACGGTGTCAGGCCGACGAACCCTTAACCAAAAACACCTACTAGCGTTGGTAGCTGATGGCACACGTGTGCACCCTGAGCCGTTCAGTCAAAGTTTTTTAGCAAACGAGTCGTTGTCTATTGTAGTGAGCTTTGGTTTGCGCAAATTTCCGCTTCTCGACGTTTATTCTAGAGAACAATAGCCTCGCACCTGACACATGCGTAGTAACTCATCGTAAAATAACAAGAAAGGATTTATTGTGTTCAAGAAACTCGTTATAACCCTGGTTTGCCTAATGCCGTTGCTTTCGCTACAGGCAGCTGACTTTAAAGAAGGGACCCATTTTGTTGAAATAGACGGAGAGGTAACAAAGAAAAGAGAGGTTACAGAGTTTTTCTCTTTTTATTGTCCAGCCTGCTTTCGACAAGAGCCTTTCATGAATGACCTTAAGATCTCACTACCCGCAGGCGTTACATTTAAGAAAAATCACGTTGATGGTATGCCAGGAAGAGATTTAGCTATAGAGCAGCTGTTAACCAAAGCACTGATTGCCGCAAAATACCTTAAGATTGATGACAAAGTGGTCCCAGCGCTTTTCAACACCATTCATGTAGATAAATCGTCTTTCACAACTATCGATGACATAAAGCGCGTATTTGTAAGCAACGGGATAGATGGAAAAAAATTTGATGACGTATTTGAGAGTTTTGGTGTAAATGCTCAGGCAAAGAAAATGCAAAAAAATACCCAAAACATACGCAATCAAGGTTTTACCGCGGTACCGACACTTGTGATTAATGGTAAGTATTTGCCATTGACGAAAAACCTGACATCCCTGGACGAATACAAAGCGCTAGTGCTTTTTTTACTGGATAAGGCATAAGTATGATCTCTTATGCCTTTGTGTAAACTATCCACATATCGATACCGCGTTTCTAAGGAATAAGATGATTAAAACGCTGCTTATCAGCATGGGTATTATGCTGACGCTTTCTTCACACGTACAGGCCCAAACCAACATTGTAACCACGCTGCCTGATGAGATATCAACGACAGCACGTTATGTGTTCTATTCACATGGTTATATTGTTGAAGGCGATAACGCCACTCCTCAACATCCTAGATGGGGCGTTTACGATTTCCCGGCGGTGAAACAAGCACTTTCAAGTGATGAACATATACTCATTGCCGCCCATCGAAAACAGGATACACCACCGTTTGACCATGCCACCACATTAGCAACGCAGGTAAATACGCTGCTTAACAAAGGTGTACCGCCTCACAATATACATTTAGTGGGGTTTTCTCGCGGCGGTTTTATCACGGCCATAGCATCGAGCAAGTTAAAAAATGAATCGCTTAATTTTGCGCTCCTTGCTGCCTGCACTAGCGGTTTGGCAAACCACCCTGACATTAAGCTACACGGCAACATTCTCTCTATTTATGAAACATCAGATTCTGTGGGGTCATGCAATGACGTGGTTAGTCGCAGCGGCGACAGTGTTTCGTCTTATAAAGAGCTCGCTATTACGACCGGAGAAGAACATGGCGCTTTTTATCGACCGGTTGATGTGTGGGTTGAGCCCGTTATGAAATGGATACAAAAGCGACATTGATAGCGTATAATCGTGTTTCTACAGATAGCTTGATGGAATGGTAATGAAGTTAGCAATACACGTTGTCGATGCGTTTACCGACAAGCAATTCAAAGGTAACTCTGCGGCAGTCATTATGCTTGAAGATTGGCTACCCGATGCGCTTATGCAGTCAATAGCACTAGAGAACAACCTGTCTGAAACCGCTTTTCTTGTAAAAGCAGAGGCGGGATCGGTTAATGACATTGCCTTTCACATTCGCTGGTTCTCGCCGGTAACAGAAATCGATTTCTGCGGCCATGCAACACTCGCATCAGCACATGTGGTGTTTAATGCTTATAAGCAGCACAGTAGCGTTGTATTTTTCGCTGATGCCGTTGGCCGCATGCAGGTTGAAAAAAAGTCTGAAGGCTTTATTCAAATGGACTTCCCTAACCGTGCACCCCACGAGCCTGACTATATCCCATCCGCTTTACTTGATGGTTTGTCTATTGCGCCCAGCGCTGTGCTGCAAAACGACCAAGCCTACTTTGCGATTTACGACAGTGAAGATGATGTTATGACGGTTGAACAGGACACCACTGAACTACGCAAGCTCGCCCCCTACGATGTGGTGGTGACCGCACCTAGCCAACACTTCGATTTTGTGTCTCGCTATTTCTGGCCGGCAAATGGGGGTGATGAAGACCCAGTAACAGGGTCTATCCATACAGGCTTGGCGCCGTATTGGTCACACAGGCTGGGCAAAAAGGTGCTCAACGCCTACCAAGCGTCTAAACGAGGCGGCGTACTACACTGCACTATTGACGGCGATAGAGTCTTTATCTGTGGGCAAACTGTTGGCTATTTAACGGGAGAAATATCAATTAAATAGCCAATATGCTCAAGCGTTGGAAGCGCGTGCGTTACAGACCTGGCCTTCGGCACTAGCGGCCTACGGCAATCCCCTCTCGTCTTGGGTCTGCACCGCCAATAAGTTTGCCCGACTTGAATTGGATACCGTGTAAGCCACTGTTCAAATCTACCACTTTTACTTTGTGGCCAAGTGCTTTAAGCGCCGATTCTAAGCTGGCAATTGGTGTGCCTTTTTCAAGCGCCGTATAGTCGTTGCGATTTGTAATTTTGGGCAGGTTGATAGCCTGTTGAATATCAAGACCAAAATCAACCACGCCAATTATAGTTTGCGCAACATAGCTTACAATACGCGAACCACCCGGCGATCCCACCACCAATTCAAGGTTGCCTTCGTTGTCAAACACCATTGTAGGACTCATAGCGCTGCGCGGTCGTTTACCCGGCTCGACTCGGTTAGGTACTGGAAAACGATCTTTCGTTGGCGAGAATGAAAAGTCCGTCAACTGGTTATTTAGCAAAAAGCCCTCAACCATGATGCCAGAACCGAACATGAACTCGATACTGGTTGTCATCGACACCGCGTTGCCGTCTTTATCAACAATAGAAACATGAGACGTGTTAGGCAGCTCCATTGAAGTACCAAGCGCTACATTTGCATCCGCATACGGATTACCAGCGCGGGCTCTGCGCCATTTTTTGTCAACACTGATGTTTTCAGCGCGGCGTTGT
Source organism: uncultured Alteromonas sp. (assembly GCA_964454185.1). GTDB lineage: Bacteria > Pseudomonadota > Gammaproteobacteria > Enterobacterales > Alteromonadaceae > Alteromonas. The sequence continues at coordinate 20,864 of CAYVST010000027.1, forward strand.
AAATACGCGGTATTGATCATGGCAGCAAACGGTAAGTTGGTAAAATCGCTGTCTGCGATGAACTTTTCTCTATCCGCATATGACATTGCACTAGCCTGGGTGTACAAGTTAGCAAATTCCACTGAATCTGGTCCGTATTCACTTAACTCAAAGTTTTCTAACATTTTTAGAATTTGGTATACGTTCACACCACCAGAGCTTGGCGGTGCCATGCCGCAAATACGTTTTTCGTGATAAAGCCCACATACTGGCTCACGTTTAACTGGCTCATAGCTCGCCAGATCGTCAAGTGTCATTTGGCCAGGGTTAATTTCAGCACTATTAACCGCATCCACAATTTTTTGTGCAACTTCACCTTTTAACAGATAGTCGCTTCCTTTTTCAGCAATACCGCGAAGCGTTTTCGCCAGTTTACGGTTTTTCTTCACTACGCCTTCTTTTAGCGGATTACCCGCTGGAAAAAAGTAGACTGAACTTGATGGAAACGTTTTTAGTCCTGGGTGATAGTCAAGTGCCACTAGCTTTGCAAGGCGTGGCGATACTTTAAATCCGTCCTCAGCCGTTTTAATGGTATCGTCAAACAACGTATTCCAGGGAAGTTTTCCGAATTCACTCTGTGCCATTTCCAGCGCTTTTACGGCACCAGGCACACCTACCGATTTTCCACCCACAACAGCCTCTATCCAGCGCATTGGTTTGTTGCCTTTCATAAACCAATGGGAATTAACAGATGTTGGCGCTGTTTCACGGCCATCAAAGGTGTGCAGCACTTTGTTTTTGTTGTCCCAATACAGAATAAATGCACCGCCGCCTATCCCGGATGACTGCGGTTCTACAAGAGACAGCATGGCCTGAACCGCTACTGCTGCATCGATTGCACTACCGCCCTTTTCCAGTACGTTTTTTCCAGCCCACGATGCATACGGGTTTGCTGCAACAACCATGTAGTCGTCAGCTTCAAATGCCTTTTTCTCTATGTAGCCTGTTGCGGCTTCGGGTTCTCCCACTTCGCGCGCTTGTTTTGCGCTAGCGCCGAGTACGACGCATGATGATAAAGCCAGTGTAACAACCGAAGCTTTAAGCAATGCACTACATTTCAAAATAGTATTTCCTCTTATTTAAATTTTTCGGGGTTAATGGGGCGTTTGTTGAGAAAAGCGTCAAATGCTTCTTGCGCCGCTGTGGTTCCCAGTGCTTCCAAGAAAATATCAAACTCTTCATTCATTTGAAGCGTTATACGCTCATCGTTTCCTTTCAGCAGTGCTTTGGTTTGCACAAGTGAAAATGCTGGCTTATCGATAAGCTTTTGCACTGTTGACGCAACAGTTTGCGCTATAGCCTCTCGCTCAACAACTTTGGTTAGCAGCCCAAATTGATAGGCTTCTTCTGTGCCGAAGGGTTCACCCAGCATAAGCCATTCTGCCGCTTTAATATGCCCTGACACCTTAGGTAGAAGATAGCTTGATGCATACTCAGGAACAAGACCTAAATTGATAAAAGGTAGAACAAATTTTGTGTCGGGCGTGGCGTAAACAAAATCACAGTGTAAAAGTAGCGTCGTTCCAATGCCTACGGCAATATCGTGTACTTGTGCGATAACGGGCAGTTTGCACTCGGCTAGCGCGCGCATAAAAGCGGCGGTTTCAGGTACGTGTGCGTTCTCTTTCTGCTGTGCAAAGTCGCTGATATCATTACCTGCGGTAAAACAGTCCCCTGCTCCTTTTATCACAATAACTTTTATCGCACCGTTGTCCTTTGCCGCAAAGATAGCATCCGCCATGGCTTGGTACATTTCACGGGTTAGTGCATTTTTCTTATCTACTCTATTTATCGTAATGGTTAAGCATTGATTACTCATTTCACTAATAACGTAAGTCATTTGCGCTCCTTTACTTTCGAAATTTCATATAATTAACGTAGTTCGGTTTTCACCTCTGTGGCAACTTCGGTATCATAACGGGCTGAACATTTATTAAAAAATAACTAACACTAATGATGTCACTGCCGTTTTCGTTTAAGTATAGCGCTGGCCCTTTGTTTATCGTGGTTTGCGCCGTTGTCGCTTTTTTCTTTGAACCAAATTCGGGGAATTATCTCGCCTATGACCGCTATGCCATTCAAGGCCTCGAAACCTGGCGGTTAGTGACAGGTAACATTGTGCATACCAATGGTTATCATCTATTGCTTAATCTCGCGGGCTTGATATTACTGTGGGCATTGCACGGTGAACATTACCGTATAGGGCTTTTCTTAAAAGTATTTGTTTGGTGCTGTATAGGTACAAGCGCGGGGCTTTATTATTTTTCGCCCGATCTCATTTGGTACGCGGGTTTATCCGGTGCACTTCACGGTGTTTTTGCATGGGGCGCGTGCATGGACATTAAAGAGAAGGTTCACTCTGGGTGGCTACTATTAGTTGGGCTTGCCATTAAGGTAGGCTATGAACAGTACGACGGCAGTAGTGAACAGGTTGCAGCATTGATTAACGCCAAAGTCGCCGTAGATGCTCACTTATTCGGCGCTTGTGGGGGCATTATTATCTTTTTGCTTATGTTGCTTACAGCAAGGCGCGTTCACACCTCGCAGTGACCAGAAGCTAAACCACCTGGTATTTTCGCCTCTAGCGTCTCAATATCAGCCACATACACTTTATTACGGCCACCTGCTTTTGCTTTATAAAGCGCATTATCAGCTCGATTTAGTGTATGTTGCCAGCCTGTATCAGACGGAGCACGCAACGCAACGCCCGCACTTATCGTTACCTTTATTTTTCCCGCTTCAGTGTCAATGTGCGTGTGTTCAATTGCGCATCGCATTCGCTGGGCTATGTCGGAGAGTTCTTTTACGCTCGTACCTGAGACTAATACCGCAAATTCTTCACCACCAATGCGAAACCCGTAGTCATGTACTCGCATGATGTCTGACATACGTGCGGTCACCGCCTGAATGGCAGTATCGCCCGCCGCGTGACCAAACTGATCATTAATGGATTTAAAGTGATCGATATCGAACAAAATAAATCCGAAGGATGTTCTACCTTTTATGTCCCGCTTGTATACTCGTGAGGCGATAACATCAAGCCCTTCTCGGTTAAACCACCCGGTTAAGTAATCGGTGATAGATGCTTTTCGAAGCTTAACTTCTTTTCTCCACGGTACGATTATCGAAAAGCAAACCGTAAGTAAAAAGATAAAACCGATAACGATAAGGTGGCCAAAAGTCTGCTCAAACTGATTTCCCAATAGGGTTAACTCAGCGTTATCAGTGAGCAACAACCCCCCGCGTATAAAAAGCTGCAATATGAATAGAGTCAGAAGCACGATTAATGGCCAATTACCTTTGTTCAGTTCTCTAAATCGATGTTTCATTAATAGCAGTAGCGCTGCACCGTCCAACATTGCAATAATCGGATAAAATACCAAAATTCGCGTGGTAACAGATGCGCCAACAGCAGGGATCGCATGAATTAATGCCGTTAGCACAGACACCACAAGCACAATGCGCCATAGTGACTGTTTAGTAACAAGCAGGCTCACGCCACTAAGTAACGCGGCGTGTCCTGCCACATAGCATGCGTTGCCCAAAGCCGGAAAAATAGGTGAACTTAGCGCCAGTGAATTAGCAGCAATTGCAAGAAGATTGGAAAAAAGAAAAAACACGCCGACAAAAATCCAGTCCCGCAAGTAGACTTCGTCAGCGTTCGTTTTGAACATCGCACTTGTTGACATGATCATTACAGAACAAACAAGTACCGTGCAAATAAGTAGTGTAGGAAGGTCCATCTCCGCTATCCTTTATTCGTGTGCTGCTTTTTTAATTGTTAGCTTTTGCGCACTGTGCGTTTTTGTATTTTATGCAGGCTCACAAAAATAGCAACTTATTCTATTTTGTATCCAACCTCATACAAAAAAGCCCAGACACTTTATCTGGGCTTAGTGCGTAGCATCAAAAAGTTATGCAAACCCGTTAGCTACAAGTTCTCTTCAAACAATTTATAGATACGGCGATATTCGTCTAACCAAGAGCTTGGTTGTACAAAACCATGAGGCTCTACCGGATAGATAGCCGTTTCAAAGTCTTCTTTTTCCAATTCAATCAAACGCTGAACTAGTCGAACTGTGTCGTGGAAAAACACATTATCGTCTACCATTGGAGCATTAATTAACAGCGGCTTTTCAAGGCCTTGTGCAAAGTAGATGGGTGAGCTTCGCTCATAGGCAATAGGGTCAATAGCCGGCGTATTCAAAATATTTGCCGTATACGGTGTATTATAATGCGCCCAATCGGTTACTGGACGAAGTGCAGCACCCGCAGCGAACAAATCTGGTGCAGTGAACATGGACATAAAGGTCAAGAAACCACCGTAAGACCCCCCATATGTGCCGATTCTCGCACGATCAATATTGGCGTTTTCCACCAACCAGTTCACGCCATCGCGTAAATCCTGAACTTCTGGTGTACCCATTTGGCGATAAATAGCGGTGCGCCAATCTCGTCCGTATCCGGCACTTGCGCGATAGTCCATATCAAGAACAACGTAGCCCTGCTGTACTAACATGCTGTGGAACATGTACTCTCTGAAATACCCTGACCAGCCTTGGTGAGCGTTTTGCAAATAACCAGCACCATGATTGAACACCACCGCTTTGTTGGGTTCATTACCGTTGTAGTTCTCTGGCAAGTATACGCGGGCATAAATAGGTGACTCGGTATGCGATGACGGTATGGCAACGACTTGCGGTATTGCCCATGGCAACGCATTGAACGCTGCGCTAGTACTGTCGGTAATTTGTGTTGCCGCCACTGATAGTTTTGCAGGTTTTGAGTAAAGCTCGGCGGGTTTGTTTACTTTACTGTGACTGAGCAATAAGTGCTTACCATCAGGGCTCAACGTGTAATCCGTCATACCGTTTAGGTCGGTCATTGCTTCAATGTTCATGTTTAACAAATCAGCGCGATATATTTCATAAAGCCCTGGGTGCTCAATGTTCGCTTTGAAATAGAGATAGTTATCGTCGGATGTCAGGGTTAGATCGTCAACAATGAAGCGACCACTGGTGAGAGCAACTGGTGCTTTGCCGGGTGTTTGAAGATACACATGGGCGTAGCCACTATGTTCTGATTGGAAATACAAGGTTTCACTGTTGTTTAACCAATCAAATGCGTTAAAGCGATAGTTAACCCACGCATCGTCATGCAAACGATGCTGGTTTAGCAGGGTTTTGTTGTCTAGGTCTACCGTCGCAATCCAACGATCCTTGTTATCCCACGCTTCAAGCATAACCGCAACGGCTTGACCATCTTTATGCCAGCGGATAGAAGGCTTTGTCCAATACCAGCTTTGCAGCAGTGTTATCGGACGTGGCAAACGATTTACTTCATAACTTTCGCCGTTCGCTTCAGCATTTTCTTCCTTAACATTGGCTAAAACGTCTTCGTTATAGCCTGGCAAACTAAAGTACTTAAGTTCACTTTTTTCACCCGTTTTTAAGTTTAGCAACCACAGTACATGATTAACCGGTTCGGCATCCGCTACTCGTTGTCTCACCGGTTTTGCAGCAATACGACTGTCTTCTTGAATGTAGTGCGGCATGATATCGCTATCATCTCGGCTTGACTTACTTTCTGTTGTTGCTACTACTGCGTAATTGCCAGCGGGCGATACGCTGATACCGGCAAGGCGGTGCGATTTATCAAAGTAAAAAGGTGAAGGCGCGACGCTGGTATTGTTTAGCGCAAGTGCTTTGTTTGCCTCATCTTTGTCTTTACGGTTTTTGCGCTGAAGCGCTATGTACTCGATCAGCGTTTGCTGTTCTTGTGCGATATAATCTTTTGCTGGCTCTACGGCTTTTGGCTTGTCTGCAAACTCCCAGCGCAAGAGTTCCTCTCGGGTACCATTTTCTAAGTTAATAGCGACGAACCGGTTTCCACTTAATGCCATCAGGCGCCCGTCGGTCATAAACGTTAGATTCGACAATGGGTTACCCCCACGCGTTAGCTGTACGGTGTCACCACTGGTCAACTGAATAAATACACTGTCTTCGAAAGCATAAGCTACTACGCCATCATCGCGCACAACGCGCTCGTCAAAACGGTATTTGTGTAAATCGGCTAGCGGTGCTTTTACCGCGTTTTTAGGTGTAGTGACATCGGCAATATAGACGTCTGTTAGCACACTGTCTGATAGCGGTTTTTCATACACTATTTGGGTTCCATCAACCGACCATCCCATGTCAGTTGGTAGCGCGCCCATCCATTGGGGGTCAGCCATAATTTGCTTCAATGTAATTTCGCCAGTTTGCGTCGCATCGGGTTTCGCAACGTCAGGCATTACAGATTGAACCGGCGCAGGAGTCGACGCCGTTGATGTTGTGCTTGTTGTTTGGTTGGCCGTACTTACGCAGCCACTTAATGCGAAGGTCACACTGGCCGCAATGAGCAAAGAAGAGTATTTTTTCATTATTTTAAGTCGTTATAGATAAAAAACCTCATCATTATACGCAGAGCGAGCGTGAAATAGTCAACGATCATCGAACGTGTTTGTGAACCAAACGTATCAAATATCCGTTAAGCTAATAAAATAACCCCATAAACAGGTGTAACCCATGAAAGCAAAAGGAATAACCGCGGCGCTACTTGCGACACTGGCATTAGCAAGCTCGCCTCTAATGGCCAATGAATGCCCTAGCGTTTTGAAATTTATGAAACGAAAATTGAATTCGCAAGAAACCGTAAATCTTTGCGATGAATATGCTGGCAAAACACTGCTTGTTGTAAATACAGCAATTTACTGTGGTTATACCCCACAGTTTGAAGGGCTAGAATCACTGTACAGCGATTATAAAGACAAGAACTTTGCCGTGTTAGGCTTTCCTTCTCACGACTTTAACCAAGAAGACAACGATGAAGGAAAAACGGCCGAACTGTGTGAGCTTACCTATGGCGTAAAGTTCCCTATGTTTGAACCCACGTCGGTAAAAGGCGATGACGCCGACCCTATGTTTCGTATGTTAACCGCTGCCACAGGAAAGTCACCGTCATGGAATTTCAACAAGTACTTGATAGACGCGTCAGGCAAAAAGATTACACATTACCCTAGTTCAACAAAGCCTACTGATGCAGCGTTCATTGCTGACGTAGAAGCCCTCTTGAACGACTAATACTGTCGCCTATAAAAAAGCCCCGCGATGTTCGCGGGGCAACAAGCACACTCAACTTGGAACACACTATTAGCCAAAACGACTTCCTATGTTTTCGCTAACTGCACTTAGTTAGTGTGTGGATTATGCAGATAGTTCAATAATTTTTTCATTTGCCGCAGCGAAAGCGCTGTTTGCTTGCTCTTCGCCCATGGCAAGCCCTTCTGCGTAAACAAAATTTACATCATTAATGCCGACAAACCCCAAGAAGTGTTGAAGAAACGGCGTTTGCGTATCGAAGTCTGTACCTGCATATATCCCGCCGCGTGCTGCAAATACCGTGGCAGTTTTGTTTTCAAGTAAACCAACAGGGCCATTTTCAGTATATTTGAATGTGATCCCCGCACGGGCCACACGGTCAAAATACGCTTTGAGGCTAGATGGAATGCCAAAATTATACATTGGCACTGCCAGTACAATTTCATCCGCTTGCATTACATCTTCAACAATTGTGTCTGAGCGATTAGCTAGCACCTGCTGAGCTTGTGTGCGCTCTGACGAGTTCGTCATCCATGCTGCCATTTCATCACTTGATAAATGCGGCAGTTCCATGGTTGAAAGGTCAACACGCTTTACCGTGACACTGCCTTTTTCTTCAAGTTTGGCGATGTAGTCATTTGCAAGCTTTGAAGAATTACCTTGTTCGCCATTAAGGCTTGAATAGATTACTAGTACCGATTTCATAACTGTTCTCCTGTAGTGAATGATGTAACTTTAGTTCACTCATTCACTGGATGAAATTAGTATAAATGGGGTGATACATTCTAATTTTTAGAATGTATGTTATTTAATATGCTACTAACCGTTCAACTGAGCGGTTTGGCGCGACGCACTGTTTAGTTCACTTATTAAACAAGATTAATGTTGGTGTTTTCCTAAAACTTTTGGCTAATTGTCGGCGTAATGGTTGTGCAGCAATTGTTAACGAAAAGGAAAATAAATATGAACCTAAAGCTAAAAGCCGCGTTCCTTGTGGTGCCACTCACTCTCACGGGGTGCTGGTTAGATGATGATGATGACAGCCCAGCCCCTACGCCAACACCGGAGCCTGAGGCGACGACTATCGTCGACGTGGCAGTAGCTGACGGAAATTTCACCACGTTAGTAGCGGCTCTCGACGAAGCGGGCCTAGTAGCTACACTTGACGATGAGAGCGCGAACTTCACGGTATTTGCTCCCACTGATGCCGCCTTCGAGCTACTTGGACAGGAGGCTATCGACGCATTGTTAGCGGATACCGACGCGCTTACTGACGTGCTTACTTATCATGTACTTGCAAGCGAAGTTGACGCTGAAGCGGCTATCGCTGCTGCTGGCACCACCGTTGAAACAGTTAACGGTGCGTCTGTAGGTTTATCACTATCGGGCGACAGTTTATTGGTGAATACGTCAACCGTAACAATGACGGACATTGAAACCGACAACGGTATTATCCACGTTATTGACGCTGTTCTAATGCCACCTATGGTGACCGACGCAAGCGACTCAACGATTGCTGAAGTAGCGGCTGCTGACCCTCAATTTTCGACACTAGTTACGGCACTTGGCGAGGCCAATTTGGTCGATACGCTAAATAACCCTGACGGTTCATTTACGGTATTTGCGCCGACCAATGATGCGTTTGCCATGATAGATGACGCAACATTAAACGCACTGCTTGCCGACACCACCGCACTGAGCGCTGTGTTGCTGCAACACGTAGTTCAAGACCTTCAGGTCGATTCTGTTACCGCATTTTCGTTAAGCGGCACAGAGGTCACAACGGCGTCTGGCGCTATGGTCCCTATTGCTATAAACCCAGATACTGATGTACTTACTGTGGGCGGTGCTACGGTAACAATGGCCAACATCCAAACCAGTAACGGTATTATTCACGTTATCGACACTGTCATCGTGGGCGATGTTGAGCTTCCTTCTCCACCAATGACCATTGTTGATGTAGCGGCAGGTAATCCGGCGTTCTCAACGCTAGTGGATTTCGTGGTAGCAGCAGGTCTTGATACTGTGTTATCTGATACCGATGCAGAATTCACGGTGTTTGCGCCTACTAACGACGCTTTTGCTGCTGTCGACGCAGCAACATTAACAGCCCTTGAAAACGACGTAGACTTACTCACTAGCGTGCTAACTTATCACGTTGTTCCTGGCACCGTGCTACAAGACGCAGCAGTTAGCGTAGCGCAATCTGACGATAAACTTGTAGAAACGGTAAACGGCGGCGATGTAGCACTGTCGCTATCGGGTTCAAACCTCTACGTAAACACCTCACTAGTATCGCAAGCGGATGTTATGGCAGACAATGGCGTGATCCACGTTGTAGACCAAGTCATTATTCCACCTATGCCAACTGATGCAACGTCACAGACTATCGCAGAAGTTGCCGCGGGAGATGAAAATTTTTCTACGCTGGTAACCGCATTAACAACAGCAGACCTAGTCGCTACGTTGAATGACGAGAGCGCGACATTTACCGTGTTTGCACCAACAAATGCAGCGTTCGATAAGATTGAAGATGGCGCGCTTTCGGGCTTGCTTGCCGATACTGACGCGCTGAGCCAAGTATTGTTGCAGCATGTTGTAGGTGGGGCTGCCATTGACTCGGTGTCTGCATACGCGGCTAACGGCACAAGTGTTAACACAGCAGCCAATGACGATGTCGCTATTAGCATTGTCAATTTCACTCAGGGCGAAAATTCAGCAACGACTGAAGTGACGTATGACGCTGCTAACGGACGCTTGGTGGGTGGTATGGCGAGTGCAAGCCCAGGCTTCACGCTATACACATTCGACGGTGATTTAGGCAGTGCGTCAAGTCAGTGTAACGACACATGTGCCACTAACTGGCCACCAGTCACCGTGGCCGACGGTATGGCGTCAGGTGTGCCGGGTTTAGGTATGGTTGAACGCAGCGATGGCAGCATGCAGGCAACTTTCCAAGGTCGTCCACTGTACTTCTATGTGTCTGATTCAGCGGCAGGCGACGCCGTAGGTGATGGTGTTGGCGATGTGTGGTACGACATTGGATTATCTCAAACAGCGCTAATGGTTCAAGGTGCTATTGTGACAACCACAGACATCAACACATCAAACGGTGTGATTCACGTGATTGATAGTGTAATTACAGAAACGCTTGAGTAGTAGCCAATAGACTGTAGCAATTGAACGATGGCTCTGTTGCACATGTCAAAAAAGCCCGCTTAAAAAAGCGGGCTTTTTATTGTGTTTGAATGCTTTAAACAGTAGCTAATGCGGCATCAAAATCGGCAATCAAATCAGCCGTATCTTCGATACCTACTGATATTCGTAGCATGGTGTCTGAAATACCCATTGCCTCGCGCTCTTCGTGCGTATTTTCAAAGTAAATTGTTGGCGCAACGGGCAAGGCAAGTGTTCGATTGTCTCCCAGGTGCGTGGCACAGATTACCAGCTTCATCTCATTTAAAAAGGCAACAGGGTCTGCACCCTCTATCAAGTCAAAACTTAGAATTGCGCCATATCCGCCATTAAGGTGCTCTCGCGCCGTAAAATGCTGAGGATGATCGGCCAACCCAGGATAAAACACGTTCGCCACTTTGTCATGGTTGTCTAAAAATGTCGCTAGTTGCATCGCATTGTGTTGACTACGCGCCATTCTCAAATCAAGCGTCTCCATACCTAGCGCAATAGCGGTTGCCGATTGTGGCGCAAGCGTTGCGCCTAAATCTCGAAGGCCTTTTTTCTTAATTTGGGTCAATCCCCACTGCGTTACATCGTCAACGCGGTAAGCGGCTTTTATATTATCAAACGCTTGCCAATCAAATAGCCCTGTGTCGATTACTGCACCACCTAACACATTACCGTGACCCGCGATGTATTTAGTTAGCGAACAAAATACAAGAGACGCTCTTACATCTTTGGCGAAAAATAAAGGCGGAGGTGTCATGGTGTTATCGACCATAAATACTATGTGCTTTTCTTCGCAGTACTGGCCTATTGCGCGTAAATCGGCTACCTGAGTCACCGGATTAGCGACCGTTTCTGTGTAAACCCCTTTTGTATTAGGTTGATATGCCGCTTTTATCTGTTCGATATCAGTAACGTCGGTATAGGTGACCTGAACACCAAAGTCTTTAATAGTCTCAAAAAAGCTACGCGTGTTGCCAAACAAATATTGGCTTACAATAAGATGATCACCAGCCTTTACCAAAGCAAAAAGTGCACTGCTGATAGCCGCCATACCTGTAGCAAAGCATAGGGCTCCGACGCCTCCCTCTAAATCATTGAGCATATTTTGCAGTGCTGCAACCGAGGGCGAAGAAGAACGAGAGTAAACATGCGCTGCTCGCTTCCCTTGGAAGGCATCGATAATGCCTTGCGCATCTTTGAATTCAAACAAAACCGAGTTTGAAGTACTTGAATGAACACCACCGTGCTCTGGTGCATTTAACATGCGATCAGCATGAACCTGTCGGGTTGTAAATCCCTGTTTTGTCACGTGTTAAGCTCCGAAATGATTAAAGCGAGATAGATAACAGGACCTAATAACACGCTGTATCGCTTACGTGTACGATATGGCTAGGTCCGCGTTATGCAATTTTCTGGATATTTTGCGCAAACAGTATCATAAAATGCATAAATAGTTTGCATTTGTTCGTCTATGTTAGTCACTTTATGAATAATTGGGCCCAGCACGATGGCCTTTTTAGCGTAGTCGATACCTATCATCTGAATGGGGATGTCAGCCTGCTTTGCTATGTGCATGAAACCCGTTTTCCAAGGAAAAATCTTGCTTCGCGTGCCCTCAGGCGCAAGAGCAAGTACAAGCTCATCCGCGTTTTTGATTTGAGAGGCAATGGTGTTCACCACACCGTGTGCTCTGCTGCGCTCTACAGGTATGCCGCCTAGCCGTCTTACCAAGGCACCAAGTGGTGGAATAAAAATAGTATGTTTGCCAAAAAAGTTCAGCTTTAACCTAAATGAGAATATGACAAACACTCCTATAAAGAAGTCCCAGTTAGAGGTGTGTGGAGCCACCGCCAATAAGCATTTTCGCTCGTTGATAAACTGCCCCTCTACGCACCAACCTCGCTTTGTTAGCCACCACGATGCAAACCGCGACAACCAGTTTGGCCACTGTCGAGGCACTAGTTCGGGAATGCCTACCTCTTTGAATGCACGACGAGACGATATGCCTGCTGAGTCAGACTGAAATTTGGTATGTGAAGGCTTATTCATTATTATTCTCTTACCACTACCTTTTTTGATGCGTAATTATCTGAAGCGAACATAACTGGCGTCCTGTTGGCTTGTCTTACGACACAAAGCATTACAAAAAAGATAAAGACGTATTATTCTGCAACGATGATAATCGATGTAAAGCCATTGTAAACATTTGATTAACATTTTCATTTTTACGCTGATTTTTGTAGATGAGTGACCTATGTGCATATTGTTTATCGCCAATAGAATGCGAGAAGACTTCCCTTTGATTATTGCTGCAAACAGAGATGAATTCTATGCGAGGCCCACATTGCCATCATCGTTTTGGCCTACAGCACCACACGTATTAGCTGGACAAGACTTAGAAGCCGGCGGCACCTGGATGGGGGTTACGCGTAATGGAAAAATAGCTGCATTAACCAATGTAAGAGACCTGACAAACGTTAGGAACGACACTGTCTCAAGGGGCGAATTGGTAGCAAATTGGCTAATAAACTATGCGCGTGTTCTAAGCGATGATGATCACGAGACAGCTACGCAATATTTGTCGCACATTCAGGAAAATAGACAACACTACAACGGCTACAACTTGGTGTTTGGCGACGTAAATCATCTGCGTGTGTACAACAATATCAACAATTCTACGCACACGTTAGAAAAAGGTGTTTACGGCTTGTCTAATGCCGATTTAATTACACCATGGCCAAAAGTGACCCAGGGCGTTACGGCCCTTAATGCTTATGTTAATAGTACTCCAAGCATTGAACACCATGCATTGTTTGAAATATTGGCGCAGAGTAATAAAGCGGACGACGAGGCATTGCCCGATACCGGCATAGGCTACGAGTGGGAAAAAGCCCTCTCGTCTATTTTTATTCAAACGCCGGAATACGGTACGCGCACTTCAACACTGTTGTTGGTTGATTCTAACAATTGTATACACTGGAAAGAGCGACGATTTTCATCCAACGGTGACGCCGAAGAGACCATAGAATTTAGTTTTACATCACAAATGATATAATATAACAAAACTAACGACAGCAAAGACAATATAAGGATAATCAATGTCAAAGAAAACGGTAATTTGCCTATCAGCAGTACTGCTTGGTAGTGCAATGCAGATTAATGCCAAAGAAGGTATGTTTACTCCAGAGCAGCTTCCCTCCATTGCTGCTGACCTTAAAAAAACAGGCTTAGCTATTCCTGCAGATAGTATCAACGACCTAACCGCGTTTCCTATGGGCGCAATTGTTTCTTTAGGTGGATGCTCTGCTTCATTTGTTTCAGATAAAGGCCTTGCCGTGACTAACCATCATTGCGCAAGAGGTTCGGTGCAATATAACAGCACACCAGAGCACAATTACTTAAAAGACGGCTTTTTAGCAAAAAACATTGGCGATGAACTGCCCGCGGCACCGGGGACACGTATGTTTGTTACTGTTGATTTCGCAGATGTTACTGACAAAGTGATTGGTGGTATAGATCAGAGCATACAAGGTCGTGCTCGCTACGACCTTATCGAAGCCAATCGCAAGGCACTTATTGCTGAGTGTGAATCAGAAGAAGGCTATCGCTGCTCTGTTCCATCATTTTTCCAAGGACTTGAATACAAACTAATCAAACAAATGGAAATCAAGGACGTGCGCATTGCCTACGCTCCTGCTGACTCTATTGGTAAATATGGCGGTGACGTAGACAACTGGATGTGGCCACGACACACCGGTGATTTTGCTTTTTATCGCGCTTATGTTGGCAAAGACGGAAAGCCTGCAGATTACAACGAAAACAATGTGCCGTTTAAACCTGAGCACTTTTTGAAAGTGTCGGCAGCAGGGCTAAACGATGGCGATTTTGTAATGGCCGCAGGCTATCCAGGCTCAACTAACCGTTACGCGCGTTTATCTCGCGTTGAGTATACGTTTGATTGGCTCTACCCTACGTATTTAGAATTGGTTGATGAGTGGATTAAAACCATTGAAGGCGCCTCTGAGGAAGGCAGTGACGCACGAATTAAATATGAAGCTTTACTCGCTGGACTGAATAACTTTCATAAGAATACACTTGGTCAGCTATCGGGTGCTAAACGCGTAGGACTGGTGCCTCGTCGTGCACAGCGCGAAGCCGAGCTTACAGCGTGGCTTAAAGAAAACGATAAAACTGAGCTTACACAAGCACTAGAAGATCTCGACGCTGTCAGCGCAAAACAGATGCAGATGAACAAACAGAACTTCTGGTACAACAATTTAAGCCGCGCACAGTTATTGTCATCAGCCCAAACGCTCTACCGCAACGCCATTGAACGCGAAAAGCCAGATGCTGAAAGAGAATCAGGCTTCCAAGAGCGCGACCAAATTCGCTTGAAAGAAGGCGTCGAGCGTATAGAGCGCCGTTTTGAACCCTCAGTAGATATGGCCGTTTGGCATAAAATGATTAGCATGTACCTGGCTCAGCCAGAAGAAAACCGCGTTGCAGCATTTGACAAAGCACTGGGTATTGATGGAACAACAAGCGATGATGCACTAAAGGCAAAGCTGGACGCCTTTTACAACGATACATCGTTAACGAATACCGACACGCGCCTTAAGTGGTTAACAGCAAGTCGAGAAGAATTTGAAAACAGTGAAGACCCGTTTGTTCGCTTAGCGGTTGCGCTTTTTGACACTGAAATGGCCATTGAAGACAAAAGCAAATCACTTAATGGGCAAGCTGCGGCACTTCGCCCGAAATACATGCGCGCTATTATTGAATGGCAGAAGTCGATGGGCAGCCTCGCCTACCCTGACGCCAACAGTACATTGCGTGTCACATACGGTAACGTTATGGGTGGTTCACCTAAAGATGGGCTTATTTACGAACCGTTTACGCGACTTGAGGGCATTACAGAGAAGGACACGGGCGAAGCACCATTTGATTCCCCACAGAAACAACTCGACCTTATTAACGAGAAAAAATATGGTCCGTATAAGTTGGCAGACATTAACAGCGTGCCTGTTAATTTCCTCACTGACTTAGACTCTACGGGCGGCAACTCAGGTTCAGCGACATTAAATGCGAACGCAGAACTTATCGGCCTGCTGTTTGACGGTACCTTTGAAAGTGTTAATTCAGATTGGGATTTTGATCCAAAAACCACGCGTACTATTCATGTCGATACACGATACATGCTTTGGGTAATGGAATATGTCGACGGCGCAACTAACCTTATTGAAGAGATGACAGTAGTTAACTAGTGCGTTTTGATTAGGTAAAGCAAAATACGACAAAGGCCATGTGACAACATGGCCTTTTTTGTTTGGTCTATGCGCGTTCGCTTTAGTTAGCCACTTTGTATATTTACGTTGAATTTTTGTTAATTTTACGCTGCATGTAGAATGAAACTTTCGTTTACACGTTTACAATCAAGATAATTGAAATATTTTCAACCAATAGGGGTCGTTTTTTCCACCATCAATGGCATAATGCCAGCCAGCTCCCTTTTGCATACAAACGTGAGGACATAACGTGTTTGAAGTATTACCCCATCTCGCCCCAGACCCAATTCTTGGCCTGTCAGCTGCTTATCGTGAAGATACCAACCCACTTAAAATCGATTTAGGTGTTGGTGTTTATAAAGATGAGCAAGGTAATACCCCTATTCTTTCAAGTGTGGCTAA
The DNA here is from genome assembly GCA_964454185.1 of uncultured Alteromonas sp. Classification (GTDB taxonomy): domain Bacteria; phylum Pseudomonadota; class Gammaproteobacteria; order Enterobacterales; family Alteromonadaceae; genus Alteromonas. The sequence continues at coordinate 36,915 of CAYVST010000027.1, forward strand.
AGCACAGCAAATGTTGTTAGACACAGAAACAAGTAAAACCTACATTACACCGCAAGGTAACCAAGGTTTTATTGATGGCATGTTGTCTTTGTTACTTGGCAAAAGCAGCCCAGTGTTACTAGCCGACCGTGTAGCCGCTGTACAGGCGCCGGGTGGCTGCGGCGCACTGCGCATTTTGTCAGAACTACTTGCGCGTTGTAACGACAATGCAAAAGTATGGGTAAGCGACCCTACATGGGCAAACCATATCCCGTTAATCGGGTCTGCGGGTCTTCAAATTGAAACCTATCCGTACTTTGACAAGGCGTCGGCAAGTATCCGCTTTGACGCAATGATGGATACACTTCGCAAAGTCGAAAAAGGTGACATAGTGCTACTGCACGGTTGTTGTCACAACCCTACTGGTGCTGACCTTACCAAGGTACAATGGGATGAAGTGTTAGCGGTGGCTAAAGAGCGCGAATTTCTACCTTTCATTGATGTTGCATATCTTGGTTTCGGCGAAAGCTTAGACGAAGATGCATATGGCATGCGTTTATTGGTTGAAAACTTGCCTGAGGTTATCGTTGCTGCATCATGTTCGAAGAACTTTGGTTTGTATCGCGAACGTGTAGGTTTAGCGGCGATTATCACCGCTGACTCTGAAACGCGCAAAATCGCGCAAGGTCAAATACAGTCTATTGCTCGCGGCATCTACTCTATGCCTCCTAGCTATGGCGGTGCGCTAGTAGACATTATTCTTGCTGACGAAGCTCTTAACAACGAGTGGGTATCAGAAGTGAATGAAATGCGCGAGCGTATGAAGACACTACGTGCCATGCTCGTTCAAAACCTTCATGACAACGGTTCACCAAAAGACTTTAGCTTTGTGAACGACCAAAAAGGCATGTTCTCGTTCTTGTGTATTACGCCAGAACAAGTGCGTGAAGTCCGTGAAAAGCACAGCGTTTACTTTGTGGATTCAAGCCGAGTAAACATTGCAGGTATCAACCAGCAAAACGTTGAAACCCTTGCCAAAGCATTGGTATCGGTACTGTAATTTAATTATAGTTTCCAGCGTTACCACAAGCGTATTAAAAAACGCCACTTAGTTAGCATGAATGACAGTGGCGTTTTTTGTTTATCCTTAATCTGTCATTGCATTTCCTTTTGCTTTATCTTTTTATCTTTTACTTTCCCTTTATCATTAATTTTTTCCTTTCACGTTTTCATTTTTCTACTCGCTAAACTATTTTTAATAAATCTATAAAACCTAATATGTATGTTTATGCGAAAACGCGTGGCGAGTCCCCTGGGAATATTGGCATGTTGGTCAATTTCCTTTTCAGGCAGTTGTGACTTGTCCATTACAACAACACTCGTGTCTGACTATCTTTTTAATGGAATATCTCAAACCGACGAACAGCCTACTTTGCAAGGTAGTTTGGATTGGTTTGACGACTCAGGATGGTATGCTGGTAGCTTCGCGTCTGGAGTTGATTACGGACAAGGTACCGACTACGAACTTGATTTCTATGTGGGTTATTCCAACAATCTCACTTCCTCACTGATCTACGACATTGGTGTGGCGCGATATACCTATATGGGCGGTGCTGATAGCAGTGAGTTCGATTACACCGAAGCTTACATAGCATTAAATTATAACAGCACACGGTTCCAGGCTTGGTACACAGAAGACTATTTTGGATCAGGCGCACGGCACTACATTATCGCCCTATCACAAGGTTATCAGCTAAATGACACATTCACGTTGACGTTTCAAATAGATAAGTCAACGAGTTTAGACACGGATATTTTTAGCTGGGACATCAATGATGATGATTACCTACATTTAAAAGCTGACGCTGCATTTGAGTGGCTTGGATTAGCTTTTACGCTAGGACTCGAAAAAACTGACTTAAATTATGATGACGATATCAAACTGTTAGGCACAGTCGGGTATACGTTTACATTCTAGTCAACACCATGTTTACACAATCAAAGTTTGTACGGGGATAGCCCATGTTTTTTGAAGGGAAAAGTTTATCACTAAAATTGTTGCTCGTTGTTGGCGCACTGTTTGTTGTTATGTCGACATGCTACATCGGTGTCAGTACCTACTCGTTGAATAAAACAGAAAGCATCATCGTAAACAAAGTAAGCGATGAAGTATCGACACAAATAGAGGGTACCGTGCGTTCGCGTGCCAGCGCCATCGCCGCACAAATAGGTAACCTGTTTGACAAGTCTTTTGCCGTTCCCAAAAGTATCGCTACGCAGATAAAAGGGAATATAGAGGGTGATATTCCACAACCCTTGACTCGCGAGCAAGTGGAGGCAATGGTCGGAAACGCGCTTAAATCAGCAAGTGTATCTTCGCTTTATGCGCAGTTCGAAGATAATCAATTCGACGGCCGCGACGCACAATTTACCCAGGGTTATTCGCACTCCGTAGACGGGCACGGCAGTTTTGAAGTGTATTTTGTAAAAGAAGATAGCGGGGCTATTTCCCAAGAGTCCATTGACGACTATACAGAAAAGCACGACACAACACTTGATGAGTTTGGCTTTAGAGCCGCCGAATGGTACCTGTGCTCAGCCGACGCGTTAAAGCCCTGTGCCTCCAACCCATACAACTACGAGATTCGACCTGGTTATAGTGAACTTATGACCAGCTTAGCCGTGCCGGTTGTAGCACAAGGACGATTTAGAGGTGTGGTGGGTGCAGACCTAAACCTCCCTATCCTTCAGAAACTTGCTAAAGATCTCAAAGCATCTTTGTATGGAGGTAATGCTGAAGTGTACATTGTGAGCCATAAGGGTTTCCTTGCAGCCGCTACCGACCATGCCGATAGTTTAGCTAAGCCTTTTGAGCGCGTGTTTGATAGAAGTGACGACTTGCTTGCAACGTCAGGTAAAAGCGTCACCACTACTATTGATAATTTTTTGTATGTTGTGCAACCCATCGCCATTGAGGCTGCTGGTGTAAACTGGGAACTCGTCGTTGGTATTAACGTCGATACCGCCATGCAACCTGTAACGAGCGTCTCAGACATGATTTCAGATGAAATTACCAGTATTCTGTCTAACACTTTCATTATTGCTGTCGTGTTGACACTGGCTGCACTCTTTCTTGTTCAACTGTTCACGCGAAGCATTATTCGCCCAGTTAAGATGGTATCTGATCGCATGTCTGAACTTGCTGGACAAGGCGGTGATTTGACCCAATCTATCAATGTGCATTCTCATGCAGAACTTATCAATTTGAGCAACGGCTTCAACAGATTTAGAGAAACGGTGAGAGAGCTGTTGGATGCTGCCAAGCAAGCCGGTTCTCAGGTGATTACTTTAAGCGGCGTAAGTAAAGAAAACGCACAAAAAGCACATCAACAAATCTCTATTCAGCAGGCGGAAGTGGAAACGATTGTCACTGCAATAACTGAAATGTCTTCTACAGCACAAGAGGTTGCTAATACCGCATCTTCGGCTGCAGAAAACACCAACGCAGCTACCCAGTCAGTTAGAGACACAGAAGCTGAGGTATCAATCGCCTCTAAACAAGCTTCAGAGCTATCTAGTGAAATAAGTGTTGCGTCAGATGCAGTAAAAGCCGTATCGCAACGTAGTGAGAACATTCGAAAAATACTCGACGTTATTGGTTCCATTGCAGAGCAAACCAATCTACTTGCACTGAATGCGGCAATAGAAGCAGCAAGGGCTGGCGACCACGGGCGGGGTTTTAGCGTAGTCGCTGATGAGGTGCGCGCACTAGCATCAAAAACAGCTGAGTCGGTGGGCGAGATTTCTACCGTTATTACCGCATTGCAAAATGAGGTCTCGCACACAGTGGAAATAATAGAAAAAGGGACTGATAAAGCCGAAGATGCTGCTTCAAGAGCCAATGCTGCATTTGAAAAAATGAAGGAAACCGTGGCACAAATTGAAGAAATAAATCATAGAATTATTCAAATTGCTGCGGCAGCAGAGGAACAAAGCCACGTTTCTGAAGAGCTGAACAAGAACATGGTTGTTATTGGCGATTCGACGAAAGAAATTGCGTCACTCTCACAGATGTCAGAAGAGAGTGCAGAGGATATTTACGCGTCATCTCATAATCTCATTGAGCAACTCAATAAATTGAAAACAAGTTAATTGGACGTAAATGAGAGAAGAGTATCACTGGCAATGCGCGTATAAGTGCATATGACGTGATGCTTTTTTCTTATCTTTCTAATGTAGAAGTGATACTACGTACTAGTATGAATCCGGATTAAATACACCGTTAAAGCGGCGCTTATCGTCACGCTTCCAAAACTCGATGGCGGGAACTTGATTCTCCCAAACATCGGTCGCATTCCAGGTAAACTCATCTTTATAGCGCAAATAGAAAAATTCTGCGTCGTAATGACTCTTCGCTCGGCTTTCTTTGAAAAACAAGTTTGAGGCTTTAGAAACAATAAATTCCGACTGACTCAGAAATTGAATTTGTCTTCTGGTGATAATCTTACAAATTGGCTCATCCACGTTTTCTGGATATAACGAGGAGACAATAGCCTTCTCTATTTCCCCAGACTCTTGTTGGATAACTAAAAGGCCAGAGCCCAGAGGGAAACGCCCCACCATTTTAAGAAATGCGTTAACGTGCTCAGCGCGATATAACTTATCTACGCGCCCCTGATCCAAAATATCGTAAGCACGATAAATTTGATGATAATCGAATTCTTCTTTCGTAGACAGTAAGAACGACGCATAGGTCATAGGTATTCTCAGCATATCGCCCAGTTCATGCTGCCCCGTTTTAAGCGACTCAAGCATTTTTAGCATGAACGTAAGTTGCTTTCTTTCATGGCTAACAAAAGCGTCTTTGTGCTCTTTGCTTGTAAACTTGATGGTCGGGATACCAACGCCTAGCTTTAGGTAATCTGCGGTTTTTTTCTCGTTAATCGCAAGTAGTTTAGACCGTTCTGTTTGGTCCAGCTTACGATAGCGATCGTCGCCAAGTACATTTTTTGCCTCAGGGCTATGCATACCAATCGACTGTAACAGCGCCGCTTTGGCAATAGGCTTAAGCACATTTTCTCGATACGCCATTTTTATATCAGCGGGCATTGGCTGAGTGGAGCTTTTATTCGCGTCATCCCCGAGGGCTTTGTCGATCATCAAACTGAACTGTTCACCTTGTGGAAACAGCTTATCTAATTCTTCCTTTAGAAATGGGGTTTCAAATGTATTGTTAACCCTTAATTCTTCAAATAGCGCGATAGTCAGTGCAGTTATGTAGATTGGCTTGTATCGCTCATTTCTAATATGCCGCACTTTTTCTTTCGGAGAAGGCGTGGATAACGCAATGGTACCCAAAAATTGACTAAAAATACGTTCGCCATTGAGAAGGTTGAGCATGTAGTCGGTAAGGTGATCTAAGTGCTCATAGCGCTTATTGCTCTGTATGCGTAATTTTTCTTCTAGCGCTCTTAGCTCGTTATCACTATTGGTTTGTTGTGCAACTAATCGCGCCATGTAGCGCTGCGCAGAAGGCTGTCCTTTTATAGACGGGTACTTTCCTTTCTCTTTGCGAAAATTCTCGATGTACTCTATTTGGTCTTGATATGTGTTTACTTTGTGTTTAAGGACGGTGAGTCGGCGATAATCTTGAGGATACTCTTCAAAAAATATTTCAGCATCTCTCACTAATTCACGGTAGCTTTGTCGATATTCTGATATTTTGCGT
>CAYVST010000028.1:0-41664 GCA_964454185.1 uncultured Alteromonas sp.
ATACTTGGGGCCGGTAAAAGTTCAGTCATAGGCCTCATTGTAGACGCGCTAAAAGGACAAGGTATTACGGTCGAGCAAACCAGAGAGCCTGGCGGTACGCCAATGGCAGAGGCTATTCGTGAATGTGTAAAGCATGCTTGGGAAGAACAAGTGGCTGAAGAGACCGAGCTGCTCTTAATGTATGCAGCACGCGTTCAACTGCTTACTAATAAAATAACACCCGCACTTGAGCGTGGACATTGGGTTGTAGGTGATCGACATGATTTGTCTTCCCAAGCATATCAAGGCGGCGGAAGAGGTGTAAATCAAAGCACTATGTCGGCTATTAGTGACATCGCGCTTAAAGGCTTTAAACCTGACCTTACTATTTATCTTGACGTAGAGCCCGCAGAAGGGTTATCCCGTGCTCGAGGCCGTGGTGAATTAGATCGAATTGAACAGGCAGGCCTTGCTTTCTTTGAGCGCACTCGAGCGCGGTATTTAGAACTGGCAGAGCAAGACGAAAATATCTATGTTGTAAGCGCTATGCAGCCGATGGAAGATGTTCATAAGGATGTTCTGAGCGCAGTAGCCACGTATTTATCACGTAATTTTGATACCACTCACTAACTCGACATGAAGCACGAAAACTAATGTATACCTGGTTCACCGATTTATACGCGTCGCTGCTTTCGCGTTACTTAGCTCGCAAACTCCATCACGGGCTATTGTTTAGTGGCACAAAGGGAATAGGAAAGTTCAGCTTGGCTGAACAACTCAGTCACGCATTACTGTGTAAACAGCCAACTGTCGACGGTCCATGCGGACACTGCCAAAGCTGCCATTTACGCGCAGCGGGCAATCATCCTGACTATCATGTTTTAGAAAGTGAGAAGCAGCTTGGAGTAGACAAAATAAGAGAAGGAATTGCAAAATTATCGGGTACTGCACAGATGGGAGGCAATAAAATATTGCTCATACCTAAAGCAGACACGATGACAGAGGCGGCTGCTAATGCGCTGTTAAAAACGCTAGAAGAGCCTACAGCAAATACTTATCTGGTGCTCATCACTGATGGTATTAATAAGTTGATGCCTACTGTTTTGAGTCGATGCGAAAAGCATCTACTGCCTTTACCATCCATTCAACAGAGTTTGAACTACTTGCATGAAAAGGGCGTAAAAGAGGCTGACGAAGCGCTACTAGGTGCTTACGGAAACGCACCGCTGCGCCTTGAAGAGGCCCTTGAGGGTGGTGACGAATTTAACTATCGCGTATTTAGTGATGGCATGCAGGCACTTTTGGCCGGCGACCCTAAAATGCAACCTCAAAATCTTGCCAGTAAATGGCAGGATGACGCTATCCAGGTAGCGTTGTGGTGCCAGTTGCAGGCACAGCAAAACTATATTCAGCACCAAAGCCCGCGATATTACGCGCATTACAGCGCTTGTGTAGAAGCCGTTAGAACGCTGCAACACCCTGGGGTAAATAAATCGATGGTGCTATTTGGTTTACTCAAAACGTTTCAGCGGTAATACGGGCCACGTGGTGTCAACGCATGGTAAGCGCGTATTACTCAATTAAATTTATAGGTGTAGTTTGTTTGTAGATTCTCACTGTCACTTAGACAGATTAAAACAAGGGCCAGACGCCCTGTCAGAAACCCTTAACTTTGCCAGAATGCGTGGTGTAGAGCACTTCCTTTGCGTTTGTGTCTCTGTCAACGACTATGACACCATGCTAGACACGGTAAGAAGTTTCGAGGATGTATCCGTTTCTTGTGGTGTGCACCCGCTTCATCAAGACGAAGCGTGTAGTTATGATGAATTACTGGAAAAAGCGCAGCAAGCTGAAGTTGTCGCTATTGGTGAGACTGGGTTGGACTATTTTTATAGCCCAGAAAGTAAAGACGTTCAGCTGACGTCTTTTGTTGACCACATAAAAGTGGCAAACGAAACCAGAAAACCACTCATTATTCATACACGCGATGCGAGAGAAGACACCATTAATTTGCTAAAAGAGCACAAAGCAGAGCACACCATCGGCGTACTTCACTGTTTTACCGAGTCACTTGAGATGGCCGAAGCGGCTATCGAAATGGGTTTCTATATATCAATATCCGGTATCGTGACCTTTAACTCTGCTGATGAACTGCGAGAAGTGGTAAAAGCGATACCACTTGACCGTTTACTTATTGAAACGGACTCACCGTGGCTTGCACCTGTCCCTCACCGCGGGAAACAAAATCAGCCTGGCTATGTGGTTGAAGTTGCAGAGTTTATCGCTGAATTAAAAGGTATCGATGTTAAAGAGTTGGCTAAGATCACCACAGAAAATTTTTACAACTTGTTTCCTTTGACAAAGAAGTCAGCGAGTTAACGTTTATACATTGAGGAGTGCGCAGTTATGCCACGCTGGCGGCAAGAACTAACCAAAAGTCTTCACCAATCTCGTAGCATGCCAGAAAGCCGATACTTTCAATTAGCATCGGTTGGGCAATCTGGAGAGCCGTTTTGCCGAACGGTGGTGTACAGAGGACTAACCGATGACAATCATTTGATTGTCATTTCTGACACGCGTTCTGAGAAATTCACGCAACTTACGCACAACGCAAACGCCCAAGTGTGTTGGTATTTTTCTAAAACTCGTGAGCAGTATCGATTTAGTACACGCGCAGACATAAAAACACAAGAGCAAGATGAAGCGTTGGTTCAATCGCATTGGGAAAAACTCTCTGATGCCGGCAAAAAGCAGTTTCTGTGGGGGGATCCCGGAAGTGTGAGAAATGATGATCGTGCGCTCACGGTTAGCGGTGACCTCAAAACCGTTCCCACGCATTTTTGCGTAATCATGCTATGTATTTATGAGGTGGATTATTTGAATCTTCGCGGAAACCCTCAGTACAGAGAACGCCATCATATTGATACAAGCGGAAATTGGACAAGCCAGTCACTTATACCATAGCGTAAAAAAGCCCCTGTGCTGGGGCTTTAATCACGTGCAACGCTTACAGCGCTTCTATTCAAACACCTGTGCAATAGGCGTTTCGCCTTTGAACAAATAAGTAATAACGTCATTGTTGTTTTCACGCGCGACGCTTTCAACAATAGCGGTTGCGACATCTTCTCTGGGAATGACCGCTTCATTTTTGTTTGTGGGCGTATCTGTGCGCACTAAGTGGGTGCCTGGCTCGTTAAGTAATGTACCAGGGCGCAAAATAATATAGTGCAAACCACTATGAATTAGATGTTCATCCGCCATATGTTTTGCCACAAGATAAGGCTTTATTGGCGACTCGATTGCATCTGGGTCTCCGGCACCAATAGAGCTCACCATAATAAACTTTGGCACTTTTGCTGACTTTGCATAATTGACTGCATTGCGTGCAGCCCAAAGGTCGATTAATAATGTTTTGTCAGCGCCAGTATTGCCACCTGAGCCAGCTGTAAATACGACAGTATCAACGCCTTCAAAGTGAGCAGAAAAGTCTTTCTCTAAATCCTGCTCAACCACGCTTAGGTGCGGGTGTTCAATGTCTGATAGTTTGTCTGTGTTGCGAACAGGCGCAACGACGTGGTGTCCCGCGTCTAATAATTTGCCAACGGCTTGTTTTCCAATTTGTCCTGAAGTGCCAATAATAAGTACATTTGCCATAATACTCCTCCTTGGGTTAATTAAGTCTGTATTTTATAGGCTTGAACCCAGTACTAGATCACCGCTGTCGCTGAAATGCATATGCTCTCGGCCAGTAACTTTGTGTGTTAACTCATTGTAAATATGTGGCTAAATACAAAAAAGCCTCGCAAAATGCGAGGCTTTGTCGATGTTATGGGGGGCTGGTTAATGTCGTTTCTAACTACCAACCACACTGACGAGTAGCATTTTGTTCGTCTAGCCACGTTTTTAATGGCGCAAAATACGCTGCTATCGTGCTTGCATCCATTTCTGGAGAACCAGTCAGCGTTTCAAGCGCGTTTTGCCAAGGCTGGCTCATGCCCATCTCTAGCATTTTATTTAATGCCTGACCTGCTTCTTCACTACCGTAAATTGAACAACGGTTTAACGGACCTTCGTCACCCGCAATATCGCACAGGGCTTTATGGAATTGGAACTGTAAGATGTGCGCTAAGAAGTAACGCGTATAAGGCACATTTGCAGGAACGTGATACTTCGCGCCTGGATCAAATGCGTCTTCACCGCGTGCAACAGGGGCCATCACACCTTGGTATTTTTCGCGTAGCTCCCACCACAGGTCGTTGTATTGTTCAGGTGATACTTCGCCAGACATAACCTTCCATCGCCATTGGTCAACCATTAGGCCAAATGGGATAAACGCAATTTTGTCTAACGCCACTTGCATGAGCATGCCAATATCATTAGATGCATCTGGTATCTCATCAATCAAACCAATTTGCTTCAAATACTTAGGTGTAATTGAAAGGGCAATGGTGTCGCCAATCGCTTCGTGGAAACCATCGTTTGCCGATCCACGATAAAGCAGAGGCTGGTCTTTGTAAGCTCGTTGATAGTAGTTGTGACCAAGTTCATGGTGAATGACGTTAAACTCTTCCCCTGTCTTTTGAATACACATTTTGATGCGCAAATCGTCTTTGTCATCTAGGTCCCACGCAGAGGCGTGGCATTGTACATCACGACCCTCCGGTTTTTGGAACATAGAACGCTCCCAAAACGTCTCAGGGAGTTCTTCAAAACCGAGAGAAGAGAAGAATGACTCAGCTTGTTTAACCATGCTGATTTCATCATAACCTTGTGCATTTAATGCCGCTGTAACATCTGGCACCTTCATTTCTTGTTGAGGTTTTACGATGTCATAAACGTTGCCCCACGTTTGTGCCCACATATTGCCCAACAAATGCGCGGGAATTGGCTTATCTTGTGGCACGACATCTTCGCCGTAGTGCTCGCCCAATTTAGCGCGTACATGACAGTGCAGTGATTCATAGAATGGCTCAACTTGTGACCATAGACGGTCAAGCTCTTTCGGGAAATCATCGGCTGGCATATCATACTTACCACGCCATAGCTCACTGACATTAGCAAAGCCCAGCTCGGCTGCACCTTCATTAGCAATGCTAACTTGTTCTGCATAAAGCGGTGCCATTGGCTTAGACACTTCGCGCCAGCCTTTCCAGTATTCAAGAAGTAAATCTGCATCGCGTACCGTGGCCATTTCGCCGCTCATTTCAACTAAGCTTTTGCAGACGCCTTCAGCATTACAGTATTCACCAGAACCGTACATGGAGCTTAAATCTGAGCCTATCTTAGCGAGACGCTCTGCTTTTTCAGCATCAGAAGGCGGTGGCATCGTTAGACCATTTTTAAGAAGGTCGAGTTGACGACGGGTATCAGCGTCTACTTCTACATCGTTAAACTGAGCAGCTTCCTTCGCTAATTTGGCAACCTTGGTTGAAAGTACTTCGCTAAAATATGCACTTACTGCAGCAGTATCGAAGTTGATATTAGTGGCATAACTCCACTGCGCATGTGCTGCAGGAACTTGCATTTTTTCAATATCGTTTTGTGCTTGCTGTAAAAATGCTTTTGCATCTTCGGCGGTGAGTGCTGGGGCAGTAGGCGCTTGTGTTGTGCTTTCTCCACAACCAAAGAGTGACACGCTGATAAGAGCGGCCAAAAGCGTACGCTTATGTTTTATCATTATCTGTCCTTTATTTATTGTGCTTTTACTGTGTTAAACAGAGACATACCTCATCATTGTGAAATGCCATAGCGAAATTGTAAATTACAATTCAGACTATCAGCGCTCGTTTGTCGTAAATTCGTACTTAAAAGCATTTAAACAAAGCATGCATTCATTTTTCTCACAAAGTTTTACAATGTTTTGTGGTCAATCAATATAGTTTTTGTGACATTTATGCCGAAGGTGTGCCTATACTTACAGGTGAAGCAGTGCAGTTTGAGCAACATGTGGTGATTTGCACAAAAAATAAGGACATATTATGAAGGCGTTAGGTCGTGTGGTTATTGTGTTGACTTTGCTTTTTGCGGCATTGTCTTTCTTTAGTATGGGCATGAAAACAGGCGCATTTATCTTTATCCTACTTGGTATTATTTGCGAAGCTGGATTTTGGTTTGGCTTGTTCCCCCTAAAGCGAAAAACTGTCAATTCACAGTAAAGGGCTTCTTTGTAAATAAAACAGTGTTTCTTATCCAGTAGAGAAAATTTGGGGGCTAACTATGACGTTTGATTCGTACATGGAAGCGCTAGTGCCGTTTCGTAGAAACAGGGTCCAAGCCCTTATAGACCTGATCCTTGCGCTTTATCCTCAGGCTCAGGTGTCAATGAAATACAAAATGCCCACATTTGAGCACCAAGAAGGGTGGGTTGCTATTGCCAGTCAAAAGAACTACGTTTCACTTTATACATGTGCATCACAGCATATAGAACAGTTCAAAAGTCGCCATCCCAAAATTAAAACGGGTACAGGCTGCATTAATTTAAAGGACAAAGACGAACTGCCCACTGAGGATCTTAAAGACGTTGTTAGAAGCGCAATGGAGTTTGCTCACTAGCGCAAATAAGTGCGTAGCGTCGTTTGCACGCACGGCGTTTTTATAACTTATCAAATGTGTTGTACGCGTTTCTTGCGGGTATGCCTCTTTCAAATTTAATGGATAAGGTACGCTGCATGTACATATTCAGCAGAATAATGCCTCGATAAACTAGGAGAAGTAATGGCGGTTGAAAGGCTTTTTATTTACGGTACTTTGGCACCAGGGTGTCCAAATCATCACATTGTCTCTCATATTGAAGGCACCTGGACGCCTGGTAGAGTGAAAGGGTCGCTTGTTAAAGAGGGATGGGGCGCTGCTATGGGCTTCCCAGGTATTGTGCTTAATAATGATAGCACCGACGAAAGCTATGTTGACGGTATGATCTTAAGTGCATCTGCACTCCGTGATAATTGGCAAATGCTAGATGAATTTGAGGGCGATGGTTATGAACGAGCACTCACTAATGCTTTTCTTGACAGTGGCGAGACGGTAAATGTACATGTTTATCAAGTCAAACGGTAGGCCTTGTATCTGCGTTCGCCACAAAGCACAGATTAGACCATGTAGAAGCTATGGCACTTCTCCTTAATGTCGATTAAAGTAAAGCTGTAATCTGTAGACAGGGCACTGTATACAGGCCAATTTCAACTAGCGTAAAAAAAGGAAACTATATCAATGGAAGAAAAAGTCTATTGGGGTATGTCGACTCGTACCTATTGTATGGTGATACATCTCAGCCAGTTATCTAGCTTTGTTGTACCTGGTCTCGGGTTTATATTGCCTTTCGTATTGTGGATTGTTCATAAAGATCAGGACGAGGCGATTAACCAACACGGTAAAGTAACCGCGAATTGGTTACTGAGTTTGCTCATTTATTCAATCATTTGTACTGTACTTGCCTTTATCCTTATTGGGATTGTTGGCTTTGCCATTTTAGGTCTACTCAATCTCGCTTTTGCCATTATAGCTGCAATGAAAGCCAATAACGGAGAGTTGTGGCCTTATCCTCTCAGTATTCAATTCTTTAAATAGCAAAGACTACGCCCGCGGTTTCGCTACTCTTTGTTGCTAAAACGCGGGCTGCTTTAAATGTGAAGCAATCTGTGTAAAGCAGCGCGTTTGGAGGTTTAATTGAATATTGGTATTTTTATTTACGACAACGCTGAAGTACTTGATATTGGCGGGCCTTTTGAAGTCTTTAGTGTTACCAAGCGTCTTTTTGAGAGCCACTGGAACATTTTCACGATAGCGGATAACAAACACACGGTGTATGCCCGCGGTAATCTACCTATGGTTCCTCATTACTCCATCGCTGAGCATCCGTCGATAGACATACTCTGTGTTGTCGGCGGCGAACATATGGCAACAATGGAAAATGAGCGGGTACTTCGTTGGATCAGACAATGCAATAGCACGACCACAATAACCTGCAGTATTTGTACTGGTGCCTTTATACTTGCAGCGGCTAACGTTTATGACGCTATGCCTGTCACAACGCATTGGGAAGATCAGGATTCGCTTAAATCAATGTTTCCCCATTTAGACGTTGTGAAAAATAAACGCTGGGTTAAACATGGAAAATACGTCTCCTCAGGCGGCATCTCAGCCGGTATCGATATGAGCCTTTACCTTGTTTCTATGTTAACTAGCACAGAACAAGCTGAGTCTGTAGCTCGGCAAATTGAATACGACTGGCGCTATTTAGGCGAGTAGTTTGTATTACTAATGTGCCGTTTTAGCGATACGTCATACATGCCCCTCGCCAAAAACGCATTAATGTAGCGGTTGAGAACATCTCTCGCTTCTTCTTGTGAAGGGTGCATAATGAGCCTTGCGGCCACAATGCTCGTTGGCGGTTCAAGTCGGTAAAAGCGAATGTCTTTAAACATGTCTAACTTCTGAAGCGCCCGCATGTTTTTCACGTTTAGTTCAGCGGCATCGCACCTACCTAGCAGTACCATTCGAAGCATGGTTTCATGGTTTGATGAATCAATACGCACAAAATTTCCATTTTCAAACCAAGGTTGCAACCCCGGGTAGTGAAAGCCTCTGCGCGTGCAAATTCGAGCAAATGTGTTGGCATTGGTACCAAATCCTTTCTCGAATGGCTTGTGTGAGAAGAGGTAGCTTTTGTGCAAAAAGATAGGATCTGTGGCAATAAATCGTTCAGGTTCATCCAACCATTCTAGACTGGAATAAAACATATCTAACTGGCCTTGGGCGACAAAAGTTTCGCTTCGACTGCGATGAGAATCGACAAAGGTCACGTTGATGGCTTCGTCTTTTTCAGCTGTTGCTAGAATGTCAGCGATTACACCTACATAACGATTTTCAGTGGCATCGAAATACAGATGAGGTGGTGTACCAGGCGAGTTGATAGCAAGAGACAGTTCAATGGGCTTGGCGTGTAAATGATTACATACCAACATCAAAACCAAAGCCGATACTAAGCGAAACATACTTAAAACCTCTGATGAAAGTACTCCGCCTTGTTACAAGGGGTGTAACTAAAAACGCAACACAGCCGTCCGCTTATTGGCGCTGCTTTCCAAATTTCCTCCATGAGCATAAAAACCGCCAACATAATAGTGCCCCAAATTAGGCTATGCTGGTTATTAGCAATTAGGATGAATTTGTATTTTTAATGATGTATTAGGAACTTACGTTTGTTACATTTCGGCCTAACGCTAATTCAGAACAATAAAAAACGAATAGGTACAACGTGAAATCATTCATTGCTCTATTGCTAGTTATAGCATTATTTTGGCCTTTTACTGCATCTGCAGGCTTTATCACCGTTATCGGCGATGTAAATGCCGACGAAAGACCTAATACACAGCTCTATCAAAACCTTCTTGAATCATCAAATAATGTGTTGTTTAGCCGTCTTCGGTATTTGGGGGTAGATGGCATTGTTAACCTGTACCATCAGCTCAAGGTAGATACAGTTGCTATTGGAAGTAGTACCTTAACGCAAGACACGCTAGCCGATGTAGAGTTACTCGTGTTTAATCAATTTCGACGTAACAACACGTTGTTTTATTCTCAAAACGAGTTAGACGTGATCAATGACTTTGTAAAGCGTGGAGGCAACCTTATCGTGGTAGCCGAAACCCAATTCAATCGCCACTTCGACAACATCAACACTTTTTTATCAGGTGTAGGAAGCAGTATCCGTTTTGACGGCTTTTCATTTGGAAGCGCAATCGCTGATGCGGCAAAACACCCGTTTACACAAGATATTGCCACCTTTTCAGTTAGTAGTTTTAATACATTAACTGGGGGAAATGCGCTCTTTACCACTAGCAGTGGACAAACGGTAGTAGCCACCGAACAGATTGATAGCCCTGCGTTAGCAAATACGTCATTTTCAACGCCAACAGCTTCAAATAGTAACACTGCGACGTCGCTATCCAGTCCGTCAAGTATGTGGCTTTTGTTACTTGTTCTACCGTTGATGTTAACGCGCAAGGGGCGCTCAAAATAGCCAGTGAAACAACGCAGGTAGTCAAAAAGAGCGCTCTCGAA
This sequence comes from uncultured Alteromonas sp., assembly GCA_964454185.1. Taxonomy (GTDB): domain Bacteria; phylum Pseudomonadota; class Gammaproteobacteria; order Enterobacterales; family Alteromonadaceae; genus Alteromonas. Next base: position 10,042 of record CAYVST010000028.1, read on the forward strand.
GCTGTCAGTCTAAGACTCCAGCGAAGTGTACGCTCTTAATACATGCACAAGGCTAGGCGCGAAGTTGCACGGTACACGCGAGCGAATTCAACAGACAAACGCAACTTAGTCGTTACGCAAATTATCTAACAAAACTGCACCAGTACCTTTTTTATTCAGTTCGTCATTTGTATTGTATATAGGGCAAGTTTCCATAGACAGGCATCCGCAACCAATGCAGCCAGTCAGGTTTTCACTTAAGTTCTGAAGAAAACTAATTCTTAAGTCTAACTCTTTTTTCCAATACGTCGCCAAGTTATTCCAGTCTTGTTTCGTTGGTGCATTACTGAGCGGTAGATAAGATATAGCGTGTTTTATTGATTCTAGTCCAATCCCCATTTTCTGAGCGGCCTTAATGACTGAAACTCGCCTAAGGACGTCTTTCTTATAGATTCTATGATTTTGGTTATTTCTAAAGCTAGCAATAAGGCCTATAGATTCATAATAGTGAAGCGTGCTCACCCTTACACCAGTTCGTTTTGCGACAGCTCCAACAGTCAAATTATCTCGCGACATTCATTTTCCTCAAAAATAACTTGCCCTCAAGTTAACTTGAGGTTTTAAGGTTGTCTATAAATTTTAACGGCTGAATGGGAACAAGATGAATGTATGCGATTGTTATTGAATTTGATGTAAAAGCGGGAAAGGAAACTGAATTTGTAAAATACTGGAGCCAAACGACAGAGTATTTTTTAGAGGTTCACTATAGCTGCGGTTCGAGGTTACATAAATTGGACACCGGCGGCTATGTTGCGTACGCGCTCTGGCCAAGTAAAGAAATATATGAGGAAGCAACAAGAAAAGCTCGTGAGGTTTCCGCAAGGGTGCTTATGAGGAAAACATTGAAGAGCGGTTCCCCAAAGGTATTGCAAAAAATGACTGTTATGTCTGATTATTTGGTGAATGAATATCGAGAAAAGAAATAGACAATGGTAGCGGGCTAAGTTGCGTATTTCACAGAGATTAACACTTGCACTGAGCTTTAACTTAACGCTGAATTCTAACCCAACACTGAACTCTAACCCAACACTGAACGCTACCTTAACTTAGTTGAGCAACATTGTTTAAATTTCTTGTTGCTGCCGCAGAGGCAGGGAAGGTTGCGGCCTACTTTTATTTTTCCGCAGTCATCATGCAAAGTTCCATCGTGGTAGCGCCATACACCGTTCTCTTTAATGAAATTTGATGTTTCATGTAATTGAAATACCTGCTTGTTCTCAAAATAATAAGCGGTAAATTCTACGGTGTCTCGCTCAATCGTATTTCTGCTAAATTCAGGTGATGACGGTGATGATGCGTTGATGGCAAGTGCAAACCACGTTGAACCTTGCGCACTTTCAGCCAGGTTTTCAATACTTAAACCCTTTTGTTGTATCTTTGTGTACGTTTGCAATACATAGTGGTAATTGCCCTGAGCATAAGCAGAAAAGCGCGAGCGCATAAGTTGTTCAGCATATTCAGGTATTGCTGCCCCAGTTAAGAAAGGTTCACAGCATTGATCAAAAGGAAGAGATGAACAGCAAAAACAACGCATTATGAAAGCCGCTAATAGTAGAGAATTGGTCGGCTATTATATTCCCGACGCACAAGCTTTCCAGTATTTTTACTAAATTCAACGAGCAGTTCACATGTAATGTAAATTGCAAAGAACCCTAGTCAAACGCTGTTTATCGAGAGATTTTTACCAAGGACTGTTTACCATGGACCAACGGCTAAGCTACTGTTCAAACGAGAGCGGTCCACGCGAACATTAACCAGGCTTACAGAGTACATCTCACATAGCTTTTTAATCATTTCACTGTCAGTTGGCTGTAAGTCTAAATCAATATTTTCTACATATAATGTTTTGCACTGACCACCGGTAATCAATTTGCTAATCCACTCTGGAATCTTCTCTTTCTCAGGCTTCTGAATACGAATAGCGTGGTCAACACTTTTAGCGAATGACACTGTGTTCGCTAATAGATAGTTCCACCCTTTTCCATTGCCGCCTTTTCCATCACCAGGAAACCCTTCGAAGGGAAGAGGTAGTTGTACAACATTTGAAACCGATGTGCGAAGCGCGTTGAATCGTGAAACTGAAGATGTGCTCATAACTGGACCTCTTTGGTAAACTGTTTATCTATACAGTGTGTATGTGTATACAGTAGTTTTAATTAAATGGTTTTGCAAGCGAAAATTGTGTTTTTTTCAAACAATATGCTCGTGCAGCTGAAATTTTCATATTCCACGTGGCTTGTACACTGATGTCTGGTATAACAACTGCGCGTTTAAAGACGTTAAAAACGCGAGTGATGAGTACTTATCTAGGCTTAATAAAGTACACAACAACATAGAGGGTGATTCTTGGGGAGTTTGGCAAGTCTTGGATACATTGGCATGTTCCTGTCTGCTTTTTTGGCTGCAACCATTTTACCGTTGAGCTCTGAAGTGGTGCTTGCAGCCTTATTTGCGACTGGTTTTTCGCCCATACTGTTACTTGTAGTGGCCTCTATGGGTAATATTTTGGGGTCGTTCGTGAATTATGCTTTAGGCTATCGATACGGAAGAGTTGTCGCTACCAAGTGGTTGCGTATTGATGACGGCACCTTTACACGCGCAAATCATTTTTTTAAACGTTGGGGAAAGTGGTGTTTATTGCTGGCATGGGTCCCCGTTATAGGAGACCCAATTACCCTAGTTGCGGGTGTACTGCGCACCAACGTTTGGTTTTTCTTATGCTGCGTGATTGTAAGTAAAACATCACGCTACGCGATAATACTCTTTGTATTAAGCTAACTGCGGTTTGGTTTTTCTCTTTCGATTTCTCTGCCGCTTTACCATCCACATTTTTACGCGAGGGCTTAATACAATCAGCCCAATAAGCCAATACCAAACAGGTTCTTGCCAAAAGGTTTTTTGAGACCAGCTGAAATGTAGTAGGGCTAATGGCAATATTAAATACACGGTATTGTGCAGCGATTGCCAACGTTTCCCCATTTTTCTTTGAATGCGTTTGAACGAGGTTGCTGTCAATGCAAGTAACAAAATAAGCGCTATCATTCCCACCACAATATATGGGCGGCTAACGATTTCACTGAGCACCAACGCCATGTCTAACTGTAATTCAAAAAATACATACGTAAACAAGTGGGCAAAGGCATAGACAAAACTATATACGCCAACCATGCGTCTGAATTGCATAGGTTCAGGGCTGGGGAGCCATTTCGCCAGCGGGCTAAGCGCTAACGTAAACAGTAATATGTGAATGGCCCAAATACCTGTTTCATTGATCAGAACTTCGACGGGATCTGGCCCCAGCAGATCGTTCACGCCGGCGTAAAAAAGCCAAAACAAGTATCCTGATGCAGCACCATGGATTATCGCTTTAAGCGTTCTGCGCTGCCAAATAGACAAGCGAAATGGTTTTTTTCTTAATGGCATAGCGACAACATTGACCTTAGTAATAGCGCGACAAATTCATGCCTTCATACATAGGCGCAACCTCGGTGTAACCATTGAACATTTGGGTTTCGATACGGTTTCTCGCCAGCAACCCTCCGGTTGTTATGCGCCTTTCACTGGCTTGACTCCACCGTGGGTGTGAAACGTTCGGGTTTACGTTGGCATAAAACCCATATTCGTTTGACGCCAATCTGTTCCACGTCGTCGGTGGCTCTTTGTCAGTAAGTCGAATACGAACGACAGATTTAATGCTTTTAAATCCATATTTCCATGGCACCACTAATCGTATGGGCGCGCCATTTTGAGGCGGCAGTGTTTTCCCATAAAGACCAACGGCCATCATGGTGAGCGGGTGCATAGCTTCATCCAGCCTTAGACCTTCCACATACGGATAGTCAATGCCCCCTCCCATAAACCGGCTCCGCTGCCCTGGCATTTGGTCACTGTCATACAAGGTTTCAAACGCAACATATTTCGCCGACATCATAGGATCTGCTTGCTTTATGAGCGAAGCAAGTTCAAAACCTACCCAAGGTACAACCATAGACCAAGCTTCAACACATCTTAACCGGTAAATGCGTTCTTCAAGGGGAAAGCGCGAGGTAAGGGCGTCATAATCCAATGTAAGCGGCTTGTTCACTAACCCGTCTACTTTCAGTGTCCACGGGTTGGTCTGAAACGCGGTAGCATTTTTTGCAGGCGCATCTTTTGAGGTGCCAAATTCATAAAAGTTATTATAAGTGGTGACTTTGTTTTCTGGTGTCCTTGTTTCGCTTATTTGAAACTTGGGAGGTTGGGTGAACGACAAAGGCTTTGATTGAAACGGAGACTTCTCTTCGTCGTCGCCCCAAAACCACCCCGCGGCATTTGCAGATTTTGCCAGCAACGCCGACGCACCCACAAATCCCATTGACTTCAACAACGAGCGTCGATTCATATAGACGCTTTCATTAGTGACGTCATTATCATTTAACTTTACTGATGGCTTAAAGGGCTTGGGCATCACTTCACCTATATTTGTCTAGTGCTAGTACGTTGTATTAAGTATGCGAAAAAATTCAACAAGACTTCATACGTTTGCAGTACTATTTAGTTTTCATCTTGCAACACAAGTAATAAATAAGACCTCACACTGCGGTATTTTATTTCAAAAAGTTTTGAAAGAGCAGTTGCTTATGTTTTTGACACACAGAATTAATCACAGTAATGTGAAAGCGTTATAAGGATTTAAACGCCTAGCTTGAAGGAAGAAGCACACATGAGAATTTTGCCCTTACTGAGTTTGATTTCGTTTGGCTTGGTAGCTAACGCATCGTCAGCGTATGAGACACCCAATAGTCAAGTTTTCCCCTTCATCGACCGCGCGTCTCAAGAAAGTATTGTAATTTATCAATCGCTTATTTCTGCAGAGCAGAGCTATTCGAAATCAACAGCACTCAACAAAATTGAAGATGTTCTTGCTGCGCCACATGTCCAGCTAGCCGATATGGTAGTGGCGACGTTGGCGCTTCAGCATGTGTCTCAGAATCTACCAGAGGATAGTAGCTCACGCCAAATTGAAGAAATATCAGAATTGGTTGATAAAACTAAAGCGCGATACATGCATGATAAAGCCATGCGTAGAAACTTTTTGAGTTGTACTCTTTACGGAGAAAAGAAACGTAAATTTGCGCTTAAAGCTTTAGATACGTTGGTGGGGGCAAATGATGAGTACTTCAAACAAGTTCATGAAACCCGTTTTAGCAAAACAGATGAGCAAACGAAACAGTTGTCTGCACAAATGTATGGTGTGGTAACGCGCGAATCAGTGTTTATGACGCAAACGCATCGTGCAATTGTTGACTTTCATAAGCGCTCTCCAGAAGGCGTTTTAGATGAGCGCATTGATATTGCACTGCTTCTGCGAAATTTGGCGGTGGCCTATAATCAAATGGGCGCTGGTTCATTTGAACGCAGTACCAAAAAGCTGATCAAACAGCTGGAACGTGAAGGTATTATCCCACCTGCATCTTTGAAAGACAGGGTATACAGTTACATTGAAGTCGAGTATGTTCCCTGGCTAGCCAAGGCCATCACTGACGCTTAATCGCGCCTTGTGTAAGCAAACGAATTCGCACTGCACATGTATGTTCTCATGGGATAGAAAAAGCAGTGCGCTACATATGAAAATTGTCTTGAATGCCACCTTGCTTTGGCGAAAAAATACTGCCGTATAGTCTTGAAGCAAACTCGTCTGTCATTCCTGAAATATAGTCTGCCAATACCCGCATACCGTTGCCTTTTTCCTGTTCTTCACGCCAGCGAATTTGTGTATTTTCTGGCAGCAAACGCATAGGATCAGATGCAAAGGCTTCAAATAACTCCATAACAACTAGTTGGCCTTTATACTCAAGCAGTTGAACGTCAGGGCGACGTATCACTTTTCGAAAAACGAACCGCTTAAACAATTCAAGGGCTTCAGCATAATGATTTGGCATGGTCGCATTAAACGCCAATAGTGGATGGGTAAAGCCCTCAACACCTTGTATTTCGATAGCAGTAATAAAACTATTTACTAAGGCACCAATGGCATTTTTTCGTTCGTGGTTTACAGCACTAAAAAGTTTGTCGGTCAAAGATTCTATGTTATCACTCAGCCCCGGTATCGCTAGCGCTTTAAGTGGTAGAGTAACCTCTTCGTCAAAGTGGTGTTTATGGACCATGTCCATCACTATGGCATCTTCAAGATCGTGAATGCCATAGGCAATGTCATCTGATAACTCCATGATAGAGCAATCGAAAGACTTATACTGTGTTTTACTGTGTCCGTTTGGCCTTGTAGCAAACTGCATCAACTTGTCTTTATCGCTTTGGCTGAAGGGGGCTAGCAACCAGTCGAACAAAAGTTCATCGCAACGGAAAAGCCCCTTGGGTGGGTGCCAGTCTTCCGCTTTCACCTGACGCAAAGAGGTGGGGCGCGTTGGCAACGAAGCAGTACTGTGAAGTGTATCAAGGAAATTTGGATATTTGACCAATCCCAGCACGCTTCTTCTACACAAGTTCATACCATGTTCGGCTGTGTAAGGCTCTAGCTTAGAAATGATACGGAACGTTTGCCCGTTGCCTTCAAAGCCGCCGTAATCGTGCATCATATAATGCAAAGCGACTTCGCCACCGTGACCAAAAGGAGGGTGGCCAATATCATGGGCAAGACAAAGTGTTTCGATAAGTGTTGCATCAAGCGCCAGCGTCTCTGCTATGTCGGGAAACTTGCCACAAAGCTGAGCAGTAATACCGGTACCAATTTGTGCAGCTTCAAGTGAATGGGTCAGGCGCGTTCGATAGAAGTCACTTAGCCCAACACCTAATACCTGAGTTTTGGCTTGTAAGCGCCTAAATGCCGCGCTGTGCAGTACGCGTGCTTTGTCACGCTGATATGGATTACGATGATCACCATCGCGGCTCACGCTTCTTGGTAAGCGTCGCTCGTGCAAAGCTTGTTCCCACGTTGCTACCACTTTATAGCCTCCATAGATCCTTCTTTTTTCGGGATTATTTGATATTGCTGTGCTACTTTTATAACCGTTTGTTGTATGCGCTACAACCATTAGTGTATGCAGGTGGCTTATTAAACATAATTAAGTACAACCTTCATGCATGTCAGTAAAAACGCAGAGAATTTGAACACAGTGCCAAAGCGTGGTTTTGGATGCGCATTGAGCCAGACGATAGATAATCGAAAAAGACAATTAAGAGGTGACATTGTGCGTTATTTAACATTACTTCGAGCCGCAGCGGTGCTATGTATATTTTTTGTTTTAAATGCCTGTGTTTCGACGCCCCCCGCAGCCCTAAAAGCGACCTTCGTGAGTGAGTCTTTACCGAAAAACCTAAAGTCTTTCCTAGTGTTAGGATTGGGTGAAAAGCGCGCCAATAGTGTTGAGTTTGAACAGAGGTTTAGCAATGCGTTACAAGACCAAGGCGTTACTGCGTACAGCGTTCATAAAGAGTTAGGTCGCAAACAAGAGATAAATAAAGCATCCGTCATCGCACTTGTTAAAAAGCTTAACGTTGAAGCTGTGTTAGTTACCAAGCTAAAAGACGTGAAGCTAGAGATAAATGAGCAGCTTGCTTCTAAATCAAAAACAATACAAAAACCTCAATTTAAAAGACTTACCGATATTTTTGTGTACGAATATGAAGAAATAGAAACTGAGCGAGACTTAGGATTAGCTGCAACCGTTACACTGACTACTGAAGTGTATTCAACAAGCTCAGGCGGCCTTATTGCCGAGCTTGAAACAAAGAGTTTTGAGAAAACGGAAAAAGACCAAGTTGAAAATGAATCCATCAGTAAAATTGTTTCTTTTCTTAAATCTAACCGCATTTTGTAACGTGTAGTGTATTAATGTGTTACCCGCTGCGTATCAACATACGTAGCGGGCAACAAAGAAGTCAAAGCGCTACCCGAATGTAATACAGGGTAGCATTCAATTCATAAGGGACTAATGAATGAAAAAGATACTTTTTATATGCCTGGCTTTTGCGGCTTTATCTGTCCAAGCGATTAATGCAAGCGAACAACCTCTGGCACGAGTTTTCGAGCAATACATTTATGAATCAGACCTCAAAAATGAAGATGGGCGAGACTCGCAGCTAAAAAATATAATAATTCCAAGACTTTTAGACACATATAAAGACAAAAACAACCTTTCATTTAAGCCAACCGATGAAGAAAAATCGCAATTTAAAGTATGGTTTAGTAAGGAAAATCCGAACCATGAACAGGAAGTAAAAGAAAGAGAACAGCAAACGCTCGAACGACTAGAAGCACGCGCCAAAGCAAAGAACCTGTCTGACGAAGAAACCAAAAAGCTAATTGACGGCTATAAAAAATATGCACAAAACCAGCCTTCTGAAGCTGAGTTAATAGCGGACATCATGCTGCCTCATTGGAAATCGCAAGTTTACTTCTTTAAGCATTATGGTGGTGGCCGATTGCTCTGGCAGCAAGGTGGAATAGAAGCCTATGACGCGTTTCACAACTGGCTAAAAAAACAAGAAGAATTGGGTAATTTTGACGTTTTTGTTTTAGAGGATAGAGAAGCATTTTATCGTTACTGGAACACGCAACATCCTTCCATTCTCGACGATGAAGACAGTGTGGAAAAATTTCTAAATCCAGAGTGGAGATTATAAAACGGGTTTATCTCTTTGTATCTACAGTGCGTGATTATTCCTAAATCGCGCCGTCTCTCTTACATCTCGTCTAGCGTTATCTCATCTAAGCTCAGTGAAAAGCTCGGCACATAGCGCGTTAAGAAGTAATCGACCTCCTCGGAATGGTAGTCTTTAAGAATTTTGTCCAACCGTTTTTTAGCTAACTTAAATTCTTGGTTTCCAGCAGCAAGCTCTTCCAGTGTTTTCAAGTAGGCGCACAGTACATCGGCTGCTTTTACAATAAAGGCTTCTTCTTCACTGTGGTAGTGATGGTCGATAAGTGCAGCATAGTCTTCTCGAAAGGCTTCGGGTGCCATTTCTATCAGCTTATTTTCGGCGATTTTTTCTATCTTTTTATATTCTTCTTTAATGGCAGCATTAAAATATTTTACCGGAGTGGGTAAATCGCCAGTAAGCACTTCTGATACGTCATGAAACATGGCTACTGTAGCAATGCGGTCAGGGTTTAGCGTACCACCAAAGAACTTATTCTTAATAAGAGCGAGGGCGTGCGCCACCATGGCCACTTGAAGGCTATGTTCTTGCACGTTCTCTGTTCGCACATTGTGCATTAAAGGCCAACGATTAATAAGCTTTAAACGCGCAAGATGAGCAAAAAAGTGGCTTTTATCAGACACATTATGCTCCTTGCTTGTACGTTCTAAAGAAATTACCTATGCGGTGAAGCGCAGGTACAAGTACATCGCTGTGTGGTAGAAAAACTAATCGGAAATACACGCCTTCGTTTAAGTTAAATGCGCGGCCGTGAACAAGAAGAATTTTTTCAGAGCTAAGTAAGTCCAGTACCATCTGCTCGTCATTGTGAATATTAAATTTTTTCTCGTCGACACGAGCAAAACAATACATGGCGCCTTTAGGCTTAACGCAGTGAATACCATCAATACCATTAAGCATGTCTGTTGTTACATCGCGTTGTATGCGTAAACGACCGTTTTCTTTTACTAAGTCGTTAATGCTCTGATAACCACCGAGTGCGGTTTGTATGGCACTTTGGCAGGGTACATTGGCACACATCCGCATAGATGACAAAATATTGAGCCCTTCAATATAGTCAGATGCCAAGCGCTTATTACCACTCACTACTAGCCACCCAGAACGAAAGCCAGCCACTCGGTAGTTCTTACTTAGCCCGCCGAAGGTTACGAAAAATACATCATCAGCTAGTGACGCTATGCTTGTATGCTTTGCATCGTCGTAAAGAATTTTATCGTAAATTTCGTCACTAAAAACCACCAACCCGTGTTGACGCGCAATTTCTACCACTTCTTGCAGCAGCGCTTCATCATAAACCGCTCCCGTCGGATTATTGGGGTTAATTAGTACGATTGCTCGCGTTTTGCTAGTAATTTTACTTTTTATGTCGTCTAAGTCTGGAAACCATCCGGCTTGTTCATCGCAGCGATAGTGAACAGGAGAGCCGGAAGATAGACTTACTGCAGCTGTCCAAAGAGGGTAGTCTGGACTGGGGATCAATACCTCATCGCCATGATTAAGCAATGCTTGCATGGCCATCATGATCAATTCAGATACGCCATTACCGATGTAGACGTCATCAACGCGAATATCTTGTATATTGCGCTGTTGATAGTACTGCATTACGGCTACGCGTGCGGCATAAATTCCTGTCGAGTCTGAATATCCTTGAGACGTGGGCAGGTTATGGATCACGTCCTTAACGATATCGTCAGGCGCTTCAAAACCAAACGGGGCAGGGTTGCCAATGTTGAGTTTTAAAATACGATGGCCTTCATCTTCCATCTTCTTTGCCTGTGCAGCAATAGGGCCTCTGATGTCGTAACAAACGTTATCTAATTTATGTGAGCGAGATACAGTCTTCATGGTCTATTTGGTTGATTTACGTCCCCCGAGATTATCGCAAACTAAACAACTATGCGACGGGATTCTCACCTATATTTACTATAAAAGATGTGTTTATCGATGCGATGGTCAATAATTAAACAAAAAGAAGGATATTTATCTCTTTTGTCATTTAATTATAAAAATATTGTTAATAGCTTGTGAACTTTTTAATCTAAGCCTATCGTAGTAGTAAGGCGTGTATAAAAAATGCGCCAGTACTAGGTTTACAACTAGAGGTGATAAGAATATGTCGCACCATTTTAAAGAGACTCCAGAGAACGCTATTACGCAAAGCGGTATTGCACGCGTTATCCCGTGCAAAGAATTAGACGTTGGCGATCCGATCAAATGGTTGTCCCTTGGGCTAAGGGATGCCATGCGCGCACCAGGTTTAACGGTTTTTTATGGAATATTATTCGCGGTAATTCCATGGTCAATTATGTATCTTGTTCAAATGACCGGTTGGCATTTAGTAATATTGCCCGCCATTGTGTGCTTTATGCTAGTCGGCCCTTTTCTAGCGGCCGGGCTTTACGATGTTAGTTGGGAGATGGAAAAAGGCCATAAACCAACGCTTCGTCATTCGCTACGCGCTATGCGAAGAAACGCCTTTAACGAATGGGGCTTCGCTATAATGTTGATGGTAATGATGATATTTTGGTTGCGCGTTGCATCGTTGATTCATGCACTTTATCCACCCTATATCGAGAATAATTTAGAAAGCTTATTGCCATTTCTGGTGCTGGGCACGCTTGTTGGCGCAGTATTCACTCTAGCCATGCTGTTTGTAACCGCATTTACGCAACCCATACTGATGGAACGCAAGGTGGACTTAGGCACCGCGGTGCTTACTAGTGTAAATGCAGTGTGGTTGAACAAAGTGCCTATGCTTATTTGGGGGGCAATAATTTTCAGCGCTGTCGCCATTGGCTTCGTTACCGGTTTTGTAGGTTTTATCATTTTGATGCCGCTTATTGGGTATGCATCTTGGCATGCTTATATTGATGCTATCGAAACAAAACGCGAAAGAAAGTACGAATAAAGTGTAATTTAATTACATTTTCGCGGCTCTATTCGCATTAAATCTGCATAATAATGTGATAAATTTTGTTAAAACTACAAAAAAAGGCCTTTTATAAGGCCTTTTTTCTTCCTGTTCTTATAATAGTTTTTTCTCATCACACACATTTAACCGTGAATACGTTATATTGATTCTATTTATGGTTATATATATCAATGGCTTATATATTTAAAGTTTTCGTAACATCTTGTTTTACCAAATATTTACTGTCCATCCACAATCTTTATACAGCAAAATTTTAGCGCTTGGTGCATAACTTAATGGTGTTCAGCACTAAGCGTTCTGCGCGGTGCAGTGCACAAAAAGACATGTAGTTAAATACCGAGAGAGGACAGAAACATGAAATCATTAAAATCTACACTCGTCACCAGCGCTGTAGTCATTGCATCAACGATGGCATTTAATGCCAGTGCAGCGGCCCCACAAAAAGATGTGCGATTTGTAGGCGAGACCCAGTTTGCAGGTTTTTGCAAAGCGATTATAAACGACGACATCAAAGTACTTCGTTCAAGCTTGTCACGTAATGTGGGACGTATTGGTGCAAGTCAGCGTGAAGTTTTGCGAATGGTGACTTCAGAAGAAGGTCTAACGTGTAATGGAAGTAGCTTGATTGAATTTTCAGTAGAGCGTGACGCCAACGCCGTGTACGAATATTTGACGTCACGTAGCTAAGCGCGTGGTTGCATTATTTGGGAGAGGCCAGGAAAGCGCGGGTTAGCTAACCAATGTGCTAGTAAACAATGGTTGGCGAACCCGCTTTATTAAGTTAGTGCATAGCAATATGTCACACAATGTAACGACGCTATATTTTTATCAAACGCCCAACTTTGGCTTTACTGTTTCTAAACATTCGCTGCGTTTTGAATCGAAGTTTCAGCAACAGTACATAAGCTAATGGAACCAAGAACAGACTTGTCATGGTGGAGAACACCAATCCGCCGATAATAGCAATTGCCATAGGGGAGTATGGTGGGCCGTCGCCGCCGATACGTGTGCTACCCATTGCCAGTGGAATAAGGCCAAGCACTGTAGTTGCAACTGTCATGAGGATTGGACGTATACGTGTTACGCAACCCTCTAGAACAGCATCGTAAAGCGACAACCCTTCGTTAACCAATTGATTAATGCGGTCAACTAAAACGATCCCGTTATTCACTACAATACCCATCAGAATAAGCATCCCAATCATACCCATGACTGACATAGGTGTACCGGTTACCATAAACGCCCAAAATACGCCTGTGAACGAAAACAATAGTGACGTGATAACCGATGTCGGCAGCACTAAAGATTCAAATAGTGCAGCCATGACCACATAAATCATACAAAGCGCAAGCAGCATGTTCATTTGCATAACGGCATTTGCTTGGTCCTGACGCGTGAAACTACCATCAAGTGTCCATTTGTAGCCGGTCGGCAATTCAATGTTAGACAACACTTGCTCGATGCGTTCACGCGCCTGCTCAGTAGTGGTTTCACCTTCTAAGTTTGCTCCAATCGCTAAGGCTGTTTGGCGATAGTTACGGTTTATCTGTGAAAGTTGCGGCTTCACAGTAAAATCAGCAATCATATTTAAATTCACTGATTGGCCCTGAGCAAAACCAATATTGATGTTCTTTAGTTCGCTAAGCGAGGCTTGCACATCGCTACCAAATTTTAACTGAACATCTACTTCGCCTGCGTCACCATATCGGAATGTACGTAAATTATTGCCGCGTAGTGCTGTAGCAATAAGGCCGGCCACATTGTTAACCTGAATACCGAATCTATTGGCCTTTTCTCTATCAATGCGAATTTGAACTTCATCACGCGTCGAGCCTGTATCGGCTTTAACGTCTTCCAATCCGTCAATGCTTGCGAGAATAGGGATGATCTGCTCAGAAATTGTCATCAGTGTTTCAGAAGACTCACCAAGTAGGATAAGGCGTACACCGCCACCGTTACCGCTATCCCATTCAAATGAAGGGCGTGCGCGGACAAATGAAGGCATGCTTTCACGAATGTCTTCTTTAATTTGGCTCACAGGAACAGGCAGTGTTTCATTAAGCGTAATACCACTTACAGCATGCCCTGCGGTAAAATATGTGTATACCTGCTTAATATGAAACTTTTCTTGGTTGTCATACAAGTAAGCTTCCATTTTATCTACCGTTTTTTCCACCTCATCAAGGGTGAAATTTTGTGTGATATGGTAATTTAACCAAATGCGCTCTTGGTTATTGTTACCTTCATCATCGCCTGTAACTACCTGCATGGGAATAACGGTAGAAGCGAGAATAAACAATGCGATGAGACAAGTTTTACCTTGGTTTTTCAGCATCCAACTCAGTGCCTTTCCGTACCCTCGTATATAGCCAGGTGTTTTTGGAGTTTTTACAACAGGAATTGCTACCTTTGTTGTTAGCAGTGGAATCAGTGTTTTTGCGATAAAAAGCGATGCAAACAACGAAATGCAAATTGCAACAGCAACGTGCTCGAGGAATACAGTGACGTCAATTTTTACGCCAACGATGTTGGGCAAAAACACAATTGCCGTGGTTGCCGTACCAGCAATGACAGCTAGGCTAACTTTGTTCACACCAACTTGCGTGGCTCGACTCACGTCATTGTCTTGTTGACGTTCTTGAAAAACACTTTCAGTGATGACAACTGCATTGTCAACAAGCATACCCACAGCCAACATCAGCCCCATTAGCGAGAGAATGTTGAGGGTATAGCCCAACAAATACATCACGCCTAGTGTGATACAAATTGAAAAAGGCACTGACAGCACAACAATAAGCGTTGTAGTGAGTTGGCGTAAAAACAAATACAACACAATGACCGACAACAACGCGCCAAGTAAGCCTGCGTTAAGCAAATCGCCCAGTGATGAAGTCACGCTTTTGGCTGTGTCTTCCATTACAAAGAGACTAATACCAGTAAATTCAGGATCTTCTTTTGCTGCTTCAATGACTTCCATCACAGCATCTGAAACTTCGACCAAATTACTACCCGATTCACGAAATACGTTAAAACCAACGGCGAAGGTACGATCAAGGTGACGCCCCTCGTTGCGCTCGGGTAGTTCATAGGTAACGGTGGCAATATCTGATAAGCGAACACTGCGCGTAATCCACATATTCTTGAAGTCATTTACATCGGTAAATTCACCCGTGGGATTGACCAGTATTTTTTCACCGTTGTTGTACATGTAACCCGCTGTCAAAGAGAAATTTGCACCTTCTAGCTGCTGTTGAAGTCGAGTACCATCAATTTGATAAGCCGCTAATTTCTTAGGGTCTAGCCGGATAGTAATCTGGCGCTTCATTGTGCCGTAAAGTTCAACTTTAGATACGCCAGGCACGCGTTCTAGCGGACGCTTTAAGTTGCGCTCGAGCAAATCATAAGCATTCGAAAGATCTCGGTCGCTGGATACACGAAGTTGAAAAATTGGCATATCGTTGGTGTTGAACTTATATACCATGATGCGTTCGATATCGTCGGGCAGTTCGTGCCGAATAGCGTCAACTTTTTCGCGGGCTTCAATACTTTTGGCTTTTAAGTTTTCATCCCAATCAAATTCAACAATAACCTCAGCCATGTTGTCGTAGGAGCGCGCACGAAGGCGCTTTATACCAGACATAGTGGCAATGGCTTCTTCAACAGGCCTCGTGATCATGGTTTCAATCTCTACCGGCGTTGCGTCCGGGTAGGGTATTTGTACCACCATCTCTGGAATGTCGATGCCGGGAAACTTTTCTAGTGGAAGAAGTCGGCCCGATACCAGTCCAAATAGCAACATTGAAATGAACAACATGGTAATAGTGACGGGCTTGTTTAGCGCAAAGCGCGCTAGTGCCGCTCCTACACCTGCTATCTTGCCTAGCGGAGGTGTGCTCATAACACACCTCCATTGCGCATATTGCTTGACTGTGCGGCCACATCATCGTCATTGACGGGCGCTAGCACTTTCTTCATATCAAAAAGGCTGTAAAGTACAGGCAGAAGGATAAGGGTTAGTAAGCTTGCGAAAAGCAAACCATAAATTACGGTAATGGCCATGGGGGTACGAATTTCAGCACCTTCACCCAGCCCAAAGGCCATTGGTAATAATCCTAGTATGGTGGTGAGGGTCGTCATGACAATTGGACGCAAACGGGTTTTTGCGGCATCTATAATAGCCGCTTGCTTTTCCATACCTTGACGGCGAAGCTGATTAATGCGGTCAACTAAAACGATAGCATTGTTTACTACAATCCCGCACAGCATGATTAAGCCGATAAACACCACCACGTTTAAGGGTGTGCCAGTTAACCATAAACCGTAGACTGAGCCCGCGCCCGCAAGCGGTACAGCAAACAGAATCAGCAAAGGGTGAAGTAACGATTCAAATTGCGAGGCCATAACAAGGTAAACCATAAACACGGCTAAGCCTAAAGCAAATTGTAAAGAACGGAAACTGTCTTGCATATCTTCGCTTTGTCCCGCAACGTGTGCATTAAGGGTCAACGGCAACTGGGTTTCGTTCAAGACTTTATTCGCAAGCAGTACGGCTTCATCAAGTTTACCCTTGGCTAAGTTGGCAGAAACTAATGCAACGCGTTGTTGACCAACTCGCGTTATCTCACTGGGCCCAATGCTCATGTATACGTCGGCAACAGCGCTCAATGGTATTGGCTGGCTGGCGCCTGGGTTGACTACGATGGCGCGAACGCTTGCCATGTCATTGCGCTGATTTTCAAAAGTGCGTACTAATACGTCTACTTTTCGGTCTTCAACACTGTATTGCGTAGCAACTCGGCCGCCCACTTTCGCAGCAATTAATTCAGATACCGTTGCTGCATCAAGGTCAAGTCGCGCAAGTTTTGCGTGGTGGAATGCAATTTTAAGTTCAGGGTTACCATCTCTAATGCTGGTGGTGACATCAGCAAAAGTCGGGTAGCTAGCCAGTTTCGTCGCAATGGCATCGCCATACTGCTGAAGCTGATTAAGATCGTAACCTGCAATTTCAATTTGAATGGGAGCCGCAAAACTAAACAGTTCGGGTTCTGAGAACGTAGCTTGCACTTGCGGTTTAAAGGTTAATTGTTCGCGAAGGTGCGCTTTAACCAATTGCATATCGAACTCTGTGGCATTAGGCTTCATCACAATGTTCAGACGGCCCCAATGATCGCCACCTTGATTTGGTGCCGCGCTGATTAGGCTTCCCGTACCTGACATCGCATAAGTGCGCAGTACCATGCTGTTAGCGTTGCCATTCATTGGTTTGACCGCTTCTTGTGCCAATTCATTCATTACGTCATCGGTGCGCGCAAGAGGCGAGCCCGCCGGAAGCGTTACTTCTACCGAAAATTCGCCCTGTGAGAGCGTAGGAATAAGTTCCATGCCCAGTTTAGGAATAAGAGTGAGTGCGCCTGCAGCTAACGCAAATGCTGTCACTAGCACAAACACACGGGCACGAAGGCTCACGGCAAGCAATGTTGCGTAACCTTTAGCGAGAAGGTCAAACCCTTTGTTGAACACAAAATTAAGAGGCTTGAATGCAATGCCTAATAGCTTACCCATCACTTGCCATAGACCGACAACAAGCGTTACCAGCGCGGCCAATAGCATAGATATCAGCTTGATAACTAAACGAACGGGTAGGGTAATGTAGTAGCCAATCTTTCCAATCAGTGTAGTTGGTCGTGGTGCTGGCGGCTGGTCAAATGTGTCTTCATGCTCTAGCTGCTGCTTTTTCTTTTTGTGCGCCATGGCGGGTATAAGCGTTAGCGCCACCACTAAAGATGCAGCAAGTGCAAAAGACACAGTGAGAGCTTGATCCCTAAAGAGTTGCCCGGCTATACCTTCCACAAAGATTAGGGGTACAAACACTGCCATCGTGGTAAGTGTAGAGGCAACAATAGCACCAGATACTTCTTTGGTTCCTTCGCTTGCGGCAGCTGAATCATCCAAGTCATTGCTCAGCGCATGCTTGTGTTTCTTATGACGGTCGATATTCTCAAGCACTACAATGCTGTTGTCGACAAGCAACCCCACCGCTAGCGCAATACCACCTAAACTCATCATATTAAGGCTTATATCGTTAGCGTACATGAGATTAAACGTTGCGATTACAGAGACCGGAATAGATACCGAGATAATGACCGTTGCCCAAAAATCACGCAAGAATAGATAAAGCACCAACATCGCCAGGATACCGCCAATAACGGCAGCCGATTTCACGTTATCAATAGCTTGCTTTATGAATACGCTTTGGTCGTAAATTTGCGCCAGCGTATAGTCTGTGGGCAAATTCTGATTAACTTCATTTAGGCGGCTAGCGACCTTTTGTGCCACATCAACGGCATTGGCGTCACCTTCTTTGTATATCGCAATTTCAACGCCCTCATAACCATTGAAGCGGGTAACAACGTCACGGTCTTTATAAGCGCTTTCCACCTTTGCGACATCTTTCAGCTGAATATTCTTGCCTTCAAAACGTCCAATAAAGAGGTTCTCGATATCATTTAAACTTTCAAATTGGTTGAGGGTACGCACCAAAAACGCTTGCGCTGCATTATCAATTCGACCACCTGCAGCGTTAATGTTTTCTGCGCTTACGCGGTCAATAATGGTAGTAATCGGAATGGAAAGCTGACTGGCTTTTTGTTGGTCTATGAGGATGTGGATTTCGTTTTCTAGGCCACCACCTACGCGCACCGCAGCGACACCTTCAACAGACTCAAGAGACCGTTTCACTTGTTGCTCAGCATACAAACGTAAACGCTTCATTTGTTCAACACTAAGGGTTGCACCCTCAGCTTGTGCCGTAAGTCCAAGCTTGATGACGGGATCCAGGCTAGGGTTAAAACGAAGCAAACGCGGTTTTTCGATGTCTAGTGGAAGTTGTAGTACATCGAGTTTTTCACGTACTTCAAGGCTAGCGAAATCCATATCGGTTCCCCACGCAAACGAGAGCACCACATCAGATTGGCCTGCTCGAGATGTAGAGGTAACTTTTCTTACTCCCTTCACCACGCCTATTGCTTCTTCAATAGGCTTAGATACTAACTGTTCTACTTCAGCAGGGGCCGCACCGTCGTAGTCGGTGCGAATGGTAAGGGTAGGGTAGGATAAATCTGGCAGTAAGTTCACAGACAATCTGCCTAGCGACACCATGCCGAATAACAGTACGGCGAACGTAAACATGCTCACCGCTACTGGGCGTCTTACTGCGATATCAACAATACGCATGATAGTAACTCCTTGTTACGCCAAATTAGCTATTTACGACTTCAACAGGAGCGCTGTCTTTCAGGTTTTGATGACCGGCAGTCACCACTTCTTCGTTGCCTTCGAGCCCACTTATCACTTCGATGACTTCATTATTTTCAAAGCCAGTAGATACATCTACTTTTTTCACTTTGCCATTATCTACTACAAAGACACTGTGGTTATTGTCTATGGTTACGAGTGCGCGTCGTGGCAATAGCGTTGCATTGGCGTGTGTCGCATATTCAAGCGATACGTCAGTAAACATACCTGCTTTTAAACGGTTATCTTCATTAGGGACTTTAAGCGTAACTTTGAATGTGCCTGTGGTGGAATCAATGACGGGGCTTATACGCTCTACATTGGCAACAATGGCGTGGTTGCCAAGCGCTGCTACAGTGAGTGTCGCGCCTTGGCCAACGGTCACATTGGGTAATTCATTTTCAGGTAAGTAAACTACGCCCTGTAAATTACGCTGCTGAACAATGTGGAACATACGTTCACGCTGGAAAGATTCAGTTAAGTTACCGACTTTGGCGTTGCGTGAAGCAACATAGCCGCTAATTGGCGCGGTAATTGTCGTTTCTTTAAGGTCAAGTTCTGCTAAACGGACCGACGCTTTTACTGATTCATACTGAGACTTGAGTTTGTCGTAGGTATCATCACTAATCAGTTTTTTAGAATATACCTTATTAACTTTATCAAGTTCGCTCTCAATACCGTTTAGATCAGCCAGCGCTTTGGATAAGTTGAGTTCGTAACGACGTTTATCTAATTGCGCGAGCACTTGGCCCTTTTCAACAAAATCACCTTCTTCAACGAAGATCTCTTCGATAATGCCAGACGCTCTTGCAACGACAAATGCTTCTTCGCGGGCTTCTAGAATTGCCGTCGTGTCATAGGTGGAGGTGATATCACCCATTCGAATGTTCTGTGTCTCAACAGGAATAGCAAAAACGGTCTCTTCTACCACGTCTTCATTGGCTGCACCGTCTACTGCATCTGCGTCTGAACACGCAGTCATTGACAGTGAAAGCGCAATTAGGCTGCTGCCTAAAACAAGGTTGCGGAGAGTATGTGTGGCGAAAACAGGTGTTGTACGTTCTAAAGTATCCATGGTCAAAAGCCCTAACGTTGTTGTCGTTATAGTGTAATGACCACATACAGCAGCTAACATGCCAAAGATGTTAACTAATGTTAAATTATATATAAAACAAAAGGATAGCTGGTTGTTGATGTGTAAAAAACAAAAAACCAACCTGCCAGGTTGGTTTTTTTCACTAAGTGATAGCGATATTGACTATACTTAAGGTTATTACACTAAAGTGTAGCTAGTAGTAATATCAACATTTCCCGTTAGCATAAGCATAACTGAGCAGTATTTTTCTGCTGAGAGTTGTACTGCACGAGCGAGCGCTTTTTCGCTGATACCGTCACCTGAAACCGTATAGTGAGCGTGTATTTTGGTGAACACACGTGGTGGTTCTTCTGCGCGTTCGGCTTCTAGTTCACATTCACACGAGGTGATATTGAAGCGACCCTTCTTGATAATATCTACCACATCAACACTTGAGCATGCGCCAACAGCAATCAATACTGACTCCATTGGCGAAATAGCTTGGCCATTGCCATCCATTACGGCTTTGTACCCGCTGTCAGTGGTGCCTGTAAATGTGAGATCTTTGTCCCATGAAACATGCGCTTTCATTTTCTGTCCTAGTCCTCAGTATTGTTTAAACGAATAGCATCGGGGCTTAACGTAATCTTTTTCTGCTTGTACAGTGCCCCAAGTGCTTTTTTGTATGCTGCTTTGCTTACATTAAAATGAGAATAAATGGCTTCTGGTGCGCTTTTATCGGTAAGTGTTGAAACACCACCGTGCGCGACTAAATCATCTAATATGGCTTGTTGAAGCGCATCTCGGCCACTTTTATCGACGCGTTGAAGCGCAACATCTACTTTGCCGTCTTCGCGTATGGTCTTGATCACGCCTTCGGTGGCTTGACCCACTCTCAAGGGTTTAAAGGCATCGCTATGAAAAATAAGCCCAAGGCTTCTTTCATTGATAATAACTTTAAAGCCCAAATCAGTTTTCGCGTAAACTAGGCAAGAAACGCTATCGCCCTCATTTAAGTAGGCACTACTTTCCTTAAGGAAATAGTGGAGCTTTGTCGCACCTAAGATTCGCTGTGTTTTCTCGTCAAAGAATGTGTGAACAACATAGTGCATACCAGCATTAACAGGCTGAGCTTGGTAATCATTGGGCACAAGTAAGTCGTTCTCGAGTCCCCAATCGAAGAATGCACCAAAATTTGTAGCAGAAACTGCTTTGAGTACTTTGGTTTCGCCCACGCATATTTTTGGGGTTTTTAGTGTTGCGTATAGATCACCACGTTGATCGGTCCCAACAAAAACCTCGACGTCTTGACCTTCTTTCAATTCGCTGTCTACTTCATCAAGTGCAAGCGTTACGGTGGGTAGCTCGTCTTGCTCTGCATCAAACACATCGTCGTGTTTAGTTTCGCCTTGTGAAATGGGGGCCAACGCATAGCCAAAGGGGTACTGGGCAACAACGCGTAATGTATTAATTTTTCCAATATTTATCATTAGAACTGACTTTTTAAAAAGAACAGGTAACATGATACTGGATTGAAGGTAAGAGCTAAACCATTATGAAGTTAAATTGCGATTTAGGTGAAAGTTTCGGGGCATGGTCAATGCCCATTGAAGACGACGTGATGAAATACATCGACCAGGCCAACATAGCCTGTGGTTTTCATGCGGGTGATCCTCTTGTAATGAAAAACGCACTAACACTCGCTGCCTCCCATAATATTGCCGTAGGAGCCCACCCATCTTATCCCGATCTACAGGGTTTTGGACGTCGCAGTATGGCTATTCCTGAAAAGGAATTAATAGCGATGATGCAATATCAAATAAGTGCCTTAGCTGGCATGGCACAGCTGTGTGGCACTCGTGTCACTTACGTTAAGCCACATGGTGCTCTTTACAATGACATGATGAAGCGCCCGGACGTCCGCAATGCAGTAATAAAGAGTGTTGCTGAAATAGGCGAGGGCGAATTATCACTGATGGTACAAGCGACAAATCAAAACGATGAACTGCGTCATGACGCTAATGCGTTTGATTTACCACTTATCTTTGAGGCTTTTTCCGACAGGCGTTACACCGATGAAGGCTTGTTGACACCTCGTTCAATGAAAGGTGCGGTTCTTCATGAACAACAAGCGCTCGAACAAGCCGAGCAAATGATTCAACAAAAGACTGTGACAACCGTATCAGGAAAGACGTTGCCTATTGATGCAGACAGTTTATGTGTGCACGGAGATACACAAGGCGCCGTTGAAATTGCGCGTAAAATACGCGCATTGCTCTAATTAGCATGACAATTCAATAATATTGCCTCATTAAGAACACAATTTTCAAGGAAAGTACATGCAATCGTTTGGCGACATTAAGCAAATAACGCCAGTGGGTGCTGATGCAGTCATGCTTTATTTTTCAGGGGATTCGCTCGATGAAGCCAATGCGTATTGTCAGCGTTGGGTGGCCTCAATTAAACGCTATGCCAGTGACCACAATGGAGAACGGGGCTGGCTTAAGGAATGCGTGCCATCATACGACAGTGTGCTGCTTGTGTTTGATATTGAAAAAATAGATACACATGGTGTCTACGCATTCTTAGCGTCGATTGCCAAATACACAATGGTGTCAAAAAGCCGTGCAGAGGCGGCACATGACGAACACGTAAAGACAATACCCGTTTGGTATGGTGCACCAGAAGCTAATGATTTGAGCATTGTTGCTAGCAGAACTTCACTGTGCGTAGACGACATCATACGCCTGCATACTAGCTGCATATTTAAAGTCTACGCGGTTGGTTTTGCACCGGGTTTTGCTTACATGGGAGAAGTGCCCGAAGTACTTGCCTGTGAGCGTCTTAAAACACCGCGAAAGCGCGTACCCAAAGGGGCTGTGGCAATAGCTGATAGACAAACTGCGGTGTACCCTTCCGCCTCTCCAGGAGGGTGGAATTTACTTGGACTTACGCCAATTGATATGGTGCGGCACACTGCTAATGAAAGTATGTCACTGTTAAAAGCGGGCGACAGTGTAAAGTTTGTATCGATAACAGAAGAAGAGTTTAACGCCTATTATGAACGTTGAGGTAATAGATAAAGGCCTGTTGAGCTTAATCGTCGATGCTGGCAGGACAGGCCGACAGCAAGACGGGTTTTGTCAATCTGGCCCCATGGACGAAGACGCATTTTTATGGGCGAATTTTCTAGCTTTTAACCCAGACAATACCCCGTGTTTCGAGGCTATCGGTAATCTTACCGTTACTGTTGATGCGCCCTGTGTCATTGCTGCAACAGGCAGAGCAGTGCAATTAACAGTAAATGGCCACCCAAAAGCGGGGTATCGAAGTGAGTTTGTGGCTGCTGGTGCTGAAATAAGTGTTGGCAGTGAGCAAATGGGCTGTAAAGCGTATTTAGCTATCGCAGGCGCTTGGAATGTTCCGGTTTTTGCGCAAAGCGCGTGCACTGTGCCAAGAGAGCGACTTGGAGGGTTGGAGGGAAATGGAAATACGCTTACAAACGGTGATCATATTGAAATAAATGCCTATCCAACATCAACGCTTATGGCAAACAAAGTGCGGGCTATCGCTTTACAGAATCGAAATAACTATAGCCTAGCAGCACCCATACGAATTATTCCTGGCTATCAGTATGCGCATTTTAGCCGCGCCGCACAGCGTATGTTGGTTACGAGCGAGTATACGGTTACTTCTTCCATCGATAGAATGGGGTATAGGCTAAGCGGTCCCGATGTTGCGTGTGATATACAAAAGATGCGCTCTGAAGCCATACATCTTGGTGCAATTCAAGTGCCGCCTGATGGGCAGCCTATCGTTATGATGCGAGATCGCCAAACGCTAGGCGGATATCCTAAAATAGGGTGCGTAAATCCACTCGACGTAAATCGGCTGGCGCAAGCAACGCCTGGTGAAACCCTCCATTTTGTTTATCAGAATAACGAGGCGGCGAGGGCTGATTGTCTGTTGGCACTTTGTCGTCGACGCCAATTACAAGGAGAAATGCTGTGACAATTGCGTTTTTAAACAACGAGTTTTTACCCTTATCTGAAGCGAAGATTTCGCCTATGGATAGAGGTTTTTTGTTTGGTGACGGTATTTATGAAGTCATTCCAACTTATGCAGGAAAACCCGTTGGATTTAAAGGTCATGTTAATCGTTTGAACAACGGTTTAACTGCTATTGAAATCACGAATCCATATACAAAAGAGCAATGGAACGACATTCTGTCTGAATTGGTTGAAAGAAACCGTGAGGCAATCCCAAGTGGAAATATCGGCGTCTACTTCCATGTCAGTAGAGGTGCAGACGTAAAGCGTTTTCATGCTTATCCAAAGGATATTACACCAACCGTATTTGGATTTGCGTTTGAGATTACGCCGCCGCAACCTACCGACAAGGAGCTTGTTAAACCTCTAAAAGTTGCGCTACAACAAGATAAACGCTGGCAGCGATGTCATATTAAGTCGACGTCTTTGTTGGGTAATGTCATGCATTTTCAAGCGGGCGTAGACGCAGGTGTCAGTGAGACCATCTTGTTTAATGGCGAAGGTATGATCACAGAGGCAAGTTCGTGCAACGTCTTTATTGTCAAAGAAGGCGCAATTTTTACCCCACCTTTGAATCATGAACTGCTACCGGGAATAACGCGAGCCATAGCGATTGAGGCATTTAAACAGGCTGGCCTTGTTGTAACTGAAACCTGGTTTAGTAAAGATGACCTCTTTAATGCTGATGAAGTATGGTTGACCTCTTCAAGTAAGGAATTGGCACCCGTGATAGAGGTAGACGGTAAACAAATTGGAACTGGCGAGGTTGGAGATACGTGGCTAAAAGCCATAGTGGCGTATCACGCTCACAAATTTAACGCGTAAAAACAAAAAGGCCCGCACAAGCGGGCCTTTTCAGTCAATACTACAGTGACTAATCTGAGTTGTTGTCACAGTTGTCGTCAGTGCATTCACCGTATAGATACAAGCTATGATGGGTCAGTTTCATGTTGTGCTGCTTAGCCATCATTTCTTGACGCTGTTCGATAATCTCGTCTTCAAATTCGATAACTTTACCGCACTTCAAACATACCAAGTGGTCGTGGTGGTCTTTATGGCTTATTTCAAATACTGATTTACCGCCTTCAAAGTGATGACGGTTAAGAATGCCCGCATCATCGAATTGGTTAAGTACGCGATAAACCGTCGCCAAACCAATTTCTTCGCCTTGATCGATCAGAATCTTATACACATCCTCAGCGCTGATATGCTGGTTTTCTGGCTCTTGCAGAATTTGTAAAATTTTAAGGCGAGGCAGAGTGACTTTCAGCCCTGCTTTCTTCAATTCTTTATTTTGATCCATTACAACCTACTAAGAACGAGTTAAATATATTTTGACGATATTATAGGTAACTTGAAGCAATTTAAAAGAAAAACCGTTGAAACTTTAATTTACCGAATAAAAATCGGTCACAGCAGAAAAAAGACAAAAAAAATGATACCGCTGAAAGCCCCGTGCTATCTGGCCTGACCAGCTGGTAAGTGCAAGATTTGCATAACAAATATTCAAAATTAATTAAACTTTTGATGAATTGAATTAACATCCTGTTAAACTAAACTTTAATGAGGGCAATGTGTTCATATTTTTTGGCATGTTTTTCATCGGACGTTCCCATGCAACTAACAATAATAAATAAAATTACATTAGGTTTCGGCTTGTTCGGGTGCCTACTTTTACTCACCAGTATTCTCTCTTATTTTGGTTTGAGCGGTATTAAAGACTCTGCACTTGATGTGGTTGAACAAAAAATGCCCGTGCAAACCAGTATGGTCAAAGTAAAAACGGAGATTCTTTCTTTGTCGGTGATTACCGCTAATGGCTATCACGTCGAGACAGATATCGAACTTACTCAAAACAAAGCAACGTTTGATGAACTGTCTTCAGAGTTTTCTGATGATTTAGCAACGCTTAAGGCGTTAATGCCAAGCAACGCAATGGCCACTAATGCGGTTGAGGTAAGCACGAGTTATGTGAATAACAGTAATGCCATGTACGCCGCGATAGCGAGCAGAATGCAAATTGAGAAGGCACTGTCAGCGAAACTCGAAAATGTACTGATGGTGGCGGATGAAGCCAGCGCATTAATGCTTGATTTATCATACTTAGATTCAAATGGTCCCAGTGTTGAAACCCTAATTGGTGCTGGTACTGCCATTGATAACAAACTGCTCACAATGAATGATTCGTTCATCGAACTGGCTGAGTCGAATAATGCGGAACAAAGCGCAAATATTATCGATGATCTCAAATACCAACTTAGTAACGTGCAGGTCGATAAGGACTATGTGAATAGGTTGGCGTCTTCTGTAGACGATGGGGGAACAGTGGCTGCATTTAACGACCAGTTTGACATGCTGGTGGCCGCAGTGAACGGCAGCGACGGTTTGATTGCATTGCAACAAGACAAACTGTCTCAAATTGAGGGTGCTGCACAAGCGCAAAAGAAAGCAAAGGAATCGCTGTCTAATGCGGTTTCTGATATCAACGCACTATTCACCGCAGTACAAAAGCAGTCATTAGACGGGCAAAACGCCATTTTAGAATCGGTTCAGGCAAACCTTGTGCGAAACATTATTGTGGCAGTTGTCGGTATGATTGCTGCGATAGCCTTAGCTGTTATTGTTACCCGCAGTATTTCAAAACCCCTTGGACGTATTAATAAAGGCCTTTCTCTACTAAGTCGTGGTGACTTGAGTACTAAATTGTCAGAGGAAGGTAATGATGAGTTTTCAGCGCTTTCTGCCAAGGTCAATAGCCTTACTGACAGCTTACGAGAACTTGTGGGCAACATTTTGGCACAGGAAAAGCGCTTAATTGAAATTACTAAAGAGAGTGTTGAGCTAGGAGACAAGAGCTTAGCTGAAGTAGATAAACAGCGCGAGCAAGTTACGGTTACCTCAACGAATACACAGAATGTGCAGGACAAGAGTCGTAGTAATCTAGTGCAAATCAATGACGCCATGCAAGCGTTGCGTGACGTAACGCAGCAGAGCACTGACATTGGTCATCTTGTTTCACGAAATCGTGAGCAGGTAGAACTTCAGGCTAAGCAGGCCGAGAACTCTGCGCAAATTATTGGCCGGCTTGATGAAAACTCTCGTAGTATTGGAAGTATCTTGGATGTAATCAAGACAATTGCTGAGCAGACTAATTTGCTTGCACTTAATGCTGCTATTGAAGCTGCGCGCGCAGGAGAACAGGGAAGGGGCTTTGCTGTTGTTGCAGATGAAGTGAGAACGCTAGCTAATCGCACCCATGACTCTACCGAAGAAATTGAACAGATGATTGGCAATTTGCAAAAAGACGCCGCAGAGGCCGTCAAGGCCATCAAGTCTGGTCGAGAACAAGCGCAAGAAGGTGTACAAATTACCCAGCACGTGTCTGAACAAGTGGATAGCGTTAGACAGATAATTGGGCGTTTAAGTACAATTAACGAACATATCGTGACAGATACACGACAACAAGATGTGTTGCTTGGTGAAGTGGCAGAAAGTTTAAACAAAATTGTTGCGTTGGCTGATGCAAGTGCACAAAGTACACGTCAATCGAATGAGTCTACCATGATGCTTGATGCGCAAACTGAGAGCTTAAGAAAAGCGGTAGAACGTTTTCAGCTGTAATGGCGTTACAATTAAGAGAACGAATAAAAAAACCGCTTTAAAAAGCGGTTTTTTTGTGTCTCTTTTAACGCTTATGCCAATTCAGCAAGGCATAGTTCATCGTTAATTTGCTTACACCAGGCTTTCACGCGAGAGTCTGTCAGTTCAGGCTGACGGTCTTCATCGATGCCTAAGCCCACAAAGTGATTGTCATCGGCCATGCCTTTAGACGCTTCGAAATCGTAACCTTCTGTAGACCATTGGCCTACCAAAATAGCGCCTTTCGCCTCGACGATATCACGCACCATACCCATAGCATCAAGGAAGTACTCTGCGTAATCTTCTTGATCTCCACAGCCAAATATCGCGACGAGCTTGTCAGTAAAGTCAATTTGTTCAAGCTCAGGGAAAAAGTCATCCCAATCACACTGTGCTTCGCCATAATACCACGTTGGAATACCGAAAATTAGCAAATCAAATTCAGCGATGTCTTCTTTACTGCTCTTGGCAATGTCCTTAACATCAATTAGCTGTTTACCCAGTTCCTTCTGGATCATTTTCGCAACATGTTCGGTGTTACCCGTGTCACTTCCGAAAAATAGGCCAACACTTGCCATAAATAACCTCTATTAATCGTTACAAATTAAACGCCTGAGCTAAGCCAGAACCATTCAATGATGCCCTTCGCAAGAAATCCAAGTGCGCCTAAACCTAACACACCGTATGTGACCACACGTCCAATAAGTGGTACATCGTTCTTACGTAATACATCGTGAACTGCGAAACCCATCAATAAAAATAAGATGAATAAGCCGCCGTACAACATAATGGACTCAATGAGTTCGTAGTTTTCTGCAAGCATAGTTTTGTTACTAAAAAAAATCTGGCGCAACTATATCACAGTATGAACGCGTGTCAGAGAGCAAAACGTTCAAAATAATGTAATAGTTGCACTAAAACCATTCATTTACCTTTCTTGAAAACGTACTTAGGGCTTTGACAGTGTACGTTCTACCACGGCATTAAATGCACTGGGCTTTTCGGCATGCAACCAATGCCCTGTTCCCTCTATAATGTGCGCCTTCGAACGGGGGAAATAGCGTGCAATTGCCTCGCGGTGTGCCGTCGTGATGTAATCAGATAACGCGCCTTTAATGAATAAGGTTACACCATCAAATTGCTGGTTGGTTTGTTCCCAATCAATAATGCGATGATAACTTTCATAGAGGCCTGCAACGTTAAAACGCCACGCCCATTCACCTTTAGTGTTTTGATAAAGGCTCTTAAGCAGAAATTGCCTAACACCGGGTTCTTTTACGAATTGCCCCATGGCAGCTTCTGCTTGTCTGCGGCTTTCAATAGTTGCCAAAGGCACTGCGTTTAAGCCATCAAAGACAGCTTGATGACTGTGCTCATAAGCAACGGGCGCAATATCGGCAACAATTAAATGGGACACCACCTCGCTGTGATTGAGTGCCAATCGCATAGCAACTTTGCCGCCCAACGAATGCCCAAGCACGGCGGCTTTTGAGATAGCCAGCGACGTTAGAACAGCGTATATCGAGTCTGCTGCAATGCTAATATCAAATCCGTCTGTCCATGGTGATTCACCATGATCGGGTAAATCTATGCTAACAATATTGAATTGAGATTCGAAGTGTCGCTTTATTCCAGCTAAATTATCAGCATTGCCGAATAGGCCATGAATTAATATTAACCAAGGCGACGTAGTGTCAATTTGGGAGAGTTTGTAATTTAAATTCACAATGTACCTGTAGTGCACACATTTTAAATAAAATAAGGTCTGTGGAAACAGACCTTATTAAGTATGGGCTTTATTATGTTCGCTATCACATACTATCCAACAGCAAATGTATCCAGCGAGGTTCCGCTTTCGAGTGCCGCTTTATACACCCGAGGCATTCGACCAATACCTGTCCACGGATGCTCAACGCCTTTTTCATCAACCAGGCGGTATTTAATGGGGCGCTTTTTGCCTGTCTTTTTATTTGTTTCTGAAGACAATGCTTTTAAATCTTCGACATTTAAGCCTGCTTCTTCCATTTGTTTTTGAATGGCGGCAAGCTTTTCTCGTTTTTCTTGTGCAGCCTTCTCAAAGGCTAATTGTTTTTCTTTTTTCTTTTCAATTATGCCAGTGAGTTTTTCTTGAACTGACTCAAGTTCTTCTATGCTTAATTCCTTTACCGCACCTTGTAAACGTCTTCCATGGGTTAAAATATCTAGAAACTCGTTCATTAATTAACCTTATACGTTGTACTTTTAATTTTGTGGATGATAATTAAATTTAGCACAAAAAAAAAGCGAGCAACGCTCGCTTTAATAAATAAAAGGTTAGTGTTTATCAAATTACATATTTGGGTAATTTGGACCGCCAGCACCTTCTGGAACAACCCAGCGAATATTTTGACTAGGATCTTTAATATCGCAGGTTTTACAGTGAACACAGTTCTGAGCGTTAATTTGGAAACGCTTTTCGCCTTCCTCTTCTATCACTTCGTACACACCAGCGGGGCAATAGCGCTGTGCTGGCTCTGCGAATTTAGGTAGATTCACCTGCAGTGGAATGCTCGGGTCTTTCAACTGCAGATGACAAGGTTGGTCTTCTTCATGGTTAGTGTTTGATAAAAACACAGACGAAAGTTTATCAAAGCTCAAAACACCGTCAGGTTTGGGATATGAAATTTCTTTCGCGTCCTTTGCCTCTTTAAGTTGTGCATAATCGTTATGCTCATCTTTCATGGTGAAGAACAAATTACCGTTGAAGAAGTTTTGCTCAAGCGTATTAAATGCGCCACCCCAGAAATTACCCAATTTATGAATGGCAGGACCAAAATTACGAGAACGGAATAACTCGTCATATAACCAAGACGATTTAAATTTCTCTGTAAAGCTGGTTAATTCTTTAACCGGTGATTCCGCATTGTCACTGATGGCTTCAAAAATACTCTCCGCTGCCAACATGCCCGATTTCATCGCTGTATGGTTACCCTTAATCTTAGCGAAGTTAAGCGTACCTGCATCACAACCTACCAATAATCCACCAGGGAAGGTCATTTTGGGCAGTGAGTTAAAGCCACCTTTAGCAATTGCTCTGGCACCATAAGAAACGCGTTTACCGCCTTCTAAGTATTGTTTGAAAACAGGGTGATGCTTTAAGCGTTGGAATTCGTCAAATGGGCTTAAATGCGGATTGTCGTAGTTTAAGTCAACAATTAAACCAACGAATACCTGATTATCTTCTGCATGATATAAATAGCTGCCACCTGTGGCGTCATCGAGAGGCCAGCCTGCACTGTGCACAACCAGACCAGGCTGATGTTTAGCAGGATCGATGTCCCAAATCTCTTTAAAGCCAATAGCATAGTGCTGAGGCGAGCTTTCTTTATCGAGTTCGAAATGCGAGATTAACTCTTTGCCTAAGTGGCCTCGGCACCCCTCAGCAAACACCGTGTATTTAGCGCGAAGCTCCATACCCGGCATGTAACCGTCTTTGGGTTCACCGTTTTCGCCTACGCCCATATCGCCTGTTAACACGCCGCCAACGCTTCCATCGTCGTTATAGATAACTTCAGAGGCTGCAAACCCTGGGAATACTTCAACACCAAGCTGTTCGGCTTGCTCTGCTAACCAGCGACTGACGTTGCCCATAGATACAATGTAGTTGCCGTCATTGTGCATGGTTTTTGGTGTTATGCCGTTAGGTAATTTCTTAGCGCCCGTTTCATCTTTGAGAAGATAAATATGATCTTCAGTAACAGGCGTATTAAGCGGTGCGCCTTTCTCTTTCCAATCAGGGAAAAGTTCGTTAAGTGCGCGAGGCTCAAAGACGGCACCGGACAGAATATGTGCACCCACTTCGGAGCCTTTCTCGACCACGCAAACCATAAGTTCTTGGTCTTTCTCGTTAGCAAGCTGCATAAGCTTGCAAGCAGTTGATAATCCAGCTGGGCCGGCAC
>CAYVST010000029.1:0-40585 GCA_964454185.1 uncultured Alteromonas sp.
TGAATGTGACCAAAGGCGATATTGTGTCGGCCATCGATGGTGGCTGCTGCAGCGTGGCAGACGTTAAAGGCGAAACCAAGGCAAGTACGGGATGCGGCGGTTGTGCGGCATTACTCAAAAATGTTGTCGACGCGGAGCTTGAAAAGCGCGGTGTTGAAGTGTCAAAAGCAATTTGCGAACACTTTAACTATACCCGCCAAGAGCTGTTTCATATTGTCAAAGTCAACGGTATTCGTACTTTTGATGAACTGCTTGAGGCGCACGGTGAAGGCCTAGGGTGTGAAATTTGCAAACCCGCTGTAGGCTCAATACTCGCATCGGTTTACAACGACTACATCCTTAAAGAGTCGCATTTACCTTTGCAAGACACCAATGACATTTATTTAGGGAATATGCAAAAAGACGGCACCTACTCAGTAGTACCGCGTGTTCCTGGTGGTGAAATAACGCCTGAGAAACTCATATTGCTTGGTGAAGTTGCTAAAGAATATCAACTCTATACAAAGATCACAGGTGGCCAGCGTATCGATTTGTTCGGCGCCCGTGTTGAGCAATTACCAGATATCTGGCAAAAACTTGTTGAAGGTGGTTTTGAGACAGGACATGCCTACGCCAAAGCACTGCGAACAGTGAAATCTTGTGTTGGAAGTACGTGGTGTCGCTATGGGGTGCAAGACTCTGTGGGTACTGCTATTGACCTTGAAAATCGCTACAAAGGCCTACGTGCGCCGCACAAAATAAAGTTCGCGGTGTCAGGGTGTACCCGTGAATGTGCAGAAGCACAAAGCAAAGATATCGGCGTTATTGCAACAGAGCAAGGTTGGAACCTTTACGTATGCGGAAATGGCGGTATGAAGCCTCGCCATGCCGATCTTTTTGCCACCGATTTAGACACGCAAACCTTAATTAAATATATCGATCGCGTGCTGATGTTCTATGTAAAAACCGCCGACCGACTTCAACGCACGTCGGTGTGGATGGACAACTTAGAAGGTGGGCTGGCCTATCTTCAAGATGTCGTCATCAATGACGCATTAGGCATTAATGGCGAGCTTGAAGCGCAAATGGATGCGGTAGTTGACGCGTACCAATGCGAGTGGAAAACCACGATTGAAGATCCACAGTCACGCAAGCGTTTCCGCCAATTTGTTAATAGTACTGAAACTGACACTAATATTCAGTTTGTCTCTGAGCGCGGGCAAGTAAGGCCTGCAACGGTAGCAGAAAAAGCTGCAGGCGTTGGGCAATTTATCCCAGTGTCTATGGTGTAAAACGACTGAATAAAAGACAAAAGGAACGAACTAATGACGGCAGCACAAGATTTTTCCGCAATGCCAACTGAGGATACCGTGTGGCACTGCGTGTGCACTACCGGTGACTTAGTCACCAATAGTGGCGTTTGCGCGCTAATAGAGAACGAGCAGGTCGCTATCTTTCAAATCAAAATGAACGGTGAATCTCAGATTTACGCTATCAGCAACTTTGATCCTATCGGCAACGCCAATGTGTTGTATCGCGGGTTGCTGGGTTCTATTGGAGGGGCACCGGTGGTGGCATCTCCTTTGTACAAAGAGCACTACTTCTTGGAAACAGGCCTGTGTAAAGAGCACGATGACGTCGCGGTGAAAGCATTTCCTGTCAAAGTCGACGGCGACCAAGTCTATATTGCCTACTAATGCAGTTATAAGAGGTAAAACATGAATATGGCTACACTACAAAATGACGCTGTCAGTGAACAGCTAAAACAAACCACTTGTCCATACTGTGGTGTTGGTTGTGGTGTAGATGTCAGTTGCAACGTAAGTGAGCGTGCCATTACCCTGGACAAAGTTATCGGTACGCCAGAGCATCCCGCCAATTATGGTAGATTGTGTGTTAAAGGGACAAACCTGCTCGAAACAAATGACCTTTCAGGCCGTTTGCTTCACCCAACCGTAGCAGGGCGGTCTGTGGATTGGGACACGGCCACAGATTTAATTGCAGACAAAATCACATCTACCGTTACGAAGTATGGCGCGGATGCCGTTGCTTTTTATGTTTCTGGGCAACTCCTCACTGAAGATTACTACATCGCCAACAAACTCATGAAAGGGTTTATTGGCAGTGCCAATATCGACACAAACTCACGTTTGTGTATGTCATCTGCGGTGGCAGCATATAAACGCGCTTTTGGTGAAGACGTCGTTCCTTGTGATTATACAGACTTAGAAAACACTGACCTCCTGGTGATAACAGGTAGTAACGCTGCCTGGGCACATCCCGTCCTCTTTCAGAGAATTGAACGAGCTAAACAGAAAAACCCCAATATGAAGGTGGTGGTGGTCGACCCGAGACAAACTGAAACCTGCACTATCGCCGATATGCATTTGGCCATAGCGCCCGGCAGCGATGTAGCGCTGTTTAATGGATTGTTGGCCTATGGAGAGAAAACTGGGCGCATAAATCACACAAATGTAGAGGCGTTTTGCAACGGGCTGGTGGACACGCTGGCGGGGCTTGACGATCTGCACGTCGAAGATGTGGCGCGTCTATGCGACGTTGATTTGGCGCAACTCTTTGCATTCTATGCACTTTTTTGCGAGCAAAAGCGAGTGGTTACGTTTTATTCCATGGGGATAAATCAATCTTCCAGCGGCGTGGATAAAGCCCAGTCAATTATTAATTGTCACCTTGCTTTTGGTTTGATTGCAAAAGCTGGGTGCGGTCCGTTTTCTATTACCGGGCAACCTAACGCAATGGGGGGGCGTGAGGTTGGCGGGCTTGCAAATATGCTTGCTGCTCACTGCGATATTGAAGATCCAGACCATATCGAGGCTGTTAAAACTTATTGGAATGCCCCGGTTATGCCTCAAAAGCAGGGGCTGAAAGCCGTAGACCTGTTTAATGAAATGGAACAGGGAAAGATTAAGTTTGTTTGGATAATGGGCACGAATCCTGTAGTAAGCATGCCCAACAGACGCCAAGTGGAACGCGCGCTTGAAATGTGCGAAACCGTTGTGGTCTCTGACATTGTAAAAGCTAATGACACTCTTCAGTTCGCGTATATTGCATTGCCCGCCACTGGGTGGTCGGAAAAAGACGGAACCGTCACAAACTCCGAACGGCGTATATCAAGACAACGCGGCATACTGCCTGCGCCAGGCCAAGCGAAACACGACTGGCAAATTATGTGTGACGTCGCCAGAAAAATGGGGTTTTCAGAAGCCTTCAATTATTCGCATCCAGCACAGATTTTTAACGAGCATGCTGGTCTTACTGGTTTTCGTAACAATGGCAAACGTCAACTGGATTTATCGTTGCTACACGGGTTAAATGAGAAAGAGTACAACGACCTGTCGCCGGTGCAATGGCCTTTTCAAGCGAGCTTGGCGTTGGATAGCGCTTCACAGAACAAACCTATTTTTCCACAGCGCCCATTTGCAAATAAGCAGTTTTCGACACCCTCAGGTAAAGCCAACATCATTCCTGTTGCTTACCGACCGCCGCTTCAAATAACGAGCGCGGCGTTTCCTTATATCGTTAATAGTGGGCGAGCACGGGATCAGTGGCATACGATGACGCGCACGGGTAAGGCGGCAAAATTGCATGCGCACATGACACACGCCAGTGTGCATGTTCACCCTAAAGATGCGTGTAGCCTTTCTCTAAAAAATAGACAGCTGGTATCGCTTGAAAGTGAGGTAATGCTAGCCAACCTAGTAAATGCGCCATCACACGCGCAGCCTACACAACCGGTTATTTACCCGGTAAAGATTGACGGTAGCGTGCGCAAAGGAGAGGTCTTCATTCCTATCCATTGGTCTGCGCAGTGGGGGTCACATTGCCATTTGGGGGCATTGTATGCCAGTGCGGTAGACCCTATTTCAGGCCAGCCTGAATTAAAGCATGCAGCCGTATCGATAAAGCCCGCGGTTTACAATATACAGGGTCACGTGTTTTTGAATGACGGTGTGGACGAAAATACGGTACAACAGTCGAACGATTATTGGCGTAAAACGCCCCTAGAAAACGACAAATGCGGTTCGGCAATGTCATTTAATGTGGCCAGCAATGGAACGCGTCGAGAGATTGTTCAGCATCTTTTACGTGCATTGCCCGGCACTGCACAAGTAATTCACTGTCACCATCAAACGCGATCGGTTTGCATTGCACTTAACGATAATAAACTGTGTTTTATTGCTGTACTTGATGATGTGTGTGGTGACCAAAGCGATTCATCATTAATGGCGATAAATACTGAGCTAAACGCCGATGGGTTATCTGCTTTGGCAAGCCAACTATTAGGTGAAGAGGTAGATGCGCAAACCCAGCAACAACTGCTTCGCGGCCACGTCGATGAGCGTTTTATACAGGGGAATCTGGTGTGCAGCTGTTTTGCGATAAGAGAAAAAAGTATCGTTGATGCTATTGAAGAGGGAGCCGTGACCGTTGCCGCATTAGGAGACAAACTCAAATGTGGAACAAACTGTGGTTCGTGCAAACCCGCTTTGTCTCAACTTATAGACCGTAGTTTGGTCATCGCCACTCAATCGCAATAAAGCGTTTTGGGTAGAGAACGTCGCATGGCGCTTTTCCTTATCAACCGTTTTATTTAATAGGAGCACATAGGTATGTCATGGTTGTCAACGCTCTCTTTACCACTAATCAATTACTTACATCACTTGAACTTACGCTTCGTTAGACCGAGTTTTTTCCGAGGCACAGAAACGCCACGCTCGTCACACTATTGGCGACTAACACAGGATGATGGCACCTCAGAGAGTCGCAGATTAGAGAGAGCATCTGTTCAAAGCGATACTGCGCGTAGAAAAGGCCAAGTTTTCATTGTTGGGGCAGGCCCAGGTGATGCAGAGCTCCTTACGCTAAAAGCGCTACGACTATTACAACACGCTGATATCGTGCTTTTTGATGCTTTAGTAAGTGAAGAAATATTGGCGTTGATTCCACATTATGTGCAAAGAGAATATGTTGGAAAACGTTGCAAAAAACACAGTTTTACTCAGCAAGCTATTTGCGAACGGGTTGTAGGTTTGGCACAGGAAGGAAAAGTAGTCGTGCGCTTAAAGGGAGGGGACCCCGCGCTTTTTGCTCGAACGTGTGAAGAGACCACCGCTTTAGACCAGGCACATATTGAATACGCCATTGTGCCGGGAATCACAGCCGCTTCAGGTATGTCAGCGTACACAGGGATCCCGCTAACGGATAGGCGCTGTGCGCAATCTGTCTCATTTATTACCGCGCATTTTAAAGACGCTGCTAAGTGGCCGGATATGCAGCCGCTTGCTCAAAATGTGATGAAACAAACCGTAGTGGTCTACATGGGGCTTAGTCGTCTCGATGGTTTAGCCAAGGGGTTAATGCATTTCGATGTGCCTGAAGAATGGCCCGTTGCAGCGATAGAAAACGCAACTACATCTTCTCAGCGAATAGTTACCGGTACACTCAATACTATCGGTTCTCTTGTGCGAGACGCTCATTTGACCGGCCCCACGTTACTTATTTTTGGAAAGGTGGTAGAGTCTCGTCAACAAGTCAACACGTGCTTGCTAGATGCAAGGTATTTTCAGCACGCCTAACCACACTATTAACTCTATGCAGCAAGCGTTTAGCGAATACATCAAAATTATTGGCAAAGGGCAAAAAGGCGGTCGAAGCCTTACCCGAGAAGAAGCATACAACGCAATGAAAATGGTACTGGCTAACCAGGTAACTGGCGATCAGCGCGGCGCTTTCTTGATGTTGCTACGTACTCGTGAAGAAACGCCTGAAGAGGTTATTGGTTTTGTTGACGCATGCAGAGAACTGATTGAAAGTGATGTTCAGTCGTTAGCGCCAACGCTCGATATCGGGTGTTATGCCGGAAAGCGGCGCCAGTTGCCGTGGTATTTATTAGCCGTCGCTGTGCTTGCCCAACAAGGCTATTCCATTATGCTTCACGGCGCTCATGAACCAGGCTCAGGCCGATTGTATGCGAGTAAGGCCCTTCCCATCTTGGGTCTTGACGAAGCGGTGAGTATAGTCGAAGCAAAGCGCCAGCTTGAGGAAAAAGGCGTTACCTACCTTGATTTATCTCATTTGCTACCATCTTTAGATACGATCATTAAATTGCGCGATGTGTTTGGGTTACGTTCTTGCGCTAACACCTTAGCGCGTTTACTAAACCCCACGGCGGCAAAATATTGCGTACAGGGCGTTTATCACATGCACCTAGATCACAAACATTGTCGTGTTAACGAAAATTATCCCAACATTGACGCATTGTGTTTTAGAGGTGATGGCGGCGATCCAGAAGTGAACGGCGAGAGAGAAACCGAACTTTTTGTAACGCGGGGTGGCAAGACGCAGGAAGTGCTTTTACCTGTTATTGCTGAAAAATGGGCAATGAAAGACACCAACATGGACGTGAATGATATGCTCGATGTATGGCAAGGGCATCGCAGCCACGTTTATGGTGAACAAGCGATAATAAGTACGCTTGCAAGTTATCTAGTGTTATTGGAAAGCCGAGAACCTAATGATGCAGTTGCCCACGCTCGTGAACTATGGTCAACAAGGCAAAAAACGTCCACGCCATTCTAAAACGTCTTTCTGTGCTGCTACTGCATCGTTAGACTATAGTCTTCTTTCTTAGGCGTTACCTTGACTTATCGCTATCGATAACTGTTAATACTATTAGTAACAGTAGTTCAAAAGTGATGTTATACAGGTGAGGCTTCTATTCTTCTTCATTGCGTTGTTTTCGTTAGCGCCTCGCGCTGAGGATGCGCCAGCAGGCGTCACTTTTATATTGGCGGCTGATATGCCCAATATCAGTGATGAGCGCTCAGGCTACTATCCTCAGCTTCGCACCTTGGTAACGGAACATCGCCAGCAGAGCGATCCCACATTTTTCGTTTTTGGCGGAGGCTCAATAGGGCCAAGTGCGCTGTCCTCTTTTGATAGAGGCTCACATATCATCGATATTCTTAACTCTATTGAACCCGACGTCATGGGGGTAACAAAACGCGAGTTTAGTTTTTATGAAGATGAACTGTCATTGCGGTCCTATGAAGCGGCATTTCCTTTTGTTACTAGTAATGTAATTGGTAGCCGGCAAGGCCGGGTGCCAGATGGCATACATACCTCTGTGATTATCGAACAAAGTGGCATAACGCTAGGGGTTATATCAGTGCTCCACGAAAGGGTAATAAGCGAATATCAACTATCTGAAATTGCAATTGAACCACCTCAAAAAGCGATCATAGAAAAGTCGAAATCGTTACGACAGCGAGGGGCAGATATTGTGCTACTACACTACTCTTATCCGTTCAAATTTATAGACACACTGCTGCAAAAAGGCGTAGTTGATATTGCGTTTATTTCTGATAGTCGAGTAAGTGAAAAACAACTAGGGGATGAGACGTTGAGCGCACGTAACGTCAAACTTGCTGGTGTGGGAAGTGCCGTGGTGGTAAGTGTTGAGCGTGACGAAGACAACCATTGGACCGTTACTAGCAAACGAGATGTAAATCTGGGCGCGCTATCGCCAGACTCACTGGTCAGTGAGCAAGTTTATGGCTATGAAGCAAGGTTGAAACGCTTACTAAATATTCAAATTGGCGAGTGGAGAACGGCCCATTCCACCAATCGAACCGAAGTACGAACGGGTGAGAATGCGTTTGTAAATTTTGTGGTAGATACTGTTAGACGCTATACCGGTACCGACATTGTAATAGTCAATGGAGGA
Source organism: uncultured Alteromonas sp. (assembly GCA_964454185.1). GTDB lineage: Bacteria > Pseudomonadota > Gammaproteobacteria > Enterobacterales > Alteromonadaceae > Alteromonas. The sequence continues at coordinate 7,727 of CAYVST010000029.1, forward strand.
AGTATAAGAGGCAACAAGCGCTATGAGGTGGGGATGCCTATAACTCGTCAAGACATCGTAACCGAAATGCCTTTTCGCGCCAGTGTCACCACGCTCAAGCTTACCGGTGAACAATTGATTTTGGCACTCGAACAAGGGTTATCTCAAATTGAGAATATTAAAGGTGGCTTTCCTCACGTATCGGGTATGGCATATACCTTTGATAGCAACGCAAGACCGTTTACTCGCGTAAAATCGGTGATGATTGCTGGTGAACCCTTACGCAATGATAAAACGTACACCCTTGCGACCAGCGATTTTCTTGCCAATGGAGGCGATGGGTACTTAGCGTTAAAAGATGCACCGCGTCTCAATAGCGAAAGTGCTCGTCCACCGCAAATAGCCGATTTGGTGGTACAGCGTATCGCTAATAACTACGATATCGTGCTGAGCAAATCTCAGCGAATTGTTGATACTGCTAAGGGGCATTAGCAGTATGCAAAGTAAGAAAAAGACCCTTTACTTATTTATATTTGCGCAGTGCAGCGTGATGGGCTTGTTTTTGCTTATTTTAACGCTGTCAGTCGTCAGGCTGGACGAGGTTAAACGCGTGTTGGTTGACGTGACGACTTCGTCAGTTCCCACGTTGAGTCAAGCAACGGCGGTTACACGCGAGGTACAGCATCTTATCTCGTTGACGGCGCGCCTTACATCTGCTGAAAATCAATCCTCTCGACGAATCACAAAAGCAGATCTCGACAAAACGCTAGAAAGACTGCGAGCCCCCACGCTGCACGACCAACATAGTGACAAATATTTGATGACGCAAATGCGCGTTTTAATGCAGGAAATTGAAGAGCTTAATGCGCTCGTCAGGCAGCGTATTGACGTTGAAAGAGAATTCAGCGTGGAACGAGATGCACTTTTTGAGTACTTGAATACGATTGTCGAGGGAAACGATATGCGTTTTCTTGACCTTCAATCATCTCAAGTCTTGGTGTCACTTATTTTAGAAATTGCACAAATTAATCAGCAATATCAACTTCACGAACTAAGGCTACTTGAAGGAAACATTGAGCAGAGTATTGCCGAGTTGCGGGCGACGACTAACACCAACGAAGAAGAACAGGCCCTTATTTCATCCATAGAAGAGGCTGTCTTAGATGAGTGGGGAATGATTAACAAACAGGCCAATGTGATGCGAATTCGCGGCCGCTCTAGGGGAAGAGGGAGTTTTGTTGAGCATTTAGCTGAAGAAGTCGCGACCAACATAGAATACCGTGCCAACGCCGTTACCCAATCAACCTCCAAACACGCCAACATAGCCAGTAGTAGAGTGAAAGAGCAAATTGGACTGTCGCTGGCGCTTTCTTCCATTGTTGTTTTGATTTGCTGTGGCATCATCTTTTATATCTACAAGCGCATAATACTTAGGCTTATTGCGCTTACAAATCTGGTAGAGAAAGCCAGTGACGAAGTGTCTACTTTCGAAGGAAGTGACGAAATATCTCGATTAGCAAGAAGCTTTGCACTCTACTTTGAACGCGTTAAGTCTCAAGAGTCTGAACTTATTCGTTTATCACTCAGTGACGCGTTGACCAACATACCCAATCGGCGCTCGTTCGAATTGGAAATTGAGAAGAATATGGCCATGGCGAAGCGAAACATGTGGCCTTTGACCGTGTTGTTACTCGATGTAGATCATTTCAAAGCATACAACGACCACTATGGGCATACACAAGGTGACGTATGCTTGAAAAAAGTGGCTAAAGGGCTCAATCAAACCATTGTCAGAAATACAGATTTTTGTGCACGATATGGTGGTGAGGAGTTCGTAGCCATATTGCCCAACACCGATGAGCATGGTGCTAAGGTGAAAGCGCAAGAAGTGCGCAAAACAGTGGAAAACCTGAACATTGAACATGTCAAAAGTGATGTTTCAAAGCATGTCACTGTGAGCATAGGGGTGGCCACATTCTATTTTGATGAGCACAGTACATGGCAATCTACGACCGTCCTCAATCTCGCAGATAAAGCTCTTTACGATGCCAAGACCACCGGGCGAAATCGCTGCGTGTTCGAAAGGCAGCCATAATCGCACCATGGTTGCACAATTAATCTGTTTTGGTGCACGTTTCAGTTGAAAAGCGAGTGTGTGTTTCGTTTTGTTTTTAATTAAGTTATAAATTTCAATGCTTTACATTATTGGCATGAAGCATGCTCATATCTATGTGCAATATGGTGCAGTGATGCGCCTCACCTGTTAAGGGTTTAAACAATAAGGCATTATCAAATTTGCGGCGCCCCAAGGAAGTAATGACGCCGTTAGGCTATTAACAAGTGAATAATAATAACAAAACGCTATTTGGTTTTTTTAAACCTTCATAAAGAAGAGGTGTGAGCGGGACTTCCTTGCTTACCAATTACAACTTGAAAAGTCTGTAAGTACTCCGAGCTTACAGACCTGGCAACGAAGCCCACCGAGCACGACAGTGTACTGTCGATAGCTGGTGGGTTTTTTTTTGGCTACGAGGAACACGTATGACTGGGTTAACAACTTCATTATTGAAACGCTTTTCTAAGGCAAGTATTACGGTGTGCACTGCACTAGCCGTTACGTTTGCGGGCGCATCTTCTGTTGCTCTGGCGCAAGAGCAGAAAGTGGGATGGCCTGAAAAGGAAGAATTAAAATTTGGTTTTATAAAGCTAACTGATATGGCGCCATTAGCTATTGCTTACGAGAAAGGTTTTTTCGAGGACGAAGGGCTATATGTTACGTTAGAAGCACAGGCAAATTGGAAAGTCTTACTAGACCGCGTGATTGACGGGCAGCTTGATGGTGCGCATATGCTAGCGGGCCAACCGTTAGGTGCTACTATCGGCTTTGGTACAGAGTCGCATGTAGTGACAGCGTTTAGCATGGACCTCAACGGCAATGGTATCACGGTATCAAACGAGATCTGGGAAAAAATGAAGGCCCATATCCCACATGAAAACGGCAAGCCCGTTCATCCGATTAAAGCAGACTACCTCAAGCCTGTGGTTGATGAATATCGCAGTGCAGGCAAGCCATTCAATATGGGAATGGTATTTCCAGTATCAACACATAACTACGAGTTACGTTATTGGTTAGCTGCCGGTGGTATACACCCTGGCTTCTACGCACCTCATAAGGGTGACACAGCAGGTCAAATTGATGCACAAGCACTGTTGTCGGTAACCCCACCACCTCAAATGCCTGCGACTATGGAAGCGGGAACTATCTATGGCTATTGTGTGGGTGAGCCATGGAATCAGCAGGCGGTATTCAAAGATATCGGTGTTCCAGTTATCACAGACTATGAGATTTGGAAGAACAACCCTGAAAAAGTCTTTGGGGTAAGCCAGAGCTGGGCTGAAAAGTATCCTAATACGCATATCCGTGTTGTTAAGGCCCTTATTCGCGCAGCAATGTGGTTGGATGAGAACAACAATGCTAACCGCCCAGAAGCGGTGAAGATTCTCGCAAAAAGTACCTATGTAGGTGCAGATGAAGATGTGCTAGCGAACAGTATGACGGGAACCTTTGAGTATGAAAAAGGCGACAAGCGTGATGTGCCTGACTTCAACGTATTCTTTCGCTATAACGCGACCTACCCGTACTACAGTGACGCGATTTGGTATTTGACACAAATGCGCCGCTGGGGACAAATATCAGAAGCAAAATCAGATGATTGGTACAAAGAGACGGCGAAGAAAGTGTATAAGCCTGAAGTATATGCACAAGCTGCCCTTGCTCTGATCGCTGAAGGCAAAGCTAATGCTGCTGATTTTCCAGAATTTACAACAGAAACAGGCTTCAAGCCGCCACAAAGTGAATTTATTGACGGCGTAACATTTGATGGCACAAAACCTAATGACTACCTAGAGCAATTTGTAATAGGCCTCAAAGGTAAATCAGTGCTGTAAAACATGAAGTTTAAGGCCCTTCGTTGTGTGAAGGGCCCGTATTAACGTTAATTGAAGGTGTCAGGAGCAAGCAATGAGCAAAATGACCACAATACTTCGAATGCCTACATCGGCATCAAACACCAACAGCATTCTCGGCCGTTTGTATCAATCGACTCCCGCTCTGCTGCTACCTATTATCGGATTGTTATTGTTTCTTGCAGTATGGAATGGTGTTGCTAAGAGCATTGACACGTCACTAGGGCAATTTCCTGGGCCTGCACAAGTGTGGGAGCAAGCGGGCGCTTTAGTGGATGAACACATTGCTCAGCGCGAAAAGGCACAGGCCTTTTATGAGCGACAAGAAGCGAGAAACGCTGCCCGTGTTGCGCAAGACCCGACATACGTACCTAAGGTGAGAGACTTCACCGGTGCGCCAACCTTCTTTGAACAAATTTGGACAAGCCTATATACGGTCATGGTTGGATTTTTGATTGCCTCTGTGGTTGCCGTTCCGGTTGGTATTATCTGTGGCTTAAGTAAATCGGCGTACACGGCTATCAACCCACTTATACAGCTCTTTAAGCCCGTGTCACCTCTGGCGTGGTTACCGCTTGTGACAATGGTAGTGAGCGCCTTGTACGTGAGTGATGACCCGGCGTTCTCAAAGTCATTTGTGACATCTGCGTTCACCGTATCGCTATGCTGTTTGTGGCCAACGTTAATCAATACCGCGGTAGGTGTATCGAACATCGATAAAGACCTGATTAATGTAAGTAAAGTGTTGCGCCTTACCCCTTTTGCGCATTTGACAAAGATAGTTTTGCCATCGTCTATTCCAATGATTTTCACAGGCCTACGTTTATCGCTGGGAATAGGTTGGATGGTACTCATTGCTGCTGAAATGCTGGCGCAGAACCCCGGACTTGGAAAATTTGTTTGGGATGAGTTTCAAAACGGCAGCTCTGAATCACTTGCCAGAATAATGGTAGCGGTATTGACCATTGGTGCGATTGGGTTTGTGTTAGACCGACTTATGCTGTCTATTCAGCGCGCAGTAAGTTGGGATAAGTCGAGCGTATTACGTTAATCAAAGGCGCTTAAGAGGATATTTATTATGACAGCGAAACACTTAGAGCTTGCACAAGTAGGCATCGACTTTCCAACACCTAAAGGCCCATTTACTGCGCTACAAGATGTAAACCTAAAAATATCAAAAGGTGAGTTTGTATCCTTAATTGGTCACTCAGGTTGTGGTAAGTCTACTGTTTTAAATATTGTAGCGGGGCTCCATCAGGCAACCACCGGTGGGGTTATACTCGATGGTGCAGAGGTGCGTACGCCGGGCCCTGAAAGAGCGGTGGTTTTCCAAAATCATTCACTGCTGCCATGGCTAAGCGTTTATAAGAATGTTGAGCTTGCGGTTAAATCGACAATGCGTGGTAAGTCTAAGAGCGAAATGCGTGACTGGATAATGCATAATCTCGAACTTGTGCATATGACCCATGCACTTGATAAGCTACCCAGTGAAATTTCTGGCGGTATGAAGCAGCGAGTTGGCATAGCAAGAGCGCTCGCTATGGAGCCAAAAGTACTATTGATGGATGAGCCATTTGGGGCATTAGATGCACTAACGCGAGCTCATTTACAAGACTCACTAATGGAAATTCATGCCGACTTAGGCAACACCGTTATTATGATAACCCACGATGTTGATGAAGCGGTATTGCTGTCTGACCGCATCGTAATGATGAATAACGGTCCAGCGGCAACCATAGGGGAAATTCTCGATATTGAGCTGCCGCGCCCAAGAGATAGATTAGCCCTTGCTGATAACAAGCAATACAATCACTACCGCCATGAAGTACTTACCTTTCTTTACGATAAACAAAAGAAAGTGGAAACGGTATCGTCCCACAGTAAAACCGCGTCAAAGCGACAATCAAACGAGGTGTCATCTGAGAAAAAAGAGTCAAGCGATTCAGATGCCGCCTAATTTTGTAGGCGTCTGAATTAAGCGGCACTTAGACCGCAACTTTAATTAGCAATTTCTTCCTTGCCAACTAGGCTGAGGTAGGAAGCTGCACGCATAAAAAACAAGACTGATAGGGAAAACACATGAACACGCTACAAAAAATGAGCTTAACGCTTCTTTCAACCTCAATACTGGCAACGTTTGGCACCAGTGCTTCAGCAAATGCCATTTATGATGCGTTGAGCAACTCTACCGCGTATGCAGACATTAACCTTCGTTACGAGACGGTTGAACAAGACAATGCGCTAGAAGACGGCAGTGCGCTAACCCTAAGAACCTGGATTGGCTTTTCGACAGGTAGCGTAAATGGTTTCTCAGTAACCGCTGAAGTAGAAGATAGCCGTATTGTCATGGGGCAGGATGAATTTACTGTTGGTCCAACTGGTTTTAATGTGGGTGAATATTCCGTTATCGCTGACCCAGAAACCACCGAACTTGACCAAGCCTATCTTCAATACAAGAACGATAACTTTACTGCACGAATTGGTAGACAGGTCATAACGCTTGACGACCATCGCTTTGTTGGCCACGTTGCATGGCGACAAGATAAGCAAACATTCGATGCAGTAAGTGCAAAATATGCGGTAAATAAAGACCTCGAATTCTTTTACAGCTATTTATACAAGCGCAACCGTATCTTTGCAGAAGCCGCAGATCTAGATTCAAAAGATCATATTGTGCATGCTACCTACAAGTCAGATATTGGTAAATTTGTTGCCTATGCCTATTTGTTAGAAGTGGACAACGATACTGATAATGCCCTTGATACCTATGGCGTAAGCTATGACGGAAAGACAAAAATGGACAGCGTGAGCTGGGCATATGGTGGTGAATTTGCCACGCAGTCAAGTGAATCAGGCACAGGCGATACCGCCACTGACTTTGATGCGTCATACTTAAACGCTTATTTAGCTGCTACGGTATCTGGCATCACCGCAAAAGTAGATTACGAAGTTCTCGGCTCTGACGATGGCCTTTACGGTTTTGCGACACCATTAGCGACGCTACACAAATTTAATGGTTTTGCTGACCTTTTCCTTGCGACCCCTGCGCAAGGTTTGCAGGATTTGAAGTTTTCACTATCTGGTAAGTTGGCTGGCGGTAAATGGTTGTTGGCTTATCATGATTTTTCAGCCGACGAAAGCACTGCGGGCGTAGATGACCTGGGCAGTGAAATAAACGCGCAATATACCAAGAAGTTTGCAGGCAAATATAATTTCGGTATTAAGTACGCTAACTATGATGCGGCTGATATTAAAGTAGATACGAGTCGCTTCTGGATGTGGGTAGGCACGAGATTCTAAATGAACGTTTTGAACAACGTATATCGACATACCATAGACAAAAGCGCTGATACAGTCAGCGCTTTTATCCTGTGTGGCGGGCAGTCTCAAAGAATGGGAACAGACAAAGCGTCGTTGGTCATAGATAACCAGCGTTTTTTGGATATTACCAAACGAACTGCACGGCAAGCGGGCGTGGATAAAACCTTCAGCGTTGGGCGAGAAGGAAGCGATATTGTTGATAAAGCGTCATTTCAAGGACCAGGCGCAGCACTTATTGGCGCACTACAACATTACTTGTCAAACTTGCGCTTAGAAACGGCCAATAGGGAAGACGTGGGTAGTTTGGAGCATGTGTTAGTGTTGCCCGTTGATATGCCTTTATTAAGGCCTGAATTACTTGCTCGCTTACTTAACCAAGCACTCACGGTAAAGCGAAGCGTTCATTTTAACGGCGAGTGCTTCCCGCTGGTCTTGTACGATATTCAGCGTTATAAAGACGCGTTGAAGACACTGCTTTTAACGCGAAATTCACCGTCAATACGCGCTATCATTGACACGGTCGATGCAAAGGGTATCGATGTGCCTGAGGCGTTTTCACAGGCATTGCTTAATGTAAATACGCCTCAGGAATATGCATTAATCTCTTAACCAGCCATTGTTCACGGCGATATCGAGCTGTGCCATGACATAGTCCCAAAGAGCGGGGGCGCATTGTTTTAGGTGCGCGTTACGTTTTTCTATTTTGCTTCTGGCTATTCCGTGTTTTTTCCAGCTGCCACCATTGTCTTTCATGTTCTGGAAAACAGGTAGTACGCGGTCCATCGCTTTGGCAAATTCAGCATCTGGTGTTTTTGCCGCTTCAAATTCCAGCCACAGGTTTAGCATTTCATTGCTAAAAGAGCTTGGCAGTAGGCCAAAGAGTCGCTTGGCCGCCTCTAGCTCTTTTTCTGCTTGTACGTCGTGGTCTTGTTGGTCATTAAACGCAAACATATCGCCAGCGTCTATTTCAACAATGTCGTGGATAAGGATCATACGTACAACGCGCGATACATCGATAGGCTCAACGGCATATTCACTCAACATGGTCGCCATAAGTGCAACATGCCAACTGTGCTCGGCAGAGTTTTCTTGGCGATAATTGTCGCTTGGCAATAAGATTTGACGCTTGACCGCCTTCAATTTGTCGAGTTCGCAAATAAATGCTGCGAATTCACTAACTGGTATCATGTTTTATCAACCTCAACATGTGAAGAGTGTGCTGCGAGAGTATCTCACAATGGCTTATAAAAAATGGGCGCCGATGCGCCCATTTATACAGGAAAGGGGGAGTAACTATTTTTGCTCAGACAACCAAACAATCAGGTCTGCGATGTCGTCAAACGTCATATCTGCCGTGAAGATCGGTTGATATTTGCCGTTAATAATAAAGCTTGGAACGCCTGTTAGATGCTCTTTATAGTCATCAATTTGTTGCTGGTTTTTACGCAGCATACTGTTAACGCCAAAGCTCTTTGCCATCTTGTCAAATTCTTCGCCGTCTACGCCGTTAACCACAAAGATATTGCGCAGGTCGCGAAGCCCAGTAATAGACGCGCGTTGCTTGTGAATATAGTTAAAAATAGCACCGTTCATGGCGTCTTCTTGCTTCATAGCACGGGCAACAAGCATGGCTTTAGTTGCCGCATCTTGAACGTCAGGGCCAGTAAAACGCATAAAGTTTACGTGCACCTTGTTGAATTTGGTTCCTTCGCTCTTCTTCTCTTTGATTTGTGCAACAATCGGCTCAAACTGGAAGCAGTGTGGGCACCAAAAAGAGAAATACTCGGTAATGACGGGCTTGGCCGTTGCTTCTTTATCCAAAACGGCGTAGTGCGTACCTTCTACCCACTTTGACGAAGAATCTTGTGCGCATGCCGTTAATGGCAATAGCATTGCCATGACAAACATTACTGCAAACTTTTTCATGGAAACATTTCCTATAGTATTTAAACAATTAACGCCGAAGAGGTTATCACAGGCGATTAAGCTTAACTAGAGTGCGATTGATACCATAGTCTGAATACACGACCAGTTTCACAAAAAACACAATGAGTGAACATTAACAGTGTATCGATAGTGCAGTTAGCAGTATCTATTTGTAAAAAAAAAGGGGCATGTAGCCCCTTTTGTATGATTCAACGCGGCGTTGTTACATCGTGTAATTCACAGTAAGTAATGCGCGTCTTTCCTGACCGGCAAAGCCAACAATATCCTCATAATCAGTATCGAAAACATTATTGATCTTAAGCGCAGTTTGCCACTTTTCATCTATTTGATAGCTTAGATTTACCGTGGCCAATGTGTATGCCGATAAGGCTAACGTTTGTGCTGGCTGCGGGAAAGGCGGGAAGAACGTGTCGTTGCGCGTACCGGTATAAGCAAGCTTGGTGTAAAGCGTAAACTTATCCGTGCCTAAGTGCGTGGTAAACACCAGTGCCCCTTGATGCTTAGCGCGTCTTAACTCTGTTGTGGTAACGCCAGCATTGGTCTGCTGTGCATCGAGGTAGCTGTATGACGCTACTAGGTTACCAAAATCAGTACGCCAGTTTAGTTCAAGGTCGATACCGTCCCTATCACTGTCGCCATCTACGTTGTCAGCACTAAAGGCACCGAGGTCTGGAACAAAAACGAAGCCATTTATTTCATCTTCAAGCTGCGCAGAATACATACTGATTTGTCCGCTTATATTATTCCAGCTCGCTTTTACACCAAGTTCAAATTCTTCACTTGTTTCAGGAACGAGGTTTTCGTTACCGATGAAGCTTGCAGGGAAAAAACCGAAACGCTCGGTGAACGTTGGGGTTTTAACCGCGCGCCCAAAACTAGTAAACAATGCGTAGTTGGCGTTAACTTGCCAAGTGAGCCCTGCGCGATAACTGGTGGCATTATCGAACTCACTGTTATCGTCGACACGGGCACTTAACGTAGCGAAAAGGTCGTCAGTAAGTTCACCGTTGGCTTCAGCAAACAGGCTATGAGTGGTGTCGTGTTGTTTTTGATTTGGATCGCCAAAACTTACTGGACCGCGCTGTGTGAACAAGCGCTGCAGGTATTCTACACCACCAGCAAGCTGCCAATTATCGAGGCGATAAAAACTTGTCCAGTTAAGCTCAACGCGTTCACCCGTTGTGCCGCCGGCCTCAGCGCCAGATGTTGTATTGTCGTTCTCATCTTTTCGGTACTGTGCCATTAGTGCAGAACGGTATGACGACGAAACTGGCGTGTAGTCCCAACGCACGCGTGTACTAACTTGAAAACCTTTTGTTACGTTGTCAGAGTCAGACGGTAGCCCTGTTGAAACAAAGTCGGTACCGTCATAGTCATTTTCGTAGTCAACAGTGCGCAAGTTTGCGCTAAAAGCATGCTCTTTGTTGGCAGCATAAGCAACGTTGAGGCCGGCGGTTAGGTTTTCATAACCGTCATCTTCACTTCCCGTGCGAGCAATGTTGTCGCCATCGGTAGTAATGTAATTGGCATACGCACCAATACGAACGTCATCTACTTTTGCGCTCGCATTCACGCCACCTTGATAGGTACCCTGTGTTCCCGCGCCGGCAGATAGATTTACCGAAGAAACGTTGTTCTCTTGTCCAGCTTTGGTGGTAATACTCAATACACCACCAATTGCGCCGCTTCCCCAGCGGGCGCTTTGCGGGCCGCGCAACAGTTCGATGCGCACAACGTTAGATGTTGTTAAATGTGCAAGGTCGATTAGACTTCCTTGTCCCACATCATTAGCCACTACACCGTCTATTAATACTAATAAATGGTTGCTTTCACTGCCGCGAACGCGCACTTCGGTTAGTCCACCTGGGCTACCCGATTGCGCTAAACTTACACCCGGCAGGCCGCGAATAAGCTCGGTAAGTTGAAGTGCGCCCGATGCTTGAATATCAGACTGGGTGACGACTGAAACTGAGCCAGGAAACTGAGTCAGCTGAACAGGTAATCTGGTGCCCGTTACGGTGAGGGTTTCTATATCGTTATTGATAGATTGAGAAAGTGCAGGCGTGCTTAGGCACGACAGCACTGCAGCTGTTAAAGCAGAACGAGAAAAATATGTACGCATGGTTTTTGTGTTTTCTTAAATGTACTCCGCCCGAGTACAAGTTGATGTGGAAGCAAGTAGAATTCTATTGTGTGTTTCTGCTTACCGTGAAGCACAGGCCGGTATCCGGGCTTACTCACCAATATCGACACAATGTGTACATTGGTTCTTTTACCTTCCCATCAAACATAGCGCTCGTTCACTCAGAAACATGACTATATTAGTGACAGTGGTGTGTGAAAAGAAAATGCCTAGGGCATAGAGTTTACCGTTGCGGGGGCAGCATCAGTTTTGCACTGATTTCCCGTTTAACGCTGACAACAGATATGAACACAAGTCGTCAGCGCACCTACGCGCTGACGAGTATATAGAAAAGCGATGTTTATTAAAACCCAAGCTTGAGGGGAGGTTCTTGTAATGCTGCTAACTGCTCTTTCAGCGCAAGTATTTGGCCTTCCCAGTATTTATCTTCTGCAAACCATGGAAAAGCACGAGGAAATGCGGGGTCTTCCCAACGACGTGATAGCCACGCCATGTAATGCACCATTCTCATTGCGCGCAGAGGTTCAATAAGCCCAAGCTGACTGTTATCGAAGGAGTGAAACTCTTCATAGGCCTCCACCAACGTGTCTAGTTGAAGTAGTTGCTGCTGTCTGTCACCGCTCAACATCATCCACAAGTCTTGAATAGCGGGGCCCATTCTGCAGTCATCTAAATCGACAAAAGTAGGGCCGTCACGCCATAGGATATTACCAGGGTGGCAGTCGCCGTGAAGACGAATATATGACGTGGGGCGATAGGCATCTTTAGTCGCTTCAATAACCGGGTTAAGAATAGCGAAAAATGCCGTTTTTAAATGCGCTGGCAACAGTGTACTTTGCTCAAGCTCGCGCTTAGGCTCGTCGAGGTAACTTTCGACATCTATAGCAGGGCGGTACTCAAAAGAGGCCGCTTGTGCCACACGATGTATACGCCCAATAAATCGGCCCATCCACTCTAATTGATCGAGGTTATCATTCTCGAATTGCCTTCCCCCTACAGAAGGAAAGAGAGCAAACCGATAGTCAGTACCTTCCACGTTATGATGATGTAGGGTGTCACCATTGAGTTCGATAGGTGCAGCAAGAGGAATTTCATTCCCAACTAACGCGTGGGCAAAACGATGTTCTTCTAAGATTTGTTCATTACTCCATCGTCCTGGACGATAGAATTTAGCAACGTAGCGTTTGCCATCTTCACAAAGAAATTGGTACACCCTATTTTCATAACTATTGAGCGCAAGTAAACCGCTTTGTAAAAAAATGCCCTGTGACTCCAGGGCATCTAATATGGTGTCGGGGCTAAGCCCCGAGAAAGAAAAGTCTGTCATCGATAAAGAAATTTAGTTGGCTCATCAACAGTAACCGTTTCTCCATCAATAGTGGTGGTTACGCTAATAAATATATCGGTAACCGTATCTTCCAGATTATATGCATCGGTTGCAACTGAAATTGGCGTGCTATATACCGCACCACCTTGAACGGTAACTTCTTGTTCACCAATGTACTGGTAATCTGGCAACCCTTTGATGGCGATTGTATAGGTGTGCGTTTGCTGCGTTTTGTTTAACACTTTAATGGTGTAAACATTCTCAATTAACCCTTCATTGGTCTCACGGTAAAGCGAATTTCTATCGCGAATGATATCGACTTCGGTAGGGCTGCGCGTCCAGATGTTAGCAAAGAGCAGTCCCATCATAATGACCAGCACCACAAAATAGCCTATAAGTTTGGGGCGGATTATGTGCGTTTTACCCCCAGACAGTTCTTCTTCAGACGTGAAGCTAATAAGGCCTTTAGGGTAACCCATTTTGTCCATCACGCCGTTGCATGCATCAACGCATGCACCGCAGTTTATGCACTCATATTGAAGACCATTTCGAATATCAATGCCGGTGGGACATACCTGAACGCATAAGTTGCAGTCAATACAGTCTCCAAGGCCTTTTTCTTTCACCTGCTCATGAGACAGCTTACGAGAGCGAGGACCACGCTGCTCGCCGCGGGAAGGATTGTACGACACGGTAAATGTATCCTTGTCGAACATAGCCGATTGAAAACGAGCGTAAGGACAGATATGCGTGCACATGATTTCACGCATATAGCCTGCGTTGCCGTAGGTACACACAGCAAAGAAAATAACCGAAAACGCGGCCCAGAAACTGGTGTTAAAGGTAAAGAAATCAATGAAAAGGGCCCCAATAGGGGTGAAGTAACCAACAAACGTTAGCGCCGTGAGTAAAGCAACGACCACCCAAGCGGTATGCTTTGCGGTTTTTCTTAAAAACTTATCGGCGTCCATGGGCCGTGCGTCTAGCGCAATACGCTTGTTTCGTGGCCCTTCGCACTTCTCTTCAAACCACGTGTAAATATATACCCAAGTGGTTTGTGGGCACATAAAGCCACACCACACACGCCCAGCAAAGGTGGTTACGAAAAATAAAGCAAAAGCAGAAACAATGAAGATATACGCAAGCAGTGTGAGATCCTGCGGCCAAAGCGTGAGTGAAAAAATTGTAAAGCGCTGTTCACCAATATCGAGTAGCACAGCCTGCTGGCCGTTATATTGAATCCATGGGATGACAGCAAACAAGGCCAAAAAGAAAAGGCCCAAAAAGCGTCTAAAAGACTCGAGAGGACCTTGAACGGCACGCACATAGATGCGACTGCGAGAATCATAGCGCTTCTCACCGGCGACACCTTTGGGCTTATGGACTTTTACCGGCGTAACGTTTTTGACCGGTATCTGCTCATTCATAATGTAACCTTTTCTGATGTTGCTAACAGCCTGTTAAGTATAACAGCTTGCACCACAACATATTTAATATAGATCAATGATGGCGAGCATCATCCATATTTTGGAAGTTTCAGTCAATACTGAAACTTTAGAACAAGGGAGCGAAAGATCAGATTGTTATTGGAGTGAAAAGAATAAAGGGCAGAAGTGATGAACTTATAGCGTTCTCTCTGCCCAAATATTTAGATGAGACGTTTGCTGTTCATGCTTTTTTCGGCGTGTTACCCAGCCTAATTTACATTACCATTCTGTTAAACTTGCTTTCCCAGATACAGCCACAGGCGCTGTATAGGTAACGCAATAAAGTGGAAATGAGTTTGCGTCGCAAACCCCTTGACCAAAAATGAGATAATTGAAACCTGTCTGGCTTGAATCGCCAAAGCGAGCAACGTCGGAACCTGCATTTGACGTCCATCCATTACATGTCTCTTCGATGGGACCCGGGGCTATGCCAATAGAACCGTCACTAAATGACCCTGTCCAAACGGCTGTACCGCCAGCAGCAAGAGGATCAACAACAGCGTTGAGGTCGGTTGTGGAGGTATTGAGCAGTGCTGAAAAGTTGCTAGCAACTGCGGTAGTTCCGTTCGACTGATAGATTGTTTCGTTCGTGGGTATATTATAAAGCCCCGGCATATCTCTAATTTCATCAGATGCTGAAACACTAATAAATGCTCTTGTTGTGCTGCTAGCGACTACTGGTTTATTCGCATCTGCGTCGCAAAATGCGTCTGCGCCAGTGCGGCCACCAACGCCAATAAGGCCATCAGTTGTTGCTGCGGTTGTCCAAATTCTGACGTCTGCATGGCTGCCTATGGAAACAAGTAAAAGTGACATGAAGGTGTATGATTTAATGCTGTTTTTCATTGGTAAAGTAATTAGTTATGTTATGATTTTCTTCATTACACACTGTTTTTCGTTGGAAAACATCAAATTTTTGTATTTTTAGTGTTAGATAAGGTGAAGTGTGTTTAGCGAGAAAATGTCCGCTTGAATTACCTGCTGCTTAAGTTATCAGCGAACCTCAATACAATGTGTAAAAAGCAGCAACAAATTTGCTATATCACTGAGTCGACTATCAGGTACTTTGGGCAGATTGTCTAACCGGAACCCACTAAGCATTACCAGTTTTTATGAATTCAATAACCCGACTGCTGTGTGTTTTTTTCATCCTTGCTTTGGGGTTTGCTCTTTTAAAAGCTCCCTTTTTGTCAACAACAATTGATGCGTTCTGTCTTTTGTTAGCGAACTTAACCTATTTTTTGGTTTCGCCTTTCGACGCAAAAGTTGAATTAGATGGTGCTATTTATTTTCGACAAAGCTTCGCCTATGCTATCGAAGTGACGCGAGAGTGCAGTGCGTTGGGTTATACCCTTGTTCTGGTTACAGTGAGTTTTTTATATTCTGACACGTGGGCTAGTCGCCTTAAAACCGCTTTTATAGCAGTGCTATTTAGTCAAGCTATCAATGTTATCAGGCTCGTTGTCTTGCTGTATGGACGGTATTTTTTAAAGCCAGAGCATTTTGATATTCTGCACTACTACTTTCTATCGTTTGTTTTATCCGCCTCGACAATGATGTTTATTTTGGTGCATATGAACAAATCTCTTCGATTACCAATGGCATCGCGTGAAGTGTAAGGGCAAAAATAGTGTTCAATAAATGGTTCTTTGTGCGTTTTTTTGTTCTTATCTGCCCCATTTTTTTTGTTTGGTTCTTTGTTATAAGTAAACCCGTTGTGCATGCTGTTGTTGTGCTCAACCAAACTTGGTTTAACGAAACCTATAGTAATTATGATGTTGGTTTCAAAAATACTGAAAAACAAGGTTGGCGAATACAAACTAACTTGTTCAATGCTTCAAGGCCTTATTCGCATAATACTTACCAACCGAAAATAGCGTTGAACAACGTTACGCATGCTGAACTGGGTGATATGACGTTGTTCACAATGTGTCTGCCGCTGTTCTGGCTGCTGATGCTGTCTTATCGATTGGAATTCAAGAAACTCGCTCTTGGTACACTGTATTTATTCCCTCTTATCGCAATATTGGTGGCATTTAATTTGTGGTATCAAATGGCTCAAGTCTTGGTAGGTGGCGATGAATATCTGAGGGCATTGAAAGCAGGGTACGTTTTAATACCTGAGCGCCCACCAGAATGGTTTTTATCCGTCGCAAAGCCTATAAAAGATGCCAGTGTTAACTTTGTTGTTATCGGGTCGCCAGTGTTCATATGGTTTGCGTTTTATTGGGGCGGCTTTTCTCGTGGAGTTAAGTCGTTAGAAAGTGAATAGTGCTTCTATCTAGTTACAACGGATGGACATCGCTTTAGGGCTTTTGAACAAATCTGTATTTTCAGTTAACAACTGAGCATACTTGCGTATGATTGCGAGTATTTACCGCATAATGGCGAAGTTTTATTATTCTTAAGCATATAATCTCGACAAGGAGCGTTGTTTTCCGGCAGAAACAGTGGTCAATGTTAGTGTGTTTCCTGTACAGTTACTTGTGGTCTATACTTGTGGATGACAAAAACGTGAGGGAACATGTTCCGAATAACCCTGAAACGTCTGTCATAATTAGCTGAGAAGTCATGTTACGCTTTTTTATTATTGTTGCAGAAATAATAGTCCTGATTATTGTTTTACGTTCGTCTTTCGCGCAGTATCTATTTGAAGATATTCAAAATTCCATTTCAAATTGGCTAACTGAAATGGCCACATACCCCGAACGTGAAAAGCTGGAAACGCTGAGAATTCAGATCAATAGCCAGCTTAGTCCACTCAAACCATATCAACAAACCTACGTCCTCGAAATCACCAAGGACGCGAAAGCAGTGAGACGCTTTCACAAAATGTATTGTGAAAAAAGCGATATCAATCCCAATTTTACGGGAACTAAACGTTCGCATTTGTGCCTAATAGTTAAACAATCACCTATAATGCTAGAGTCATAACGCGAGCGAGAGAGACACCGCTTTTATAACGCCGCTATGAAGAAAAGCGTATGCATGAGTTAATTTTCTGTAGTGTGCCAAACGCGAGATACTGCATTTTCTGGGTGTGTTGAATGAACTATGGTGTCTGCTAAAGAGAGGTATTACCGTGAGTAAGTTAAGTTCGTTAGTTGGTTTAAGTGGTGCGGCACTATTAGGCTTGTCTTCCGTTTCAATGCCTTTGCACGCTGCTGAGGTAAAAATAACGTGGGAAGAGCCCGAGTCATACTCTGACGTGCGTCCGTCAAATGAAACAAGAAAGCGCTTTAGAGATCGCACGCTAAAGCAGCTTGAAGCGCATATTGTTGAGCTTGCGGCTAAGCTGCCCGAGTCGAATTCACTGTCGATTACGGTTACTAATTTAGATTTGGCTGGTGAAGTATGGCCTAGTCAATTTATGGGGTTTGGTAACGGCGGAGCAAACGACATTCGCGTTATTCGTCGAATGGACATACCCCGTATGACATTTAGCTACACATTGTCTGACGCAAGCAAGCAAGTATTAGCCAGTGAAGATGAAGTTACGATAAAAGACATGGACTTTATGGAGTCGGCCATCCGTCGTCATCGAAACGACCCATTGTCTTATGAGAAAAATATGTTAGATGATTGGTTCGCCGATACGTTTCCTGAACAAATGGCATCCAATAACTAGTCTTGTTCAACAAGTCATTGCTCAAAAAAAGGTCGCCCATAAAGGCGACCTTTGTGTTTAGTACAACATACTTTAATTTACAAGTAATCGAACTCGCTGCCCGCCACAGCAAGTGTACTATCCGGGCCCGCCAAGTAAGCAACTTTGTGTGCATCACGACGTGGCAAAATGCGCTCGATGTAAAAATCACGTGTCTTCTGTTTAGATGCCGCCAGTACAGCATTGTCACCACGCTGAGCAGTATCCGCCATGCTGTACCACAGTACACCAATAAGTGAATACGCGCTGTATGCAAGGTAATCGCAAGCCGCTGACGCTGCTGTAGTCGGCTCCATACCTAAACACTCTGCCGATGAAGCACGCCAATCGTCTAAGATGCTTTGCGCAAGAGCCTTGTTTTCTGCGTCTTGAATATCAGCAACCAACGTATTAAATGCGTTGTACGTGGCTTCCATCATTTGACCACCGTCGCGAGTAAGCTTACGACCAATAAGGTCAAGCGCTTGAATGCCGTTCGTGCCTTCATAGAGCATGGCAATACGAACATCACGCATCAGTTGTTCCATTCCCCATTCGCGGATGAAGCCGTGACCGCCAAACACCTGAACACCAATGCTGGTGGTTTCAAGGCCCATATCGGTCATGAATGCTTTGCAGATAGGCGTAAGAAACTGAAGAATCTTATCGGCATTCTTCTTATCTTCGCCTTCCCCAAGCTTCTCTACGTCCATGAACTTTGCGTATAACAATGACAGGGCGCGACAGCCTTCAATCAGTGACTTTTGCGTTAGCAGCATGCGTGCAACGTCAGGTTGGAATACGATAGGGTCGGCTTTTCCTTCAGGGTTTTGAATACCCTGCGGTGCGCGTGACTGAACACGCTCGCGAGCATAAGTTAAAGCACCTTGATACGACGCTTCCGCGGCACCTAACCCCTGCATACCCACTTGGAAACGCGCATCATTCATCATGGTAAACATGCATGCAAGCCCTTGGTTTTCTTCGCCTACAAGCCAGCCAGTTGCACCGTCAAAGTTCATCACACAAGTAGGACTCGCTTTAATACCCATCTTGTGTTCAATACTGCCTACTGACAGGCTATTCGCTTCGCCTGGGGCATTGTTGGCATCAGGCAAAAATTTAGGCACCAAAAATAAGCTAATGCCTTTTACGCCTTTTGGTGCATCAGGCAATCGAGCGAGTACAAGGTGAATCACGTTCTCGCTCCAGTCTTGGTCACCTGCAGTAATAAAAATTTTGTTGCCTGTAACCTTGTAGCTGCCATCGCCTTGAGGGTCTGCTTTTGTGCTTAGCAAACTCAAATCTGTACCGGCATGTGGCTCGGTAAGGTTCATCGTACCTGTCCATTCACCGCTGATAAGCTTAGCCAAATAAATATCTTTAAGTGCTTTGCTGGCATGTTTGGTAACCGCCAGTGTTGCGCTTTCGGTTAGCATGGTGGTTAGACGCCAGCTTAGGTTTGCTGCGTTTAACATTTCATGAACCGGAACAGCCATGGTGTACGGTAAATCTTGACCGTCATACTCAGCTGTACCTAACATCGCATTCCAGCCGTTAGCAACGTACTCTTGATATGCTTCAGCAAACCCTTTGGGTGTTGTCACCTTGCCATCTTCTAGTTTACAGCCTTCTTCGTCGCCCTCTCGGTTAAGTGGGGCAACAACATCAAGGGCAAATTTAGCGCCTTGAGAAATAATTTCATTGGCCAGATCACTATCGAAATCGCTGATACCGAGCTTTTCATAGTGCGCATCAAGTCCAAGCCAATCTTTCAAAAGAAACTGAAAATCAGCGGTAGGGGCATGGTACAGAGGCATGGGTGACTCCTTTTTCAAACAAGTGTTTTAATTTTGCCTATTATAGTCATAAAAAGCATAGTCAGAGTAGCCCGTTTAAGGAAAGTTAATGAAAAACCTCCGCGGCTAAACGTTTGACAGTTTCCAGTGTCAGTTCAAAACGAGGCACTTGCTTTTTTATGGTGTATTGGCATGCTTTATCAAAAATCAGTCAGTGAGTTGTGAATGAGTAAGGTAAGTAATAAACCAGTTTGTATTGTTACTGGTGGAAGTTTGGGGATTGGCCTTGCGGTTTGTAAGGTTTTTTCAGAACACGATTATCAGGTGGTAAACCTTGATATACGTGACTTCGAGAATGCACCAGATAATGCCAGATGGAAGCAATGCGATGTCAGCAACGTCAGCGATGTTAAAACCGCGATTGATGAAGTTATTGCGAAATTTGGGCGTATAGATGCAGTGGTATGTAATGCTGGAATACATGTGTCTGCGACTATTGAAGAAACAGATGAAGCCTTACTTGATAAGGTGCTCAGTTTAAATGTAAAGGGGGCATACGCCACAATACAACGCTGCTTACCTACCATGAAAGCGCAACAGTCTGGCGCTATCGTTGTAATGGGATCTGACCAATCTTTTGTTGGAAAGCGAAATTCGTTTGCCTATGGATTGACGAAATCGGCGCTAGCATCAATAGCAAAAACGACGGCGTTAGATTATGCGCCGTATAATATAAGAGCCAATGCGGTGTGTCCTGGGACGATAGAAACGCCGTTATTTCACAATGCGATTGACCAATATGTGGCTCGCTCAGGTGCTGATAAAGCTGAGGTTGTCGCAGAAGAGGCCGCTGTTCAGCCTATTGGCCGTCTTGGGCAACCTCGTGATGTCGCTGAATTGACGTACTTTTTATGTAGCGACAAAGCCTCGTTTATCACCGGAAGTTTGCATGCTGTAGACGGTGGCTACACCGCACAATAAATGGCTACACCGTCTAATAAATGGATTCGCCGCGTAATAAATAAACGTAAGTAAACTGGCAAAAGAAAATCATACATGCACTCTGAATCAGCCGCTTGGATCGACCCGCATATACATTTTTTCGCCCTAGATGAAGGGCAGTATCATTGGCTTAAGCCGCAAAACCCTCCATATTGGCCTGACAAAGCTGAAATAAGCGCCCCCATTTATGAACAGGATTTATTCGCACAAAGCCAAGATCAGTTAGCGGGCTTTATTCATATTGAAGCGGGGTTTGACAACCAACGTCCCTGGCGTGAAATACAATTTCTAGAAAGACACTGTACACAACCCTTCAAGGCCATCGCCTGCATCGACCTTCTTGCACCAGAAGCTGCCTCGCATATCGCCCTGCTTTCTCGCATGAAATCGGTGACTGGACTTCGCCACATTCTCGATGATGACGCCCTGACAATCCTAAAAGACCCCAAAGCGCAGTGGTGCCTGTCGCACATGGCTAGCGTAGGTTTGTCTTTTGAAGTGCAGGCCGACATAGCTTGTGTTGAAACCGTTCGTGCTTTGCTGCATCTTATTGCGCGCTGTCCATCACTGAAGCTCGCCATTAACCACGTTGCAGTTGCACCTAGCGACACGTCAAGCTTGTCGTTTTCTCACTGGCGCAAGAATGTGAGAGAGCTTGGTTTGACTGGGCAGGTGGCGTTCAAGTTCTCTGGGTTGGAAATGCAAAATCGAGCATGGACATGGCAACATGCATCAACACGTTTTGAAACGCTCATTTCTGAAGTAGACATCGATAGCATAATGTTCGCCAGCAATTATCCGTTGTCTTCATGGCGTATGCCTTATGCGAAGCTGTGGCAGGGGTATAAACGCATGAGTAGTGCTTTGGGTAAACAAGCACAGCAGAAGCTGTGCTTGTTAAATGCCCGTGCGTGGTATGGTCTGTAAAAACTATTTTAGCGCGGTGACTGTCATGTTTGGCGAGCGATAAACTACTTCGTCATTCAACTCTATACCAATTCCCGGCGTGTCTGGCGCTTCAATAAAGCCGTTAACCGGCTGAGGGTCTTGAATACACAGCTCACGGTTCCAGTCTTTTATTGCATAGGTATGGTGTTCGTGAATGAGGAAGTTAGGAATTGCGGTCTCTAGATGTAAACTCGCTGCCGTCGCAACGGGGCCTCCACAAACGTGCGCCTGAATACGAACATCATAGATATCAGCGTAATCACATACTTTTTTGGCTTCAGTAAATCCGCCGCATAGACCCACATCGGGTTGCAATACATCGAGAGACTGGTCTTCTAAATACGGTCGTACGTCCCAACGATGATATAAGCGCTCACCGCCAGCAATAGGCACATTAACGTTCTTGGCTACTTTGTCGTGAAGTTTTGAGTTTAAGTAGTTCACCGGCTCTTCGTAATACAAGCAGCCAATTTCTTCGACAATATCACCTAGTTGAATAGCAGTAGATGCACCAAGCAGACTGTGGCATTCAAATATAATGTCGCCATCTTCACCCATTGTGTCACGAATGGCTTGTAATCTTGCCTTGAAGAGCTTGAGTTCTGGCTTTGTGAAGAGCTTTGTTCTATCGAAGTGCGTGTTACCGTCTTTGTCATAAACAATTGGGTCTACTTTAACTGCATCGTAGCCGTCTTTTAGAGCTTTTTCGGTCGCACGAGCATAGTCGGCAGGGTCATTCAATTTAGTGACCTCTTTGTCCCAATCGAACTGAAGCTGACTGGCGTAGCTGCGCAGTTTTCCATTGGTTTTACCGCCAAGTAGTTCGTATACCGGTAATCCCAATGCTTTGCCTTTAATGTCCCATAAGGCGGTATCGATAGCGCTCATTGCCGCATAAATAACTGGGCCGCCACCCAAACCCCAAAAGCCTTCACGCAGCATTCGCGACCAAAGTAACTCGGTATGAAATGGATTAAAGCCTATAAGCATGGCTTCAGCTATTTCTTTGATCATATGCGCGGCTGCACTATGTCCCCAGTCATACGCTAGGCCTGCTTCCCCCACGCCTGTTAGTCCTTCGTCAGTATAAACGCGTACAAAAACGGGGTTCCATTGAGGGCGTTTCGGACATTCAATATCAAAAATTTCTACTTTGGTGACTTTCATGGTTGTGATGTAATTCCGTTCTAAGAGCTATTCGCAAAAGCTGGGGTCGAGTTTATACGCTTTACGCAGCATGGCAGGCCACGCTTTCTGACCTCCTGTTTCTCCGCTGTGCACCACGTTGGCTTGTTGATATATACCGTCAATAATCGGCTGAGGGATCTCTATCACTTCTTCATTAGACTGCATAAGCGCAAGTTGAATCTCACAAGCTCGCTGTAAGTCGTAAAAACGCATAAATGCATCGCCTACGCTTGGGCCAAGAGTTAGCCCGCCATGATTAGGAAGTAGCATGTGATTGGTATCACCCAAATCTTCTTGTAAACGGCGCTTTTCAGTGTCATTTACTGCTAAACCTTCATATCCGTGGTACGACAATGACGGCAGTGAAAATAGCGAATATTGGCTCCATGGTTTTAGCCCGCCTTTCACTGACGCAACAGAAATAGTCGCTAGGGTATGAAGGTGAATAACACATTGCGCGTCGTGACGCACTTCATGGATAGCGCTATGAATAGTAAAACCAGCAGGGTTTATCCCATAGGGAGTATCATCGAGAATGTTACCTTCAAGGTCTACTTTGACCAAATTTGAGGCGGTCACTTCATCAAACGTTAGGCCGAAGGCGTTAACCAGATAGTGGTCGGTGCCCGGCACCTTCGCTGAAATATGGGTGTAAATTAGATCGCCCCAACGCATGTCGGCAACAAGGCGATAGCAGGCCGCAAGGTCAACGCGCGTTTGCCATTCTTGGTCAGATACTTTGCCCTTAAGACTGAGGGGTGGCAGTGTGAACAAGTCACTTCTCCTTAATAAATACTCTCGATAATTTACCAACACACTTGCTTGTGAACAATGCCTTGTCGGTTGAAGATGCAATTAGGTTGTTATGGCTTATCTTTAAACGCTATATAGCCGTCACGTAACGGAACGAGATCGTCAGAAAAACGCAGCACTTTGTGGTCGATGAGAAATGGGTCAATTTTTTCAAGTGACATCACTTCTAACCGAGCCCATGGCGGTGCATCAAATACGTCAGGAAGTGTGTTCAAGCCTGCTTCAAGGTTACAGCCAAACAAAAGAAGCCCACTTTTTGTTGTTCCTAGAAACTGCTGAACTTCAACGTTAAAGCCTGTTTCTTCCCAAGTTTCTCTGTGTGCTGTGCATGCGGCAGAAAGCGCGCTATTTTCACTATTTGACCTACCGCCCCCGGGAAAATCGAGCTTACCAGACAGGCGGTGGCGAATCATAAGCACTTTGTTTTCTGTCTTAACAATACATGCGGCGGCCTCGTACTCAAAGGCTGCAAATTCGGCGCTTTTTGATAGTAAACTGTCAGACACTCTGCACGCTGGGTCTTCGGGAGACGAGGGTGTACAGGAAAAAAGCGGTAAAACTGCCAAAATAGCTGATAAGCGAAAAAAGAATGACATTGATTTGGGTAAAATACTCAACCTAGTAAATGTAAACATACGCTTGATGAATAACGATATTGCAGCACGTGAACGCGATGTTATGTCGTCAGCAAAAGCACGCTGTTTACAAGGATAACAACAATGCAGGTAATTTATCGAGTTGCATTTTGCGACTCAAGCAGTAATTGCCTGCGATTGGCTTATGCCGCTTTTTTTCTGGCTGTATGTTTAGTATAGGAAACAACATGTCTTCACGATTTTCATTATCTCCCTTGTTTTTCGGTGTAGTTCTTCTCGCTGGTGTGGTTGCCTACTTGAATATGCCTGCAAACGAGGAGAAGAAGCAGAGTGGGCCACGAGCGACGCCGGTCAAAACGGCGGTGGTCAGCTCGAAAACGTTTCCTATTACTATTGAGTCTCTTGGGACGACCATTGCCAATGAGTCGGTTAATATCACAGCTCAAGTGACAGACACAGTATTAGCAATCAACTTTGACGATGGAGACAATGTCGAGAAAGGCGACTTACTTGTGCAGCTTAACAACACGGAAGAACGCGCCAGAGTAGAAGAGCTGAAGGCAAATATTGAAGAAGCTAAGCGACAATTTGTTCGTGTTTCAGACTTGAGGCAGTTTAACGCCACGTCAGAACAGCTACTTGATGAGCAGCAGGCAAGAGTGAAAGCGTTAGAAGCACAGCTCGATATTGCCCTCGCGCAGCTCAGTGATTTACAAATTAGTGCGCCATTTAGCGGCCTACTTGGCAACCGAGAAATCAGTATTGGTTCTTTGGTTCAACCTGGCGATACCATTACCACATTAGATGATATAAGCGTTGTAAAAGTGGACTTTAGTGTAGCTGAAAACCACCTTGCTAGTGTGGCAAAAGGTCAACGTATTACGGCCTCGTCAGTGGCTTATCCAGGCGTTGAATTTGAAGGTGTTATAAGCAATATTGACACTCGCTTAGACCCAGTGAGCCGTGCGATTCGCGCCAGAGCAATTATCAAAAATGATGCGCGTCAGTTGCGCCCGGGAATGCTGTTAACGGTGACCGTAGAAAAACGTGTATTAAACACATTGGTACTACCCGAGAAAGCACTTGTGCCGGTGGAAGACAAACAGTTTGTTTATGTTGTGAAAGACGATGTATCGCATCAAATTGAAGTGCAAATAGGTGAGCGTCGTCCAGGGCTGGTACAAATTATCAGCGGGCTTGCTATTGGCGATGAAGTGATCACTGAAGGCACACTGCGCGTTCGCGATCAGTCTCCTGTAAATGTGCTAAACCGTTAATAGGGGCATAAGTTATGTTACTGTCTGATGTTTCGGTAAAGCGTCCGGTTTTTGCCACTGTTATTAACTTACTTTTAATTATTTTTGGTGTTGTCGCTGTGTCTATGTTGTCGCTACGCGAATATCCTGACATCGACCCACCCATTGTTTCTGTGTCTACCACCTATACAGGTGCATCGGCAAACATTGTTGAAACGCGCATTACGCAATTGCTAGAAGACCGTATATCGGGCATTGAAGGTATTAAAAACGTTACTTCAACGTCGCGTAATGGCCGCTCAGATATCACCATCGAGTTTAAACTGTCTCGCGATATTGATGCTGCTGCGAATGATGTGCGTGAGCGCGTTAGTCGGGCACTCAACAATCTTCCAGATCAAGCTGATCCGCCTGAGGTTTCAAAAGCCAATTCAGATGAAAGTGCCGTGGTGTGGTACAACTTAAGAAGTACTAACCTTAATACCATGGAATTGACGGACTACGCAGAACGCTTTTTGGTCGACCGCTTATCTATTGTAGATGGTGTGGCGCGTGTCCAAATTGGCGGCGGCCGCCGCTATGCAATGAAAGTCTTTTTAGACAGAAATGCCATGGCTGCGCGAGGAATAACGGTAAGCGATGTCGAGCAGGTTATTCGAGCTGAGAACGTTGAGTTACCCGCTGGTGAAGTTGAGTCAACGGATAGAAACTTTGAAGTTCGTGTAGCAAGAACATTTTTAACGCCGGATGACTTTGCCGCACTGACGGTAGCAGTCGGTGACAATGGCTATCTGGTTAGGCTAGGCGAAATCGCCCACGTTGAGCTTACGGCTGAAGATGACGAAACCGAATTTCGCGGTGATGGCGTTAACATGATTGGCCTAGGGATAGTAAAGCAGTCAAAAGCCAATACCTTGGATGTAGCTCGCGCTGCGAAGGCGCAGATTGAAAAGATAGAAGCATCGCTTCCTGACAACATTTTCATTGTCCCCAGTTATGACTCGTCTGTTTTCATCGAAGCTTCCATTGAGGAAGTGTATCAGACCCTTGCGATAGCCATGATTATGGTTGTTATCGTGATTTATCTTTTTTTGGGCAATGTTCGGGCTACCCTTATTCCTGCGGTGACGGTGCCAGTGTCTATTGTCGCAGCGTTTATCGTTATGTATGCGTTAGGCTTCTCAATTAATCTACTCACCCTACTGGCCATGGTGTTGGCCATTGGCCTTGTTGTCGATGATGCAATTGTTGTACTTGAGAATATTTATCGTCGAATTGAAATTGGCGAGCCGCCCATTCTTGCAGCTTACCGCGGAGCGAGAGAAGTCGGTTTTGCAGTTATTGCTACCACGTTAGTACTTATTTCAGTTTTTGTTCCACTCGTTTTCTTAGAAGGTAATATCGGGCGTTTGTTTACTGAATTTGCACTTGCTATTGCTGCGGCCGTTGCATTTTCCAGTTTTACAGCGCTTACGCTATCTCCCATGATGGCATCGAAAATTCTTAAGAAGCGCGCGCGGTCATCGGGATTTGGCGCTTGGATGGACAAGCGATTTGGCGCGTTAGAAACACGTTATTTCAACAGTTTAAGCAAAACGCTACATCAACCAGTACTTATGTTGTTGATGCTAATTGTCGCTGTAGTTGCTGTTATTCAGTTATCAGAAAGAGTCCCTAGTGAGTTTGTCCCTAAAGAGGATCGAGGTAACTTCTTTATTTTAATGAACGCCCAAGAAGGTGCGAGTTTTGAGAGCAATGCTGCCAACTTAAAACAAATTGAAGACGTACTTATGCCGTATCGAGAAAGTGGCAAGATAAATCGTTTGTTGGTAAGAACACCAGGTTTTGGCGGTAATGCAGGTATTGCCATTGTCGGAGCGGCTGACTGGGATGAGCGAGACTTTAGTACGTTTGCTCTAATGGACGAGATAAGTGCAAAGCTGAATGCGGTGCCTGATGTGCGCGCGTTCGCCATTATGCGAAGCGGTGTGTCTGGGGGAGGTTTTGGCCGCCCTGTTCAGTTTGTCTTACAAGGTGATACCTACGAAAACTTAGTGGCATGGCGCGACACTGTGCTAGAAAAAGCCAGTGAAAACCGCAATCTCATTCGTCTAGACTCCGATTACAAAGAGACATCACCTCAATTGTTGGTAAAGATTAATCGAGACCGAGCGGCCGATTTAGGGGTATCAATCAGCGATATCGGGCGTACGCTTGAGGTTATGCTGGGCCAGCGTCGTGTGTCGACATTTTTAGACCGAGGTGAAGAGTATGACGTCATTCTAGAAGGTATTGAGGCTGACTTCAGAAGCCCCAACAGCATTGAAAACTTGTATGTAAGATCGTCACGTACAGGTGAACTTATTCCTATGGATAATCTGCTGACTTTCGAAGAACAGGCAACATCGTCAAGACTAAACCGTTACAATCGTATGCGCGCGGTGACAATATCGGCAAACTTGGCCGATGGCTATACGCTTGGCGAAGCGCTGACATACCTAGAAAATATTGTTCGTACTGAACTGCCAGATAACGTATCGATTGACTATAAAGGAGAGTCACAACTTTATCATGAAGCGGGCAATTCGTTTGTCTATGTCTTTATGCTAGCGCTTGCTGTGACCTATCTTATTCTTGCTGCACAGTTTGAGAGTTGGGTTCACCCGCTTGTTATAATGCTTACTGTTCCGTTAGCGTTGGTAGGGGCTTACATCGGGCTCTATTTCTCTGACATGACAATAAATATCTATAGCCAAATTGGCCTTGTGATGTTGATAGGGCTTGCCGCCAAAAATGGCATTTTAATTGTTGAATTTGCTAACCAGCTGCGCGATGCAGGTATGGAATTCGAGCAAGCATTAAAACGTGCATCTGCTCAACGGTTGCGACCCATCGTGATGACGGGCTTTACCACCGTATTTAGTTCACTCCCGTTGGTACTGGCATCTGGTCCAGGTGCTGAAAGCAGAATGGTCATTGGTATGGTAATTTTCTCTGGTGTTCTCGTGTCTGCGTTCATGACGTTGTATGTCGTGCCCACAGCCTACAGTTGGATGGCCAGAAAGACAGGCTCTCCATTACAACGAACACTTGAAATAACCGCATTAGAAAAAGACATTCCTTACAAAAAAGGCGAATAGTGAACATAAAAGTAGCAAGTGATGTTATGCAAGGCGCGTAACATTGCTCGCTTCTTGCTCATCAATTAGTATAGAAGAGGTATCGATATCGAGTATTCACGTATTTGATATCATACTTACTCTCTCCATTTTTCAACGCTTTTTTACGCGTTTTATAATTTAGTCTATTGATTTTTATTGCTTTTTTATTGGCTTCTTATTAACTATTCATAGTATTTATGAATATCTATAATGATAAAAGAGAACGATTAGACAATGGTATAGTTGATTAACGCTGTTCTTCCTCTAAACTTCGCACCAAATTCAAACGCTTGTATAAGTTGCTAATTTTTAACCAGTAAACTCGCAATGTATTTTATCTACAAGTGGCAATGTTGTCATTTGTAACTACGCTTTAAGGTATACAACTACAGGAAAGTGTTGCGATGTTGCTGGTGGATAACGTCTTAAATGGCTACAAATTGGCACGACACTGAGCGTGAGCAAGCATCCCCAAAAATGAGAGGACATATGATGAAGAAATGGATACTTGCAGCAAGTTTATGCTGTAACGTAGCTTTTGCTGAGGTAGCGGTAATCGTTCATCCGAGTAACGGTGATGCGCTTGATAAAGACAGCATCAGCCGTCTGTTTTTAAACAAAGCAAAAGCATTCCCAAGTGGCGCTAAAGCTGAGCCTGTTGCATTAGGCGAAGGTCAGGCAGCTACTGACGAATTCAATGGTAAGGTGCTAAATAAATCAGCGGCACAGTTAACCGCATTTTGGTCAAAGCTCGTCTTCACAGGTAAGGGTCAGCCACCTAAAGCGCTATCAAGCGACGCAGATGTCATTTCTGCCGTTGCTGGTAATCCAGGCGCGATCGGATACGTAGATGCAGGCGCAGTGAACGATAGCGTTCGCGTTGTTGCCACCTTTTAATCTACTGCCATATTCAAGAATCAAGGAACACGCATGAAAACCAAAATTGCTATTCTTTCAATGGCCGGCCTTATGGCGGCTCCTGCATTTGCAGATATTCAAATCAATGGTTTCGCAAACCTTATTGGCGGCATGACGCTAGACAGTGACGAGACTGTCTATGGTTACGACGATGATTTCAATTTCGACCCTGCCAGCGTATTTGGTCTACAGGTACGTGGTGAAGTTAGTGACAAGCTATCTGCTACTGCGCAAGTGGTAGGTCGTGGTCGTGACGACTATGATGCAGAATTCGAATGGGCATACATGACGTATGCGCTAAACAACACCACTAGCATTAGTGCTGGTCGAATTCGTATGCCACTATTCAAGTACTCTGCTTCTTTGGATGTAGGTTACGCTTATCACTGGCTAACACCACCAGACGCGGTATATGGCATCGACTTCAATAATATTGACGGTGTTCGCGTAGATTACACAAACTTCTCTGGCGATTGGGAGTACGGCGTTCAGTTTACGGCAGGACGTACTGAAACCGACACCACTATTTCTGGCGCTCCAGCGGCACTAGAAATTCAAAATGTGGCAGCGCTGTCGTTTGAAGCAACACGTGATTGGTTCAGTGCTCGCTCGCTTATCGCTCGCGGTAAAGTAAGTGCATCAAATGCCGACTTTGATGGTTTCGTTGGTTCTCTAAGCCAGTTTGGTGCAGTTGTAGCTCCGGCGTTGAATACGGCTGAAGGCTTCAGCGTAAATGACGACACAGGTACATTCTTCGAACTTGCAGCTTCAATTGATAAGTACGATTGGTTTGTTGGTGCAGAATTTACGCAAACTGAAGTTGATAATTCAATTATTGCTGATAACAAAGCATGGTATGTCACGGCTGGTCTGCGCTTAGGCAAATTCACACCTCATATTACGTACGAAGTAGAAGAAGCCGATAATGCCAGTCAACTAGGCCTTGTTGCGTCGATGCCTAGCGCAATTGCAACGGGTGACGCTGCAACAGACGCTGCGTGGAGTGCACTATATCAAGGCGCTGCGGGTATCGCGGCAACGCAAGACCTAGACGTTTCAGCGGTAACTGCAGGTTTGCGTTATGACGTAGAGCCAGGCTTTGCGCTTAAGGTTGATGTTACGTGGTACTCTGATGACCTAAACGATCTAAACGATGCAACATTGCTGAAGATTGGTGCTAACTACGTTTTTTAATATAAATAGGGCCTTACACTTAGTGTAGGGCCCTTTTTGCTAAAGTTTTTAGTGATTCTGTAGATAAATAATGGCAAGAACTATTTTTTAGGTTAGCCTGATAAGTAGGGAAGCGAAAAATAACCAAAATCGTGAGATAGCTGATGAACTTTCTGAAGAAAATGCCAATTGCGACGAAAATATTCCTGATTCCAGGGATCGCGGCGCTAAGTTTTATTGTTTATTTACTGATAACTATTTATACGGCGCTGGGTAATGGCGCAACGTTAGAGAAAGTCCAAGAAGTTCAGTTCCCCGCACTTCAATTATCGGCCTCAACGTTGGTCGAAATGCAAAAAGTAAGAGATACCTTGGCTAGCGCAGTGACAACCGGTGATCAAGACACCTTAGAACTTGCGCAAGATCTTGCAAAGGAAGCAAAGTCAGGGCTCAATCAAATCTCTGGTATCAGCCCAGACTTTCGTTCAGATATTTCTAAAATATCGTCTGGCTTTGACGACTACTTTCAGGTGGCATTCGACGTGTCAAAGTCTATGGTGAACGGTACCGCGGACTTTAGTCGCTTGGGCGAGCTTTCATCGAGAATGAACAATTCCTATGATGGCGTTATTGCTTCAATGACACGTTTTAGAGACGCGCAGGAAACGGCGTTCAAAGAAGCGTTCGAGAATACTGATGCTGCCAATACCTCGTTAATTAGTACTGGTATTATCCTGGCCATTGTTGTCACTGTTCTGCTCTTTGGTACGGCAGTGCCTATTGTGAGAGGAATTAAACAGAGTATTGACGAAGTAGTTCGTTCTTTAAAAGATATCGCGCAAGAAAATGGCGACCTTACTGTGCGAATTGATACTGATAGCGAAGATGAAATTGGCGATTTGGTGTATTGGTTTAACCAGTTTATGGACAAGCTTCAAGGCGTTGTTCGTGATGTTGTAGAAGCGAGTCTGCCGTTATCTAATCTTGCGCAGAATCTTCGGGGCGTTACTGAGGAGACGCAAAGAACAATCGACGTGCAACAGCAATCGGCAACGAATGCGAAAAGCGCCGTTGATACAATGAGCGGTTCGGTAGATGGTGTTGCCCATAGTGCTGCCCAGGCAGCGAGCGATGCCAACGAAGCCACGTCAGCGGCTAACGAAGGCCGCCAAATTGTTCAGCAAACGGTTAAAAGTATCCAACAGCTTGCAGAGAATGTAAGAGAAACGGCTGATGTAATAGCTCGACTTGAATCTGACTCAAATAAAGTGGGTTCCGTACTTGATGTCATTAAAGGAATTGCTGAACAGACTAACCTTCTAGCGCTAAACGCAGCTATTGAAGCGGCACGTGCTGGAGAGCAGGGAAGGGGCTTTGCCGTTGTGGCTGACGAAGTACGTACGCTCGCATCACGAACCCAGCAGTCTACTGAAGAGATACAAAGCACGATTGAACAACTACAAAACGCAGCACACTCTGCGGTTGAAGTTATGTCTCGAGGTACCGAACAAGCCTCTAGTAGCGTAGAAACTGCGAACAAGGCCGGCAGCAGCTTAGAAACCATTACAAGCACAATCGGACGTATTAACCAAATGAATGAGCAAATTGCTCACAATACTGAAGACCAACGCTCAGTTGCCGTTGATATTGTACGCCACGTTGATGAAATTCATCAGCGCACAGAGCAAACGTCGAGCCGTTCGGGAGAACTAGGCAGTATGTGTAATGAATTGGCAGACCTTGCACAACATCTAGAATCGATTGCGAAACAATTTAGAGTGTAGTTATATCTTGCAGCAATGATAAGAAAAAAACGCCTCATTTTTTGAGGCGTTTTTTTGTACCCATAAAAAATCCCCAACCTTAAGTCGGGGATTTTGTTGATGAGTTATCTCATTCAAATTACTCGTCTAGGAAGCTTCTTAGCTGCTCAGAGCGGCTAGGATGGCGAAGCTTGCGAAGTGCCTTCGCTTCAATCTGACGAATACGCTCGCGCGTTACGTCAAATTGCTTACCCACTTCTTCTAGCGTGTGGTCGGTGTTCATATCGATACCGAAACGCATACGAAGTACTTTTGCTTCACGAGCAGTAAGGCCCGCGAGTACTTCTTGTGTTGCGTCTTTTAAGCTACCGCCTGTTGCTGAATCGAGGGGCTGAATAATGGTGCTCTCCTCGATAAAGTCGCCAA
>CAYVST010000030.1:0-40495 GCA_964454185.1 uncultured Alteromonas sp.
ATTCAAGCCCTTGCAGTGATGCGAGGGCTTTTTTGTTCTTACTGTTTGCTCGGTAGTAAATGCTTCGGATTCAAAATCCGCCGCCCGCGAGGGTGTGCCGGTTCAAGTCCGGCCTCTGTACCATCCATTTATTCTTTGCACACAATAAACCGACCTTTGAGTCGGTTTTTTTGTGCCCAACTCAAACTTCACAATGATAAGAACCAATCATCAACGACAGACACTTTTTCCACTAGTTCGGTTTTCACTCCCAAAGAAAGCTCTTTTAGCTTATCAGCAAGTTGGTCTCCATCGATAAGATCAATAGGCGCGACTCCGTCGCGGTTCGCTTCTTCTATTGCCGCCTTTGTAAAACTTCCTGTGGTAATAAAAAGTCCTCTATCAGCTCGTCCAACGGTTGCTCCCCTAAAATCTCGAATTTCAGGCGCTCCGACAGAGCCTTTATACTTTTTGCATTGGAATGCAATGTGGAAGCTCATTAATCCATTAATTCTCGCGATTCCCTTTCCATCTATTCCTCCATCTCCAGTCCGACCGGTTACTTCAACATGAATAAACCCTGATTCTCTCAGCATTCTTTGTGTTAATCGCTCAAAAGCATCAGGGCTCATTTCATCAATCAGTAACTTATGTAGCCTCTCTCTCCATACAAGAACTTCATCCGGCTTTTCAGAGTCAACTACCCGCTCAAAATCATCTTTTGAATCTCGTTGACTTAACTCATCGTTCTGCCGCACTTGCGAAACAACAGCTTTCGGATCAATGGAATCGACAGACCTAGCCTTTTCTGTTATCGCCCAAACGCCCCTAGCAGAGTTTTCTAAGTAACCAACTTTTTTAAGATAGGTTCTAGCCCAAGCTAACCTGTAACCAATTTTGGTTTGATTTGTTTTTTCTGGGTTTTGCAAAACTGCCAGAGCTTCTTCACTAAAACCTTGCTCTTCAACTACTTCCTCATACATTTCGTCTATAGAGGCTGAACCTCCGAGCTTTCGCAAAGCAGAGAGCAATGGGTTCATAAGTTGATCATAAGTAGGAATATCGTTGGTTTTAGGCATACTTTCTCATCCCTTCCTTAAGTATTTCCAAAAACGTATGATTTCTTGTCTCAGCATCGTTAACAATAGCGTCAAATGACATTATAAAGGTGGGGGTTGGTATATACCTGTTATCTGCGTCAGGAGTCTCAAATTCTTGATAAAATACTTTACCTTTAGAAAATAAAGGAGCCCACTTCTGCTGCCTTAACCTCGTCGCAAGTGAGTCGTTAACCTCTAGTACTGCGTAATACCAAATTCGTTGGATGTTAGAACAATGTTTAACTAGTTTTTCCGCTCGCTGTAATAATTGATTGATGGCATACGAATTCTCTTTTTCATCGCTAGTCTTTTTCTTGATCTCTACTACAACGACATCTACCGCTGAGGTTGTGTCAGGATCTGATGAGAAAATCATTGCTATGTCAGGCCTTCCATCATCACTAATGGCTTCTTCCTCAAGCTCAATCGCCTTAATAACTTGATCCATTCTTTTCTCACTAAGAATGGTCTGAAATACCATAAATTTATCGTCTAATAACCAAGCATTGTTCTGATAGAGCTCAGATTCCAAGTTACCGCTAAACTTCTGAAAACGCGGCACTATCAAATTATGTATATCTTTTTCGCTATTTTTGTCGGTCATCGACTTCATTTTGCGAATTATCTTTTCTCGATAAAGGACATATTCCGTTAGTACACGCGAAGAAAGCTCAAGTGATTTATTATAAGTATCATCGCTGAGCTCTGTGCATTCTAATACCTCTTTTTCAGCTGTAAAAAATTTCTGCTGTGCAGATGATAATGCTTCATCCTTATCTATGAGACCAACTGTATCTTCTTCGAAGAAGCCAAGAAGGTGAGGAAATTGCTCTTCAAACTTACTTCTTACTTCTTTGTTCTTTGTTTTTATTTCCGGAATATTTTCAGATAAAATCTTAGCGATTTCGGATTTAAGAGTTTTAAACAATGCTGATTCTGACAAGCCTTCAGGCAGTATTAATTTTTGTCTTGAAGAGTCTGTATTGGAGTGAAAAATTTCTGACTCGAACAAAAAAATACAAGAGTATCCGTAAGGTATTGAGGAAGTGTTTACCAGAGATACGGGCACTGTTCTGTCATCTATGTTAAACGCAGTCAAACAGCTACCACTACCGTCATTTTCAGTAATGTGATATCGAATTTTGACCTTCGAAAATGCATCGATTTTGGGATCTTCAATTTCAACAAGAGTGAGAGGTGGCAAGTCGTTCTTCACAATAGCAACATCTCGACTAAAAAACTCTCGTTGCCGATTTTCTTCGTCGACACAAAGTCCCAAACTAATTCTAAAATCAGGAATTTTTTGTGCCAGTGAGTCTAGTGCTGGAAGGAAATGTTCAATTATTCGTCTTTTAAGTATGTCAGGTTTCAGATCATCGTATGACTTGATTTTATCTTTACGAAATATCTCAAAAATGAGCGTTGTTGAGTTCTGGGTGAGCTCCGGAGCTTTAGTCTCAACCGAACTTTTGTCAAACTCATCTTTAAAGATAAACTCTCTTTTATTACCTTCCCAAATACTGAGCACTTTTACTCGCTTAAAATAATTGAGAAAGACTAATCGCCCGATACCTTTGTGATGTTTATCTCTTGGCTTAAGCAAGGTTGAAAACCGTTCAAAGTTTTCATCGTTAAAGCCTGCTCCATCATCCGTAATTGTAACTTCTAACGAATCAGGCTTATCGAATCCAGTAAGCCCAATATTTATTTCGATATTTTTTGCACCAGCGTCAAACGCATTTGCAATAGCTTCAAAATACACAAGCATCAACGAAGGATTTGGAAAGAACAGTTTTACCGCACTAGAAGTGTCTATCTCCATCATTTCACCTGTTTTGGGATTATCTTAACGTTGGTTGCATCGTACTGATAGTCAGCTATCTTATTATTTCTTATCAGATCAGCGACCTGCTTAACTAGCTCTAGAGGCAAAAAGAACCACTCTTTAGGCCTTACCAAATTGCCAAAACGGTCAGGTATCTGGATGTCTGCTTGAGCTTCTCTGAAGAACGTGTGAAGTAACTTTTCGGTGGCCTGAAGATTCATATTATAAAGCGTGAACTCGGCAACGACCTCGACGTCTGCAAGGAGATAAGTAGAGTCCTTAGCAGCGTTAGCGACTCTTTTCTTAACATCTGAGGTCGTCACTCCAATTTTATGAAGATAATCACGATGTTGAGCTACAGAAGGTTCTTCAGATTTTGAGCGCAGTACGTAAACAATGCCCGTTTTGTAAAGAGGAGAGTCTTCTTCAATAAATAACGGTCCTGAATCTATTGGAACGATTGCTCTGGCTGATTTGTCTTTATACAAAGCAGCACCGAAAGAACGAAGGAGCAGGTTACTTTCCATGCCATTTGAATAAACTACGCGTAGACGCGCATTATGGTGCCCTTTCCTACGCTCATGTTTCTCTCCCATCTCAGCGACATAGGCGATTAAACCGGCTAAGATAAATGCTTGCCCCTTTTGTATCTCGGCAATACCTTTGATACCGGAAGTCTCTAATGTACCGTCATCAAGTTCTTTTTGAATCTTAACGAACAAAGGCTTAAATGAGTCAAAGTCCATGCATTTTTTGCGAGTTGCCATGTCAGTACTTGCAGTCTGGCTTTTTGTTCCGACGGTCACATGCTTTAAATTGAAAATATCGTCATCATCGGCAAGTAAGTCACTCGACAGGACATCATCAATTCTTAATTCAGTTTTTTTTTCACCAGACGATTTAGTACCTAATAAGCCTTCTGTATCGAAAGGTGCCAGTGCTTCAAGTGCTTCTGGCGTTGAGCGAAGCTTTGACAATCGTGCAGCCAGTTTAGCCTCGTGAATATTAGTGGCTTCAATATCAGGTTCTCTACCATTCGCTTCGATAAAGCTTTTGAGTTTTTCAAAAGTCTCATAGTAAATCGCGTAGTGACTCAGCTTTTTTGACTTAGTCACAGAAACTTCGAGCAACCCTAATGGGTCATCGTCAAATACGTCGTCTAATGTCCGTTTAGCCATACTTCTTTCCTTATGCTCTCATCTGTTCACGCTTCTTGTTCTTCAGCCACTCAAGGGCCTCCCCAAGACGTCTCTCAAGTGCGATATCACTCTCAAAGCTAGGTGGGCGTCCATTGTCACGTGCGAACTCTTGAATTCTCGGCCACAACGCTAAGGCCTCTTCTTCGGTCATCTTTATTTTTTGCGTTGAGGCAACACCATGAACTTTCTGCAGCAGCTCAGATGTAAGTCCCTTACTAAGTACTTCATAGGCATGACCGAATGGATTAACACTGTCAATCAGATCAACTGATAGGTCATTAATGTTTATAAACTTGCGTACAAGCCCAACAAAACTGCTACTCCCAGTTTGTCGTTCATCTTCATCATCTGAAGCGTTCTCATTGTTCCCAACTGACGCCATTGCCATCGTTGCTGCTACCCGTTGCCTTATCGCTTCAACGTCTTCTTCAGATTCATTTGGATATTTTTCTTCGATAACCCGACGAACATATACATCCTGAACAAGTTCTCCGGGCATATCTTCATTAGCCATCGCCTTAATGACGTCAGAGTTCTGGCAAACGGCTGCAACCAGCTCATCCATTTCTTGTTCAATAATCTGCTTGGATCTTTCTGACTTTGGTTCCTTAAGACCTTTCACACCAATGACAATTTCGCCAGTATTTGGATCTTGTTCACCCTTACCAACAGAATCATCACTCGACTTTGGAACAAATTTGAACTTGGGTGCAAGAGCCTGTTCCATTGCCAGAGATACAGAGATTGCTTTGAGCATTTGATTGACCGCGTTGACTACCAATTCGTCGTCAGCTCGAGGCTCTGCGATTAAGTTTGTAAATGTTGCCGTTGGTTTGCCTTCGTGGTCACGTGTGACTCGGCCTATGATCTGAATTATCTCGGTCAACGAACCTCTGTAACCTACGGTAATTGCATGTTCAGCTGGAGGCCAGTCGAATCCCTCTTTTGCCATACCTAATGCAATGATTACGTCGACTCGCTCTTGTTGTTTTTTGTCGCGTAAAGACTCTTGCAGCTTACTCCTGAACTCTGGGTCATCCTCTACAAGATTGGCAACAATCAATGTACGACCATCATTTGTTATAACTGGATAGAAGTTCGTTTCTTCCTCAACGTCTTGCATGTCGCCGATGATATCGATTATCGCATCGACTTCGTCATGCTTGCTGCCAGCCGTCTCGGGACTCATGCGGTGCGGAATATGAATGATTGTTTTCTTGGACAGATCGAACACTTTTGGCAGCGCCTGAAGATAGCTTCCATCCAGAGCACTATAAAAGCTGTAGTTGATCTTAAGCGTTTTAAGGTGCTTGTATGCGGCCATCTGTTCCCAGTATGTATAAGACACATGAGTAAACCGCGCTTCGTCTTCAACAGACATGATAGCCATGTCGTCGCCTCGGAAATAACTTCCGGTCATAGCGATCACATGAGCTTTATCTCGCTGTAATACACAACGAAGCAACTCTCCTAACTTGCTTTCTTCACTGGAGCTAGAGTGATGAAATTCGTCGATAGCGAGAACACAATCGTCGAAGACTTCTTCACAGGCTTCTTGGAATGCAAATCGTAACGTTGCATGAGTACAAACCAAAGCTACATCGTCACTCTCAAGAAAAGCCAATAACTTCTTAACTTTGCTTCTGGCCCCAGCTCCATGGTCTGCTCCTGGGCTACATAAATCCCATTCAGGTTTTACTGTCCAGTTCGCAAAAAAACCATGACTGACTAAATCTGTATCAGCAAAGCTTGAGCCTATCGAAACTTCGGGAACGGCAACAATCACCTTTTTGCAGCCTTGGTTTTCCAGCTTGTCCAACCCAAGAAACATTAGTGCACGCGATTTACCAGAAGCAGGAGGTGACTTTATAAGTAGGTATTGCGCTTCGCGTCTGTCGAATACTCTGCGCTGCATTGGACGCATGCCCGTTGGGTCTGCTTCAATAGGTTTACGGATTTCGTCGAGGTCGATTCTTACGGCTGTTACGTCATTGTTCATACTTACCTCCATGTGAATACTTCAAATAAAGATCAAATAGGTGTGAAAGCCTCTCATCATCATCTTTGAAAGAACAATCACGGTAAAATGACTCGACTAGTCGATCATTTTTTTCATGGGCTTGCCTCAGACTCTCAGGGAAATTTTTTCGGTTATATAATTCCGCAATTGTTTTAGGGAAGTAATCTTCTCTTACCAAGATTATTTGGCGAGCACTTTCGGTTAAAGCCTCTTTCTGAGATAAAGTTAAATCCGGCATCGGGAATGTGTTCCACCCCAACGTATTTGAATAGCTGAAGTCGTTTCGTAGTCTTACGCACACAGTTGCAATCCAGATATAATGTAATTTCGAGGCTATAATTGCATATGCCCACAATGGCGCATCATATATTCCAAAGTTACGATCTGAAATAACCCCACCTTCTCTAATAATATCGACTGGCAAATAATCACGATTTTCAGAACTGACTCGCGGTATCGCTATCGTCTGGGTAGAATTATTTTGCCTTATTTCTCCAAAAACATGGGGGGTGTCAGCCATCCTCCTAGTTTGAGCTTTAGAACTAGCAGCTCGCATGTCTTTTACCGCCTTGAACCTCTCAACTAATTCGGGGATGGAATAGGCTAACTCTAAATTTTCGGGCTCGACCCAAATACAATAACGAACCAGACCTTTAATCAGTTCTTGCGACCCAACGTATCTCTTTAGTATCGACTCTATCTTTGGGTGTTTTTGTAGCAACCTATGATACTCGTCCTCGTCTAGCAATAATCCACCGCCATCAATAGGGCTACTTCCCCGATCCATAGGAGGCAATGCGGACATTGGTTTTGCCCTTGCTTCGATGCAAACATTTGGACCATCAATTAAGTAACCGTTTATATTCTTCGCACTTAATTGCCCCGATTTATCAAAGATGTATTTTCTGGTGTTTTTATTTTTACTAAGTCCAACAATGACGCAGGTAACTCCGGCATTATCCGCAGCGTTATTTTTCCAGTGGAAGGATCGATATGCGAAAAATATTTCGTGCCCAATATCAAATAGTAGCGGCCAAATCAGCGGAACATGACCACCTTGAACGATAGAATTGGTTGCAACAAAAGCGAACCGATGTTTCTCATCGGAACAAATCTTTGCGGCAAGAAAAAACCAAGCACATACATAATCAAGGGTTCCGAAGCTTTTAAGTTTTTTTGAAAAGATCAATGTCATGTCTTCTTTTTGTTCTTTCGTCATCCAAGCCGCCCCAAGATATGGAGGATTCCCTAGAACAAACAGTTCATTATCTTTGCTGAAGCTGCAAAAGTTCTCCCATTTAATTCTCAGAGCATTTGCGCACAAAATATTTCCTGAGTCTCTTAATGGCAAAGCTGGTATTTCCGTGCCAAAAGCCGCAATAAATCTTGAGTTTTGTTGATACTCC
This sequence comes from uncultured Alteromonas sp., assembly GCA_964454185.1. GTDB lineage: Bacteria > Pseudomonadota > Gammaproteobacteria > Enterobacterales > Alteromonadaceae > Alteromonas. The sequence continues at coordinate 7,530 of CAYVST010000030.1, forward strand.
GCTATCCACAAAGCCAATTTTGCAGTTTCCGCGGCGAAGTCTGCATACTCAATTCCATAAAAATTGGAAAGCGATATAACTGAATTAAAACCAAATGAGAGGGAGGCGCCACCATCAATATCTCTGAGTGCATCGAGCGCCTGCAGCTCAAGCTTTCTTAGTTCTCTATATGCGATAACAAGAAAATTGCCGCTTCCACAGGCTGGATCAAAGACAACAACCTTAGAGAGTCTCTCTAAGAATGTATTGATCTGCTTTTTTGAATGTCTGGCATTTAACAATTCGTCACGAAGTTCGTTTAGAAAGAGAGGCTCCAGCGTTTTTAGAATATTAGGTACTGATGTGTAGTGCATCCCCAAGTTTCCCCGCATTGTCGGATCAACGATGGCTTGGATACTTGAGCCTAGAATGTCAGGGTTTATACGTTTCCAATCAAGCGAAGCCGCCTCAGCCAGATACCTGTAAGCCTTTGGAGTAAATTCGGGAACAAGAACTTCTCCGCTGAAAAGCCCACCGTTTACATATGGAAACTCAGTTAGCCAAGAAGCGATATCTTTACGATGAGGTTCATCTAAATCTAAGACGCCAAAGATTTCGGTAATAACCTGGGTTGTATGCTCTCCATTACTACCCGCGCGGTTTTTAAGTGCTTTTGTAAAAATATCTTTTGAGAAAATACCGGTATCTTCTGCAAACAAACAGAAGATTATCTGTGTCATGAAGTGGTTAAGTGCATGGCGTTTATCACCTTCTAGCCACTCAGGATTCCTCTCAATAAGCGCATCGTAGACTTTAGCCAGTTTACCAGTGGCCTTAATGTCGACTTCACTTTCTACTTCTCGACGAAATCCCTCTTGCCCAGCCAATGGCAAGAACAGTTGAGGCTCATCTTTAATCTTATTGATCGTGCAGTCTGTCAGCTCGTCATACTTTCTATCGTAAACAAGAATGTGAGAGCCATCGTTAACCACCACCAACCTGACTTTGGCTTTGAGTGTTTTATCGGACTTTTTAACCGCGTCGATAATTGCGTTAAGTTGTCCTGGAGCGCATGGGACATAGTGAATTTTCTCGCGCCACAACAGCCCATTGTCAAATTCAGATGTATTCGCCTTACTTGTACCCAACCGTTTAAGCGTTGCTGAAGAACTGAACAGTGCAATGAGTTCTTTCCCATATTCTGCGGGTGATAAATTCCTGTTCGCAAGCTCTTCAAGCCCGTTTTCTATGTCGACGATGTTTAGTTTTTTTACTGCTGACATACATCTCTTCCTTGTTTAGTGCAGTGGTTCTGCAGCATTGTTATTCTTTGTATCTAATGTTTTTAGAAGTTGGGCCATTTCTCTATCTGGCCAAATGTAATCTTTCTTACTCTTTACGCCACAAGGCCTGTGGCTTAAATCTGCGCTATATCGGTACGGGCTGATATCCGCAACCGAGGCGCTCTTGTAATACAATCCATAATCAATTTCCTGAGACACCTGATTCATCGTACCTTGTACCGAACGATTACAGTTTGTATCAAACGTAAGTGGTTGGTAGTTCGTCGCAGCGACATCAACCAGTTCAGGCGGCAAATCGCTTTTCAGCAAGGTGTTAATAAACACATCGTTAAAATGCCAATCAAGGTTTGCGAAGTCTTTCTTGGTTAAGCATGGAATAAACAACGTGAAACGCGTCGCATCATGCACCGCGATGACACATTGCCTGCGCTGAATAGTGATGAGGTTTGCGTGCCAGTTTAGCCACTGTGCCTGAATACCTATAGCAGTAGCAGGTTGCTCTGTAGCCTTCACCTTCTCAGGTAGCTTGGCGTAAAGCTTCTTAGTGCAATGGAGGATCAATTACCACCTCCGCTTCCGTTATATTTAACTTCATACCCCGGTGCAATCGCCAAGTTTTGCACATTGTTCAGCGTAAAACGGTTTTGTAGCCAAAGTTGGTATTCCGCGCCTTTTAGTGTGCCTCGCTCGGTACAGTCGACATTCCACCGCCTTAGCAGGTAACCTGCCATTGCCGCTCGCACCTCGATAAACAGTTGCTTGTTTTCCATGCCGTAATCCATTTCTATCGCGGTAGGATGTTCAACATTCTTAGGGTGCGGCACTAGTTGAAGTGGGATAAGACGCTGCCATTCTGTATCTGCTTGGGCGCTTTCATCTTCATTAGGCGTGTCTTTAATCGTTACCTTGCTAATGCGCGTTAACACGAAGTCTCGGAAACTTTGACTCTTACGATCAAAGGCGCGAACGTGCCAGCGTAGGCCATTGTCGACTATGGAGTGAGGTACGAGTTCTCTAGCATTCGAACCGCTAGAAAGTGACGTGTAGATAACGCTAACCGCTTTGTTATTAATAATGGCCTGAACAAGGCGAGCAACGATAAAGATGTCTGGTACATTCAGACTGGACGGTGCTTCTACAGGAAAGTGGATATCGCCTATTGCATCAAACCCATCGGAGATATCGTTGGCGAGTTTAGTTAAGGTACGTTTTGCGTCGTGTTCGAAAACAGGCTTGAACTGAGGTGTCTGGAAGTATCGCTTTTCTCGCGAATCGTAAGACAGGTTATCCGGTGCAAGCTCTTTGTAAATACTGAAATCGCGTGAGCCTGCCGACAATCCGACCTGAAAACGATTAATCAAATCCTGACGGTAAATCGCACCTTTGAACAACAGGCAAAAGTCGATGTAGGCGAGGCGTTGTTTTTGAGCAAAGCTGATAGAGTCGAGCATCGTCCCTGTGTACTTTTCTATACTTCAGCCCAGTGTGGTTTATTTTGAGACGGTTGTAAAGAGGATGCAAAGTTAATAGCTCAAAAATGGGCGCTTATACTCCTTTTTTCTTGCTTCAAGTTGTACATTTGTTGAGGCCAAGAAACAGTGTGAAGTGCCGTAAGAGTCTTACGAAACCACGGTAGTTCAAAAGATAAAAAACTGTACCGTAATTTTTTTACGGCATGATAAAGCTGTGCTATCTTGACACTGAATATTGGAGATTACGATGCTTACTTATTTTTCGGTGCAAGGATTTAGGAATTTTAAAGACAAACTAGAATTCGATCTGCGAAGCAGTAACAAGTACGAATTTAATACACATGCTCTCAAAAACGGTATTGTAAACCATAGTGTCATCTATGGTGAAAACGGTAGTGGGAAATCAAATGTCGGTATGGCGATATTAGATATCGTTTCACACGTGATACCTGATTCAACCGTGCAAATAAATACATTGAAAGATAACTTTCTCAATGCGGATACTGATGAGCAACACGCAAGCTTTGAGTATGAGTTTGAGATCGAAGGGTATGAGGTGGTATATCGCTATGGTAAAACTGACGATTTGAGCCTTGTTTATGAATCACTCTACATTGACAAGCAACTAGTAGCAGAAATAAACAGAGACAAAGGTCATAAAGCTTTCTTTGATTTAGATGGTAGTGAGAATCTGAAAACTGACATATCCAGAGCTGATATCTCCATCATTCGTTACCTCAGTATGTCCGTGCTAGATGAGACTAGACTCAATCATATTTTCGATAAGTTTATTGAATTTGTAGGTGGCATGGTGTTCTTCCGAAGCCTCAATCGGACGGAATATCAAGGGCAAAGGATTAGCTCAAGTAAGCTTTCAGACGAAATAATAGGTAAAGGAAAAGTCCAAGAATTCGAAAAATTTTTGAATGAAGTGGGTGTGAATTGCAACCTTGATATACAGGGAGCATCAGACGACCAATATATTGTCTTTAAGTATCGGAACAAGACAATAGAATTTTCAAGAATAGCCAGTACTGGAACATTGTCCTTGGGTATTTTTTATTATTGGTATTTGCAGTTGTGTGACAAAAAAATAAAGTTCGCGTTTATTGATGAGTTTGACGCTTTTTATCATTTTGAGCTGTCGAGAAAAATTGTAAACAAACTTAGCGAACTAGAATGTCAGACTGTTTTAACGACTCATAACTTATCACTACTCGATAATGATCTTCTCAGGCCGGATTGTTATTTCGAGGTAAACGACAATAAAATCGTTCCTTTTTCAAGCTTAGTTCATAAAGAACTACGGAAAGCTCATAATATAGAGAAAATCTACAGAGGAATGAGGATTGAGTAGACACGTTTTACTGATTTTTGAGGGGGAAAAAACCGAGCTTAACTACTATCAAAGTCTGAAAAGAGCTTTTTTCGATCACGACGAAACAGCGGTTTGCGTCTGCGTTTTTGGAAATGATGTTTATGAGCTTTCCGAAGAGCTTTTGGAGGACCCTGATTTAGATGTGGTCGAATTATTGCGAGAGTCGGAAACTCAGCCAAAGAATAAGGAAGTCTTAGCTGGTATATCTCGACATAAATTCACAGAAATTTATTTGTTCTTCGATCTCGAATACAACGATGATAAATTTTCTTTCGAAACGCTAGAGTCATTCATTAGGCTTTATTCTGATGAGACTGATTTGGGATACGCCTTCATCAACTACCCAATGGTTGAAGCTACAAGGCATGTCAAAACGCCGGAGTCTTTTTTATCGAGCCAAATAGCAGTAAGTAGTTGTAGAGGCAAAATATACAAGCGTCTTTCAGCTGATGAGGGAATCAAAGAATTAAATGATGCGAGAAAGATAACATCTGCTCACTGGATACAGTTAGCGACGATCAATCATCAAAAAGCATGTTATATAACAAACGAAGCTCAGAAAGCACTTACCAGTCAACTGTCGATACTATTATCACAAAAAGCCAAGGTGCAAACGTCAGATCACATCTTCATTTTGTCAGGCTTACCTCTTTTCCTCGTCCATCATTTTGGACTATCTCTCGTAGACTCATCGCCTTCTAATTAGCTCTAACGGTTGTAATTAGGGAATATAGCGCGATAGAAGTTAGCGTATAGCTCCACGCACTTAACGTGCGAGCTAGTCCAAGCACCAAGGTGGAAGGTCTTTATTGGTATTCACATTCGGCTTTAGAGGTTTCGCCTGCTTGGGTTTGCGTTTTTTCTCGGCCACTATTTTGCCCCCTTCCAGAAAGCGTCTATAGGCGCGCTTTGCGTCTATCAGAATATAAAAGCCTTGGTAGTGGTTTCCTGAAAAGCCATTCACTTGAGCTTTTGTTTCTTACCAATTTTTGTAGGCACCCGGCTTACGGCCTTTAAAGACCACGTAAGCGGCATATTTGCTGGTGAAGTTGTGATTGGAAAAGCGTCTCGACATGATTACCTCCTTTGGTTTGTCTGCTTTCCCAATGTGTTTACAGTTTTATGTTTGGCAGCTACTCAGACACGGTTATCGAGAAAACGCTTAACGTTTGCCAATAATGTAAAAAGTTACCTTCCCATATCTGGTACATCTCGCTGGCCTGTTCGATGGGAAACACACCAAACAGATTTTGAAAAACACCGGCATAAAAATCAAAGTCGAGGTCTTTAGCAAGCTCGGCATAAGGACCGTTGCCTACATACGTAAAGTCGGTGATGTAGCAAAAGTGCCAAGCTTGTTCGTGTACCTCCAGCCTGATTTCAACAGGGTGAAAACCGCCGCTTTCGGCTGAATAACTGGGGTCACGAAAGTTAATGGTAACGCTATCGCCTCTGACGCTGTGCTTAGTCAGCAAACCGGCAAGTGCATTTGCTAGTTGCTTTGATACGGGCAAAGCAAGCCCCTCATAGTGAATATGCATAGTCTTAATCTCTTAAATCGTAGTGATGAAGTAAATCGTGCGCTGAGAGCTGCCGAGTGCGTCTGTGAGACGGTTTTTCATAATTTACTGATATGAGTAATGCAACGATGAGAACGCGTGATATGTCGCTCTGTCAGCAGAATTTACCCTTTCAGCTTGATTATGAAGTCAGTCGTTTTCTTGATTCACAATGGCGTGTACAAGATAGGCAGTGTTCAGCATTAGGTTTGTTGCTCTTTCCCGAAGATTCCCGTCGATATCGCAGTTTTTATTGCAGCTACATGGAGTGTGTGCCGGTGTATGAGCGTGATTGGTTTTGCCGCCTTGCATGCTCTGGCACCGTTGTTCGCCGTGAATGGCAACTTCAACATGTGCTGGGCTGCGTGAAGCTGCCTAAGCTTTCTAAGTTGGCCTCCCTTGGCGGTACAGAAAAGGCCAATACCGGGCACCGTTTGGTGGCATGGCAACAGCATGTCAAATGGCTGCTAGGCATTGATGGTATTAGTGCGTTGTTTTGTTCTCCTTCTGAAGTGGGTAGGCAATGTCATGACCATGGCATTACGTTAACCCTACCATGGTGGATTGGCTGTCCAGCAATCGACCACCTTGGACATATCCTGAAGCCTGCTATTGCACTAGGCACCGTCAGTTAAAAGGCCAATTAAAAACTACGTTAATCAGCCCACAACAGGTAAACATCATGGTAACCGTTAAGTTCCCACAACACATTCCATTACAGCCTGAGTTTGTGCGCTATATATTGGCCGAGCTTCAGGTATCAACACAGCGGCGTAAAGGTCAGCCTTTGTGTCTCAAGCACTACTCCGTGACCGCCTATCCCCATTGCTGTGAAGCATACTGTGCGCACTTTTCACGGTTTGGTGAGCAGTTTTACTTTACTCAGTTAGCAGGCTACGAACTCATCAACGGCAAGGCCGAACTCTGGGGGTATGCCTATAATCTAAAGTTGGAAAACAACGGTGAGACCCACCACCTTATCAATCGGCGCGGGTTAAGGTTGACCACCTTTATCTTATGTTGGCAGGACTTTGTACTGACGCATATCCGCGGCCATGAGTCTGATCGCGTATTGCATCCACCTATTCCCGATTATCCAACAATCGGTCCAGAGTACGACCTTGAAAGTGCCTACGATGAGCTGCCGATTTAACGCTTCGCCGTTTTGGTGTTGGCAGTGGTTTTGGTCTGCGTTTCAGGCTTGGTGAGTGGCAACAAGAATGTGTCGAACTCGCCTTTTTCCACCGCGCTGATTAAGGTGTCGATGGTGTCAGGCAGTTTGGCCTTATCACCCACATCAATCGCAGGTTTGCCTTTTTGCAGTTCAATGGGCTTGATGCCAATCTTGACCTCCAAAAAGTAATGGCCTTCGGTATCGTAATACCACGGTCTGACGGTCACTTGCCTGCGTTGTTTGGAACGTTCTCCCGTTTCGGGGTCCTTGACCATTTTCTCTTTGTACGCGACAAAGGGTTTGTTTTCGAGCATGCAAATCGCCAGCTCTTTTTGTTGTTCAAGTCGGTCAATTAGCTTCATGCGCTTGTTTAAAATCGGCGGTTGCTTCTTGATTTCAGGGCGAGCGGTGACCTTGAGCGAACTCAATACAGATGTTGTCATGTTTAATACCTCTTAAGGTTGGTTTGGGTGTTGCGATTTACTTGGCGATAAAGCCAATGGGTTTAGACGATTGTTTTCGTTTGTTTTCAGCTTCCAGCAGCGCGATTGCTTGCTTGCGAAGCGTGGATAATGGCGTAAAGCGTTTGCGGCGTTGTAATAGTGCAAAATCACCAGGGGTTAAGCGTGACAGCGCAGTAAGTCTTGCTTTATCTGCCGCAGGTACATGATTAAGTGCCAGCACGTTTTGATACAGCGTGACGACTTGATGTGCGTTTAAATAGTCACATTCAAGCTTAAAATCGAAGCGTCGAAGCACGGCTTTATCAAGGCGCTTTTCATAGTTGGTGGCGGCAAACAGCGGTTGGGTGAAACACTCCATTTGCGCCAGCAGTTCGTTCACAAGCTGCACTTCGTGATTGGCCTGCGCGAAGTCGCGTGAACTTAACAGGCTATCGACTTCATCGAGCAGTAACATGTCACCAACACGATGTGCTTCATGAAACAGCGCCGCCACATGCTGTTCGCTTTCACCCACGTATTTGCTTAAGACATCCGAGCCTGTAATGCGCTTCAGTGTACGTTGGTGGACTGAAGCAAGGTGGTGTGCAAATGCAGTTTTGCCCGTGCCTGCCGGACCTGTGAGTAATACCCGCACCGATATATTGTGTTTCACCGCATCGGTGATAGTGGCAAGCTCTGCGTCTGATTGCTTGATGTTAAGTAGGCGCATATCAAAGTCCATATCACCGCGATAACGCATCGGACGTTCAAGCAGGCCAGCAGCGTCTAAGCTGCTTTCGATAACCTGCGTCACCGTGTTTTCTGCTTGCTTGCCTGTGTGTGAAATCACCTTTGCCACATGTCCGGCATTGGCAATGTGTGCAGGCGTGATGTTATCAAGCTGGACCAATGACTGTTTAAACGGTTTGCTTAACCGTAAACCTTTTAAGTGCGGCTTAGCGATGGTGAGCAAGATATCGCCCTCGGGCGGCTGCACATCAAGTACCACTTTGAACCGCCGAATAAAGCTAGGCTCTAAACAGTGCACATGATTGGTGGTCCAGATAACGGGCAGTGCGTTGTGCTCAAGCAAACGATGCAGCGTGTCTTTGCTGTATTTGTCGTCGGATTGTTGAAATACACTTTCGCACTCATCGATTAATAGCAGTACGTTGTCATCTGAGTTGAGCAGTTCGCAGACCATCGCAAGGTGTTGCAAACGGGTTTTGCTAGCATGGGCGCTGTCTAACTCTGCCTCCAGTCCAGAACTTTGCTGATTGCGACTGCGAATGTCATAGGCATCAAGGCAGGCATACTCGGCGAGGGCTTTCGCCAGCTGTGTTTTACCACTGCCTGACGGTCCATGCAGTAAGATATTGATGCCTGCACAGTGCTGTTCACTGGCATGACTTAAGTAGTCAGCAACAATATCAGTCTCCACATAACTAAACTGGTCAAGCGTGAATTCTGCGGGCTCAGACAGGGTAACCATCCGCTCTACCAAGTCGGATTTGCTCGTGAGCGTGTTATTGAGTAAAGCGTCTTGCAGGGCTGACGGTAGCTCTTCACCGGTTATGCCATTTAGATGATATGTTTCCAGTAAATGCAGTCGATGTAACCGCTGTATTGCCTCTTGCAAATCACTGACGGAAAGAGCTGCCAAATCAGCGAAAGTCGCATCGATATCCCACCGTGCATCCATGAACTCGGCTTTAAAAAAGAAGTCACGAAAGCCCATATGCGTATTCATCGCCAGTATGAAACTAAGCACATAGCTAAACTGTTCATCGATATTGAATAGGTCGCAAAACGACACGCAGTTTTCGGTTATTCGCTTGACGCCTTTGCCGAATACACGGTGTTCTTCTAGCAGTGCTTTGGCATCGCCAATGGGTATATCATCAATGCCAAGGCGCTTGTCCAACACGTTTTCAATCATGGTTGCAGAGATAATCTCATCGTCGTCATACACGTAGTTGAGAATGTCGATAGCGATGTTGACCGCAATGCCATGAATAGGATTGCCAAGTATGAGGTCGCGTCGTTTCATCATGCGCCTCCGTATGACAAGGCATTTGCTGCCCGTTTCATGGTCTTGTGGTCACGCTTGTCATAGATGGCAGTCGTAGAGATATCCGCATGACCTGCCATTTGACGCACCGTGTTGATATCTACACCTTGGTCAAGCAGACGGGTAATGTAGGTACGGCGTAAGTCATGGGGCGAAGCATCAATACCGCATTGTGCTAACCGTGTTTTGACGATTTTATACAGGCCAGCAGAGGTCAGCGATTGACGGCTGTTAATCGTACCGGATTTCGATACCTTGCAGACCAGCCAACACGAATCATCACCAATATGCTTTAACCACTGTTTGATACACTGTTTTACCCACTTAGGCAGGTAACAGGTGCGAGTTTTGTTGCCCTTGCCTTGCTGGACAGTGATTGACGAAGCACTAAAATCAATATCTTCAACGCGAATAGCTAGCACTTCAGATAGCCGCAAACCCAAGCCCAAAAAAAGAGCGAATACAAGGTGGTCACGGCGGCCAATTAAAGAGCTATCACGTTCAAGCGTGGCGAACAGGGACTCAACCTGTTCTGTAGATAAAGGCTTGCCGGGATGCTCACCATGGCGCAGGCGCGGCACAGCTTGTAGCTGCAAAGACTGTTTTTCAGAGGCGTCACCAGCAAGTACAGCAATCTTCACAATGCCTTTAATCGCCGTCATGCCACGATTGATATAACGCGCCGACCAACCACGTTGCTGCATTATCGCGAGTAAATGCATCGCTTGGGGATAATCAATCTGTGTGAAATTGTTTACTGCTTCAGTCGCAGACCAGTCTAAAAGGATTGCAATACTCTCAAGCTGAGAGCGCACCGCACGTCTGCCGCTAGGCGATAATCTGCTCAAATACAGTGAATAGGGGGTGTTCGATGTCATAGAAAATATGGTGTTGTTGAAGTCATAACACCACGTTATCAGGCTTAATTAAGGACCTTTAGGGCCGTTTTTTGCGGGGGTTGCGGCGCTATATATTCACGAAACCTCTCAATTCATCTATGAACCTTTCAGAATCATCACTTCCTACATCAAAGCTATTGATCATCTGATGGACTCTATTGAACTTCTCGGATTTATTGACGATCTTTTGTTTGTATGCGAAGAACAATTTCAACTGTTCAAAGTCATTGGCGTTGGCATTGTGAAACAGTTTCTTCATTTGTTTTAAGGTGACTACCACATGGCCTTTATCAGCATCCGTGTCCAGTGTCGACCGCTTGTGTTCTTCTCTGTTGGCTCTGTACTGCTCAAAGAATTCCTGTAAGTCATAAAAGTCGTTAATTGACTTAAACTCACAAGCGATGACGGCGCGCTGCAAGTTCTCCATGTCTTTTGCTGAAAATGACTTAATACCAAGAATAGCTAGTAGTGAGTTCTCGACGTTAAAAGTAATAGTCACTCGCGAGCTCTTTTCGTTTTTTTCATGCCGAATAGACGCCAACCATTGGGTCCAGTACTCTCCAAGAACATCCTTAAGCTGATTAAGCTCACCTACAACCTCTTCCGGTGAGTGTTTCGGGTTTTCCTTGGACAATAACTTAAACCCGGTATTTACTGCCGCTACCAGCGCCCTTTTGCTACCAACAACTTTTTTATTTTTGGTCTTCAGGTGATGGGTAATTAAGCTACCGTGCTCTGACCATGTTTCTAGTGATTGGTCTTCTCTTTTTGGACCGGGCTTTTTGGGAATATTCGATGGCATATCATACCCAATAATTGTCAATCGGTTTGTTTCAGTAGCCATTTCAATTGCATAAACAAGTATATGTAAATCAAAATATACCACATAATCCAACGCAGTTTAAAATCGTAATCCAACTCAATTAAACCCTGTAATCCGTCGCAGTTAAAAACAAGGGATATTGAAATATAAAACTCAATTGAAGCCAGTAAAAACAAGAACTACGCTAAAGTTTAAACGGAGAAAAAAGGCCAGATTGCGCAAAATAATCAAATTCATATAAGGGTTGCATTTCAACATTTGCGCTATAGTATCAAGAATTAAAGATTCCACGTTTTGATGCATCCTTTTAGCCATATGTAATACCTAGACCCTGTTTTATGACAACCAACCAAAATCAAAAAAGCAGTTTTTCACTCTCGTCACATCCTCACTTAGATGAAGACCTAAACCAACTTCTGTTAGATTGTTTTGATATTGATGAGCTGACCTACACCAGTGAGCAAGATATTGTTGATGTCATCAAAGATAAAAATGTGTGTAGTTACCAAAGCAAGGTGTTGAAAGCCTGTATACGTGAACCTGAAAACTACCTTGATATTGAGATAGACAAACTCACTGCCACATTGAATTGCTCGAAGTCGAATATTGCGCGTCTGTTGGGGAAATCAGGTAAAAGTATTACCAAGATAAAACGTGAAAGTAAGCTATGCGATTTAGCCACCATCAGACAGGTGCCAGTGTGGGCCATTAACCGAGGCCATAATACTAAAGAAAGACCATTCTACTCCAAAGCCTTTGAGGTAAAATGGATCGGAGACCATAGAAAAAAGTTTCTTATTCAGATCAGTGAAGCTAACCACAAAACTAATGTAAACGGTCTGCGTTTCGATTTCATACCCGCCAGATTTGAGCCACAAGAAGTCCAACTCATCATGGAACATCTTGCCTCAAAACTATTTGAAGACCAGTATTTTCAGATACTTAAAAAGGCCAGAGTGACGAGACTAGATCAGGCCATGAACCTTTATGGTCTATTCAGGCCAATCATATACTTTGCGCCACCATACACAGGCTTGATTGAAGAGAAAGGAGATGTTGCACCACACACAACTTATTTTAATCAAAAGGAAACATCTAACCACTACATCCAGTACGACAAGTTGCTAAAAGAGTTGAGGTTAAACCCTTTACTTGTAAGGCATTTTGATGATCTAGTGGCAATAACAAGACTGGAATATCGACACGCCAGAAACAGAGACAAGGATCTGAAAGATAGGAAGATTAACATTAGCCTCTTGGACTTCAATGATATTCCTCCTGCTTTACCTCAGATGGAACTCATTGACCCTGCTCACTTTTACCGACTCCCAAGAGCCACAATACGCAGGTTACTCGCGTTCAAAGACAAACGCTCCTATCAGCAGGTTATTGAAGAATTGCATCAGCTTCTCAGCAAGCAAAGTAGGCGTTTTCGTATCTATTCTATTGATGATAAGTGGTATCAGGAAACGCTTAAATCCAGACTGGGACAGCTATCAAGGAGCTTTTTACTTGAGCATGATACTGCTAATTATCCATTTTCCCCCCAGCAAGCGGAACCAGAAACGCCCCCTGATTTTAGCCGTATCACCACTCAACAAGAAGAGTTAGACAGGCAACAGTTGCGAGTTATCCGGTCACCTGCTAGCCGTATTTACGTAAATGCAGGTCCCGGAAGCGGTAAGACTCATTGCCTGGTAGAACGCGCTAAACATCTTGTAGATCGAGGCGCAGCGCCAGAAACCATTCAAATAGTCACCTTCACTAACAAGGCAGCCAAGGTTATTCGAGACAGGCTTGCTAAAAAGGATGATGATATTGATTACAGTGGTATTCGGGTGTCCACTCTTTCCCGTCTTGCTAAGGAAGCTACTGAGGCATCTCAGAAACGAAAGATTGTTATTGATGAGACCAAAACATTAAAGATTCTGCGCAAATGTTCTAGGCTAATAAGGTCAAAGCACCTGAGAAAACTTAAGGTTGAAGATGTACAAAATGTTGTAGCTTATTATTACCACAACGGAGATATGCACAAAGCGATTGAGGCCAGAACAAAGCTCGACCCTAACCAGACAGTTGAGCAGTTCTTCGCTATCGTAAAAGAGTATGAAGTTCAAAAGAGAAAAGCGTATAAAACGAAACGCTTGGTGGACTTCGAAGACCTGTTGCGTGGTGCAAAATGGGCTTTCACACAAGAGCGGCCAAATGATGCAATTGACCCCATTAAACACTTGCTCATTGATGAAACACAAGACCTTAGCCCACTTGAGTGGAAGCTGGTTTATAGAATAGTCAAAAGACAAGATTGCGGACTTATGCTTGTAGGAGATATGGCTCAATCAATATTCGACTTCAAAGGCGGGCACGCCAGCCCTAGCATACGGCGAAAATTCAAAGGATTGAAAAGATACTCTATAGACGTGAACCGAAGGTCTTCCGCTCCAATCATCAACCTTGCTAACACTGTGCTGGGTGAGTTTAGCGCCTCCTTACCGCAGCAGGCATTAGTTCACGGAAAGGGTAGCCTTCTTCCTGAGCTGATAGAAGCGAGCAAGTTTGGTAACGCCGTAGATACTGTTGTTAGGGACATAAAAAAACTGCGTAATAAAAAAATAAGGATGAAAGACATAGCAATCGTTGTTTCAACCAATCAGGAAGCTGAGGAAATCTACAAGGAGCTGCGGACTAAACAAGTAGGAGCGTTTTTGCAGCAAAAAAATAATGACGGAGTCTCAATATCGGAGCCGACTGACAAGCAGGTGACAATTTCAAATGTACATAACGTTAAAGGCCGAGAGTTCCAGCATGTTTATTTTTTCGACCCCAGGCTACGAAATGTTAAACGACGAAATATAAAAACCACCGAACTGGCACTGGTTTACGTTGCAATTTCAAGAGCCATAACGTACCTGACCGTGATCAAAAGTGTGTGTGGCAAACAGTATTATTTCGATGCCACACAATCTGACACTTATATTTTAGACACACTAGATAATGTCCCAGTTTCCTATCGGTTTATTTGAAACTGTCGAGAGTAGCACTCGCGAAGTTAGCCATTTTCGAGTATTAAATCTTCGGTGCTTACATCACAAGAAATGGGCTTAATAGTAACGATAACCCTGCGCACTGATTTGTCGACACTCTTTGGCCAACGTATCGCCCTGTAGTCAATGATCTTCAATTGTTTCAACCTTTTTAGGGCACGTTGCATTTTTGCCTTATCCGGTCTGCGAATTTCCTGACTCGTATTCTTCGAATACACAAAATCGGCAAAAAGTTGTGATAATTCATCAAGGTTTTTTACCTTTATCTCCATTGTTTCTTCCATTCCTTCCATGTAGCTCATCAAAAGAAACATCGCTATTTCAAAGTCTTGCGGAGAGATGAACGGTCTGCCGTTAGATAACTTTATATAGCGCGCTTCCGTTAAACGGTGTATAGATTCACATAAAAACACACTTTCTGGGTGGTGATGGCTATACAGGTTCAATTAGGTGACTCCAAAATTTATCAAAATTTTACGTAGTATATATGGACAACGGGAAAAATAGTAAGTACCTTATCGTTGCTCATACGGACAACGTAACTGTATCAGAGAAGTTAATACAAGAAAACATTGAGCAGTCTGTTTATCTTCAGCGTGAGGCATCGTATTCAATGAGTTTTATGTAAGAGTCACTACGAAAACATCAAACATCAATAACTGAAAAGAGCAGTATTCCATGAAATTTTTCGCATATTCTTATTGTTGAGTTTTGCCCTGAATGCACTTTCAACATAACAGATTAATATGAAACTCGTCGGCTTCAGATTAACAAAATATAGGTAACAAAATGAAAATAGGTGGTAAGTGGTTAGTATCTACTGATAATGGTTGGGGAGACCAATATTATGAACAGATAGAAGTCGACTATGATGAAGAGAGTGAGGATAGTGTTGAGCTGATCGAGAGAATCCAAAACTACATAACCCTTTCAGATGAGGGTGCAGACGAATTCTATATTGACGGTGTCTACGGTTCAATGGATAGCTACTCTGACGAAGAGACTATGCTTTTGGAATTTACTTGGGACGGTGAGGCCGAAAATTCAAATGAATTGATGCATGGTCGGGGCTGGATTGACTTTAGTAGCGATGAGCCAGCTGGAGAATTGTTTGTTCATGGTGACAGCTTCATCGAGTTAAACCTTAAAAAAGCATAAAAACACGCTAGGCATTAGATGTACTGGCGACTTGATCTGACAGTTACCCGATTTTGATCGGTGCCTGTCAGTTTAGATTTGAGCTAAGTTTTTACTCGCTACACCTAAAAACTAAACCGCACAAGCAGCTCTGGTCCCCTATAGCGGTAATCAACGAGCCCGGTAAAACTTCGTGTAAAGTCGTCAGTTTCACCATCAATTTGGAATGATGTGTAAGCCAACCTAAGTCCAAAGCTTTGTGAATACGAGTAATCCAGCGCAACTTCTGAATTCAGAATACCGCCTTGAATATCATCCACTTCCAAATCTATGTATTCAACTTTTGCAGACAAGGCAAATTGTTCGTTAAATCTGTATTCAACCAGCGCACCAATAAGTGGAACAGGTACGATTTCATTAAGGCTTTCTGAAAGTCCTTCAATGTCGTCGGAGGCGTCGAGCCTTAGGTCAAAATCTGTCGCATGAACCCCGATGATGCCGCTTATTGTGATGTTTTCAGATAAGTAAACACCGTAACGTGCGTTCAGACGAAAGACTTCTGCGTCAAACTGCGTATTCACATTAGTGTCTATCTCGAATATCCCATCACCAAAATCAATCGTTGTATTTATTCTCTGACGACCCGTGCGCGAGAAATCAAAATAGCCAAATTCAATTGTCCATCGTTTAGTCAGGTGATAATAAAGCTGAAATGTGGGCAAGGCTTTATCATTATCTACATTAAGGTCATCTTCTAGTGTAATGGTCGTGCCGTCGCCTGATATTGCTTCGTCATATCTTATCTGTGTCT
Source organism: uncultured Alteromonas sp. (assembly GCA_964454185.1). GTDB lineage: Bacteria > Pseudomonadota > Gammaproteobacteria > Enterobacterales > Alteromonadaceae > Alteromonas. The sequence goes on from CAYVST010000030.1 coordinate 23,624, forward strand.
GAGCGTCCGGTTGATAGAGGCCTACGAACAATTCTACACTAGGTCTATCTTTGGCTTGTGCAAAATGAAGTGGGCACATTAAGACCAAAGAGAAAGTGAAATTCGTCAAGGCGCGTTTAATGCTGTCACTCTTGTTTGACATATTTTGCATTCGCATTACTCATCATTCACCGCGGCTTGGTTTTGAATATCTAAAAATGATGCACCAGGTCTAATTGCTCTGTCTTTCCAGCTGTTTTTATTCGCTCCCATTCTTCGACCTAACTCAACGAGCGCCTGCATTTTTTCTTTATCAAACATGTTTCGCGATTGTATGATTTCATAATCTTGGGGGATCGCGACATAGCGCATTTCAACGTCAAATTCGTCCCTCAGGTTAATCATTTGTGCAAACGTCTCGGTGTCCTGAATAGTCTGCAATGTTGAACCACGCATCAAGGATACAAGGCTCTTTGTAGCTATATTTCCCCAAGTCGGAACGGTCACTTCCGGTTCCATCACCAATTTATTATTAACGATTATCCAGATTCTGATTTGAATCGGGTTTTGTGGGTCAACATAGCTCGGTGCGCCACGCTTTTGGTCAAGGTATAACCATTCTCTGTTATCGATGCCGCTAACAACTTGCATGGACGCACCACCATCAACATACAAATTATTGTCGATGTTAACAGGCGGGAAAGCGCCCGGTATTGCCGCAGAGGCAATGAGTCGGTCGGTGATAAGACTTCGTGCAGCACTAGCAGATTTTGTAGCGGCAATATCTGCCACATCCCATACACGCATAACGCCATAATCGAGATTAGTAGCACCGATTAAGAGTAACTTGTTAGAAGTAGATAGCTTTCCCATGTCGTCTACCAGTGATTCTGAGATACCGTCGCGAATGCGATCATGCAATTTGGTGGCATCGTAGTAGGCGCCATTCCCTGCTAGAAAGCTTAATATTGTCCTGGCGACAATCATATCTTCCGAGGGATTATTGTATAACTCAACAATGGTTTTGTAGGACTCTTCCGTTCCAACAAACGCAAAAGGGGCAATCAAAGCACCTGTACTTATACCGCTGACAGAATCAAAGTCGGGCCTTTTAAATGCGCTATCTTGTACTTCGCCCCATCCATCTAAAAACCCAGCGCCAAATGCACCAAGTGCCCCACCGCCTGACAAAACGAGGATGTCATAGCTTTGTGGTTTGCCAGACGTAAGTTCTTCGGCGTATTCAGATTTGATCCTACGCTCACTTTTCTGTTGCATAAGCTGTAGATCGACATTGTAGTCCTCTGAAAATGAAGCGGCATTGTCAATTAAGTCTTGATCAGTGATATTTCTGATAGGTGCAGCACACGACATAACGGTTGAAACAAGAACCACTAAAAGTCCAGTTTTTGGCAAATTTTTAACCTTGCCAAAAAATAAATTGAGCGGCAGTGCATTACAAGTTGTTCGTTTGTTTTTTATTGATTTCATGACTTCTCTATCGCATTAAAGCAAGCATTGGCTAGTAAATTAATCTGTGTTTCATTCAGCGTTATCTGTTCAAGAATCACTCGCCTAAGGCTATTTGCGCATGCCTCAAACGTTAATGTTGCAAGAATAGGTAACGGCAAATCGACAAAAATGCCTTGTTGTATGCCCTGTACAAACAAAATACCAATGGGCTCAAAGATACGTTCTGACTCTAGTACATCTTCTTTTTGCAAGCTGGGGGGCAATTTCTCGAATTCAGGTTTGCACAGCATCATTTTTGGATTATCGATGCCAAACTTCCACGTCTGATGCCAAAAAAACAAAAAGCGATCTTTAGTTGGCTTTGAATCGTCATACTGTCTAAATAGGTAGTCGGCAAGCATCTTGTTATTTCTGCGATGCAACGCCCTTACCATTTCATTTTTGTTTTTAAAATAACGATAGATAGTCCCAGTCGCTTGCCCAGAAACTCTTACAACCTTGCGAACGGAAAGTTGATGTAAACCCTCATCAGCTAACAGCTTTTCAGTCGCATTTAAAATTTGAAGCTGAATATCATTAATGTGTTTGACACTCCGCGAACGTTCGTTCATGCTACTACTTTATTAAATGCCTTTAAACCCAAAAACACAATACCATAAGATGAAGCTGTAAAAATTGGCAGTGTAATAAGCAGGCATCTAAGTATAAAACTGGATAAGAAATCCCAAAACAGGAGCTTGCTTAAGGCACCATGATGCTGGCGCAAATATTTATCGGTAGCATTACAATTACGGCAACCGTACTAATACAAGTCGTTTTTATTGGCACTTTAAGCAAAGTGCTTTCGGTATTTGGACATCACCTTAGCAGGCCGCCTTATACCCGAAAGTTCATCATTACGCTTGTCGGTATCGTATTGTGGTTGGTGTTGGGACTAACTGCATCAAGCTGGTTGTGGGCACTTCTCTTTCTACTTTTAGGCGCGTTTGAGTCACTGGAGCCAGCCATCTACTTTTCGGTAGTGACATTCACGACGCTGGGCTACGGCGATATTACCTTATCAAGCGAATGGCGTTTATTGGGTGGCATTGCATCCCTTAATGGGTTGATTATTGTCGGCCTAAATACCGCATTTCTGGTTGAGGTCATCTCAAGAATAAATAAAGAGCAAGCACGGCAGAAGGCGACGAAATGATAGAGGTGGAAAGTTTCCTGACATACACAATCGGTATTTTAGTCTTTTTTACTGGCGTTACGCTTACAAAACATGTGCGTATTCTGCGTAGTTTTAATATACCAGAGCCGGTAACTGGCGGTTTACTCGCCGCATTTCTGATCTCTATCTATTTTTTGACGACTGGTGTAGAAGTCAATTTTGATCTGTCTACGCGAGATAAATTGCTTGTCTATTTTTTTACCGCTATTGGATTAAATGCCAGGTTCTCTGACCTTATGCGTGGCGGTCGTCCTTTGCTTATTCTGTTGTTTTTAACCTTATCATTTATTGTGATTCAGAACGTGATTGGAATGACGTCAGCCGGGTTACTGGGGCTACCCGTGGCCGTTGGAATAATATCTGGTTCTGCATCCCTTATTGGCGGTCACGGCACCGCCATTGCCTGGGCTCCCGACTTCGCTGCGGTGGGTATCGAAAACAGTTTGGAAATTGGTGTTGCAGCTGCAACCTTAGGTTTAGTGGTCGCGTCTTTGATTGGCGGGCCTATCGCTAAATTATTAATCAGCCGCTTCAAATTGGTAGGCGAAAGTGATGAAGCACCATCAGTAGGCATTGAATATGAAAAAACTGAAAGTGAAGAGTTTAATCACTTAACGTTTATGTCAGCCATATTGGTCCTGCATATTTGCATAATTGTTGGCTTTATCGTGAACGAAACGTTGACGGAGTTGGGGTTTAAACTTCCGCTTTTTGTTACCTGTTTACTTACAGGCATTGTGTTGTCCAATAGTATTCCGAAACTGTTACCAAAAATATCGTGGCCTGCCCGAAGCCGCTCATTAGCTATTATTTCCGACTTTTCGCTCAGTTTGTTTTTATCGATGTCATTAATGAGCATGCAGCTATGGGCAATTGCTGATTTGGCGGGTTCGTTAATTGTCATCTTGTTGCTACAGACCATCGGCGCAGTTTTATTTATTCTATTTATCTTATTTCCGCTGATGGGAAAAAATTATCAGGCAGCAGTGCTAAGTGCTGGTTTTGGTGGCTTCGCACTGGGAGCCACACCTACTGCAATTGCGAACATGACGGCAGTTACCAAAGCCCACGGCCCATCGCCCATGGCTTTCATTATATTGCCGTTAGTAGCCGCTTTTTTTGTTGATATTACCAACGCATTCGTTATTGGGTTTGCGATTACACTTTAGTTAATTGGGTTAAGTATGTTAGTTAAAAATTTAATTACCGCGTCCATCTTCATTGGGGCGCTCTCGATAATGGGATGTTCAGAAGCGCCAACACAGGTTGAATCAAACGCGGTTCGACCTGCAAAACTGATGGAAGTCACACAGCAGTCCGATATACAGACTCTCAATTTTCCCGCGGTGGTCGAAGCGTTAAGCTCTAAAGATTTAACGTTTCAGGTGTCAGGAAAACTTGAGAAACTCAATGTACGAGAAGGCGATACGGTAGAAAAAGGTGATGTTATTGCATCTTTGGAAAAACGTACTTTTATTAATGAACTCCAATCAGCACAAACACAATATGATACGGCAAGACTTGAGTTTGAAAGGGCTCAGCGACTAATTGAAGAAAACGCAATAGCCCGGAATGTCTATGATCAAAGACAAACTGCCTATGAGGTTGCCGCTGCCCAGCTCGACTCAGCCAATAAGGCCCTTGAAGACACAGATTTAACCTCGCCCTTTAGTGGCTTGATAGCCAGTAAAACAGCAAATGAATTGCAGGTCGTCAGTCCTTCACAAGTTATTGTAACACTACAGACTCAAGGCGCGGCTGAAGCCATGGTGAAGTTTCCTGCAGCATTGGTCGCGCGTTCCAAACAAATTGAACCTATCGAAACACACATTGTGCTTGATGCCGCACCTGACAGCGTGATCCCGGTATCTTTCGTGTCTAGTACCACTGCAGCCGATGCTTCAACACAGACCTTCGAGGTAAGGTTTGGATTTACCCCACCCGATGATTTGGTCATCCTGCCAGGCATGACCGGCAACATTAAAGCAACGTTTTCTTTGCGCTCTCAAGATAACATTGGCGGGCAAATAAAAGTGCCATTAAGCGCCATAGTAAGTGATAGCAATGGTCAGTTTGTGTGGAAGCTTGACAAGGAATCGATGACCGTTACCAGGCAAAAAGTGAACGTAGCTTCGGGCATAGATGAGGAGCTAATCATTACAGATGGCTTACAAGCTGGCGATACTATTGTCGCCGCCGGAGGGGCATTCTTATCGGAAGGCGCTGAAGTACGACGGCTTGAGCTTTAATCGCAAGGAATCACAATGAATATAGGTATTTTTGCGGTTAAAAATCGTCTCATAACAACGCTGGTTATCATAGGTGCCCTCTATAGTGGCTGGTTTGCCTATGAAAATATGGCACGATTTGAAGACCCTGAGTTCACCATTAGAACGGCTGTAGTAGTTACACCCTATCCCGGTGCCACACCTGAGGAAGTCGCCAATGAAGTTACCGACCCACTTGAAACAGCGATACAGCAGTTACAAGAAGTCAAAGAGATTAAGTCGGTTTCTTCTGCGGGACAATCTTACATTGAAGTGGATATTCTGTATAAGTTTTCGCCGAACAAGGCTTCGCTGCAAAGCATATGGTCGAAACTTAGAAACAAAGTTGCTGACGCACAGTCACAATTACCGCCCAATGCAATGGCATCCATCGTAAATGACGATTTTGGTGATGTGTATGGCGTTTTTTATCTGATCACAGGTGACGGCTTTAACTACAACGAACTCAAAGAATACGGGAAATCACTTAGAACCTCACTATTGACAGTTGACGGTGTAGCGAAAGTTAAGTTGTCTGGCGTACAAGATGAAGCCATTTATGTAGAAATTTCCCGTGAACGCATTGCGACACTGGGGCTTGCTGTAAATTCTATAATTCAAGACTTAAGTAAGCAAAACGCGGTGGTATCCGCAGGCAATTTGCAAATTGGTGACAACCGTTTGGTGATACAACCATCGGGTTCCATAGACTCGGTTGAATCGTTAAGGAACCTCATTGTGTCTTCAGATGGCGAAGGCACTTTGGTTTATTTAAAAGATATTGCAAACGTCTATAGAGACTACGTTGACCCAAGCAGTTTTGAAGTCCGTTACAATGGCAAGCCTGCAATTGGCTTGGGTATTTCAAATGTAACCGGCGCAAATGTGGTTGCGATGGGCAATGCCATCGACAGCAAACTTCGCGATATTGATAACCAGCGTCCTTACGGCATTGAGCTTCACGAATTTTACAATCAAGGCAAAGTCACTGACGACGCCGTCATGAATTTTGCTCTAAATGTGGTTGCAGCACTGGGCATTGTGCTTGTTACCTTGTTTTTCTTTATGGGCTTGAAGTCAGCTGTCATTATTGGTGCTGTACTGGTCATCACGATAGCAGCAACGCTCACTACTATGTATATGGTTGACATTCCTATGCATCGAATATCACTGGGCGCATTGATTATAGCACTGGGGATGTTGGTGGATAATGCCATTGTGGTTACAGAAGGGATTCTAGTAGGTACGCAAAAAGGCGAGGACAAGTTGGCCGTGACAAAGCGTGTTGTGGAACGTTCAATTTGGCCTTTGTTAGGCGGCACCTTAGTTGGAATTATTGCCTTTGCACCTATCGGATTTGCCCCTGGCAACACCGCAGAATATACCGGGCATTTGTTTTGGGTAGTGATGATCTCGCTCATGTACAGCTGGATTTTCGCGGTAACTATCGTGCCGTTTTTAGCTGATTTGCTGTTTAAAACGGCAAGTAATGCGAATGTGCAAACCAGTGACGGTAAAGTGCTCGCTTTGTATAAGGGGTTCTTGCGAGGTGTACTTAAGGTCAAATGGGTTCCAATAGGTGTGGCAGCCGGCCTTTTTGCTCTCTCTGTGTATAGTTTCCAATATGTCAAAGCGGGGTTTTTCCCTTCATCAACAACACCTCAAATTGTTGTCGACTTCTGGTTGCCAGAGGGCACCGATATATCTAAAACCAAACAAGAGCTGCTTAGCGTCGAACAACACCTATTACAACTTGAAGGCATTGAGGCCGTTCAAACACTGGTAGGTGCTGGCGCATTAAGATATATGCTGATTTACCCACCAGAAAGCAACAATACGTCTTATGGTCAATTCCTGGTAAGAACCGAAAGCTATCAGCAGATAGCCGAGCTACTGCCGACGATCCAACAATATATAGACCAACGCTATCCTGAAGTTCAGAGCAAAGTTTGGCAGTTCCAACTAGGCCCAGGTGGCGGTTCTAAAATTGAAGCTGAGTTTAGCGGACCTAATCCTGCTGTACTTCGCAAATTAGCAGAAAGTGCAAAAGCAATATTGGTGGAAGACGGTGGCGCGGTCTCTGTCAAAGACGACTGGCGGCAACCTGTTGCTGTTGTTCAGCCAGAATACTCTGAAGTCGTAGGTCGACGATTGGGCATTTCACGTGAAGATTTATCAAACGGCTTACAAACCAACTTTTCAGGTCGAAACGTTGGCGTGTATAGAGAAGACGACACGCTGGTGCCAATAATTGTTAGAGCACCGGAAAATGAACGTTTAGACCCTGCCAATATTGGGCAAATTCAGCTGGCTAGTAGTGCGACGGGTGAGACAGTGCCTCTGCGTCAGGTGGTATCGGGTATTACAACGCAGTGGCGCGATTCTTTGCTAAAACGAGAAGACAGGGTTTGGAAAATTAAAGCACAGGCAGATCCTGTTGCGGGAACACTGCCCTCGATACTGTTTGAGCGTGTCAGACCTAAAATTGAAGCTATTGAATTACCTCCGGGCTATTCACTAACATGGGGGGGTGAATACGGTGACAGTGCCGAAGCAAATGACGCACTGGCGAGCACCATACCGCTGGGCTTTCTAGCCATGGTGTTGGTGGTTGTGTTGTTATTTAATGCCATTCGACAACCACTAGTCATTTGGTTAGTGGTTCCTCTTGCTTTAATCGGTGTTGTTCTGGGCTTATTAACAACGGGCACTGCACTGGAATTTATGGCTATTCTTGGCCTTCTCTCTCTTTCTGGATTATTGATAAAAAATGGCATTGTTTTGGTTGATCAGATGGACATTGAAATCGGTGAAGGAAAGCCGCGATTTGATGCGGTTGTCGATTCGGCTGCAAGCCGTGTAAGGCCTGTCATGATGGGCGCACTGACTACGGTACTGGGAGTCCTGCCGCTTTTTGCTGACGCGTTTTTTAAGTCTATGGCCGTCGTATTGGTATTTGGATTAACCTTTGCCACTATTTTGACCTTAGTGCTGGTTCCCGCGTTGTACGCGGTTTTCTTTAACATTCAACCCTCAGAGAGTGAGGCCGTTTCATGATAGCTAAGTCTTTTATTCCCAAGTTCGCTCTATCTGCCCTTGCTACTACAATGCTGTTGTCGGGCTGTACCAACCAGCCTGATCGCATTCAAAGTGCTCAGCAAGCCACGCAAGATAAATTGGGTGACATGCCAACAACATGGACCATGGTTGCCCAAAGCGTTGGGCGTGTCGAGTCTGGCTGGTTGTCCACATTTAACGACCCATTGCTTGAGACCTTGGTTAATGAAGCGCAGAAAAACAATCTCAATCTTCAAGCCGCCGCGGAAAATGTCAATGCATCTCGTGCGCTTGTGACACAAGCGGGCTCAGCCTTAGCACCTCAACTCAGCGCCACAGCTGGAGCGAATAACGCAGGTATATTGGAAGGGGCGTCATCAGGCGGATTTACTGCTGGCTTGCAGGCAAGTTGGGAGTTAGATGTGTGGGGCAGATTAACGTCGGCTGAGATGGCAGCACAGCAGTCTTTTCAAGCCGCACAGGCCGATTATCGATTTGCACAATATTCGCTTGCTGCCGCAGTAGCAAGAGCCTATTTCGTGGCGATAGAAGCCATTCAGCAGCTTGAATTAGCTCAGCAGGTCTTCGACGCTGTTACTGAAACAGCACGTATCACCAATCTTCAATCAGAGAACGGGCTGGCTAATGCACAAGACGTATCGCTTTCGGTAGCTGAGGTTGAATCAGCTAAAGATGCGCTTGTGTCTGCTCAAGGTGGACAAAGAGATGCTATTCGCGCTTTGGAACTATTATTGGGACGCTATCCCGCAGCTGAATTGTCCGTAGGTGCCACATTACCGGCAGTACCCAACCAACCGAAGCCGGGTTTACCCTCTGAGCTTCTCGAGCGCAGGCCCGATTTAATTGCGGCAGAGCGACAGGTGGCCGCTGCGTTTAACCGCTTAGATCAAGCTCAAGCAGCAAAGCTTCCCTCGGTAACACTGACAGGCAGTTTAGGGGGTAGCTCCAATGGATTGAGTGATTTACTTAATCCGGCGAATGTTGCATGGCAAGCAATTGGCAGTTTGGCTGCGCCTTTGTTTACCGGTGGAAGACTAGACGCTCAAGTCGATGCAGCAACAGCAGAACAGCGGGCAGCGGTCGCGACTTATGCGCAAGCTGCACTGGCAGCCTTGTCTGATGTAGAAACAGCGTTGGATTTAGGACAAGTCCTAAGACAACGTCAAAACGCACTTGTTGCAAGTCTTGATGCTTCAGAAAACGCGCTTAGGATCGCCAATTTAAGGTATAACGAAGGTGAAATATCTTTACTTGAAGTACTTCAGATACAACAGCGTGTTTTTAGTGCTAGACGAAATGTTGTTTCCATTAACAGGGCCTTATTAGCACAGCATATAGACTTAAATCTTGCCCTGGGGGGAGAATGGAACTGATGAACTCTGGTGCATCATCCTCGTCTCGTTTGTTTTTAAATGCTGTGTCTATTTCAGTATTAATCTCTGGGTCATTTTCTGTGTTTGCAAAGACATCTTACGATGTGTGTTTGTCTGAGCAAATGGCAAAAGGGGACGACTCGCTTACGCTGGGTGAAATCCGGGTCTTTTGTAAAAAGGAAGGCATTGAAAATTCCATGCTACCCCAAGAGAACTCGCGAAAAAAGGATTCAAATGGCTTATTAACGCAACGCATGGAGAGCGAAGCAAAGTTTGAATACGAAGGGTTCGTTCTCACGCCTCATAAGCAAAACTATTTTTTGCCTGTTTATGGTACTAATGCAATAAACATCGAAGCATACAGAACACTAGATGGTTTTGAGGAAAACCTCGAAGATTTGGAAGCGATGTTCCAGCTTAGTCTTAAGGCACCGCTCGCACCAAGAGGTTTGTTTGTTGATGGCGACGGTCTATTTTTTGGTTTTACTTTAGAAGCATGGTGGCAGGTATACGCGAGCGGCATCTCAAAGCCTTTCAGGGAAACCAATTATCAACCAGAAATTTTCTATATTGCACCTTTAAATTACCAATTTTTTGGGGCAGATACATCCATTGCAATAGGTTTTGAACATCAATCTAATGGGCGCGGTCAAGATTTATCTCGAAGCTGGAATAGACTCTATGCTAATTTTTTGTTTGAAAGAGAAAATTGGGTGGTGTCTTTTAGACCATGGTATCGCATTCCCGAAGACGAAAAAGAATTTGAATTTGACCCAGGCGGAGATGACAACCCAGATATTGAAGATTTTATGGGCCACTTTGAGCTAAGTGCTGCGTACAAATGGGAAAATTTTGAATTTACCTTTCAAGGGCGTCAAAATTTCAGCACCAATTTAGGTTCGGCAGAGCTTGGCATCACCTTCCCTCTTTGGGGTAAATTCAGAGGCTATGCCAATGCATTTCATGGCTACGGCGATAGTTTGATTGATTATAACTATAGCCAGACTCGATTAGGAATAGGCTTTGCGTTAAATGATATTTTTTGAGCGTGGCCGAAGCATTTCAATAAAACTACGGTCGTTTAATCGGGAAGTCCGCAAGGATAAGGTGTACCGATTCATCGATATTTTCTTCATCACCATTAAGCTGTTTCTCTGACAGCTTTTTTGAACCCACACTGTGCCAAACAGGTGATTTTCTCTTTACATCAAAAGCATCAATGGATAAAACTCCGCGAGTATATTCAACAGGGGTATTGATGCTGATAATTTGAGGGCCCCAATACTGCGTGCCCCAACGCCAGTTGCCGTGGATTATTGCCGATTCTGGTCGCACTTTAATCTGATCGCGTGCGCCAATAGTAAACGCAATCGCAAAGTCTGACTGTTCTTTGTTAGACGTAAACGTATAGCCTTTGGCTTCAAGCGTTTTAATTACTGCGTCCATTACGCGTTTGCCGGTGAAAGGGCTAACGGTGTAATCGCCCTGCACTATCATTGGATTGTCGCTCGTCCAACTAAAATACTGATATTGTTGGAAATCTTGATTCGGATCGAAGTCGCTATGCACATTAGGCTTGACTGAGCAGCCGAATGCAAAAACGATTATTGTGCTGACAATAAAAAGAAGTTTCATATAACGCATTTTATTCGCCTTACTGAATGAGCCCATCGGTCTTCATTTTTGCCACGATCGTGTCGACAGCTTCTTCTAATATGACCGTTTGCGATTGTTTGTCTTTGACAACAAATTGCATTCCCCAGATGCGATTATCTATACTCTGCTTAGTCGTAAATAAATCTGACGACAGTAAAACGGTTGCTTTCGTATCTGTTGTGAGTTCAAGTGCCGTGTGCTTGTAGTTTATTACTAAGGCATTAGAGAGATCTTCTGGCACGGGTTGCTCAAAGATTGTTTCTGATCTTTTCTCTGTTGTAACCGACTCTTTTTGCGTTGCAACTAAGCTGGTAACCAGCACGCTGTCTATACCAAGCTGATTCACTGCTTTTATGACGTTCTGCTTGCTGGGTACTTCATCAGTGATTGCGCTCATGTAAAAGACATCGATATCTGACCAGTTTAGTGATCTATGAATTAATGCCTCGAACTCGCTAACCGCAGACCGCTCTTTATTCACGCCAACGACCATTAGTCGCTTTATAACATGGCTTTTATTCGGTTTTATAAACTCGCTAACAAGGATAGTAGAATGCGAGGAACAGCTCACTATTGTAAAGAAAGCGGCAATCGTGAAGATACATTTAAAAAAGCCTGTAATCGTCAATTTCAGTTACATCCTGTTGGAAGCTGTTTGGTGTACTTTCAACGTTACCAGACGTAATAAATAAAAGAAATCTAAAGGTGTTTACCGCTGCCATCTGAATGTGCATCGCAAGCTATAACTGAATTCATTTATACGATCATAGTGTCGTCGAAGAAACAACAAACTAAATCAAAGAGTCTAATAGGCTAAGTACTGTGAATAGCTGTTCATGTGGTTTTCTCAAAAGTTAGATAAGACCCATAATTTCAATAGGTTGCAACCCTTGTTCTAGCTGCCCAAAGATGTTCCTATCACTTAGCCGTTGGCTAACTTAGCGAGCTGTTCTACAAAGTTTAATTGTAAAAGAATGAATTTAGGTGTTTAATAAATTTGTGGTCTTGGCCACTTCGAGGTTCTCGGAACCTTGGAAAACTCATTTTGCGCAAGGCGCGAGATGATTTAACAATTAGTACCGTGGTTTACTTTTGAAGTAATCGCAGGTGCCTGTTAAGAGTATTTTATATGACTTTATTTTACGATCTTGTTGGTCAATCTGTTACTGTGAACGCTCACAAGCAAACCGACAAATCCTTCTCAAAGAAGCCCTTTCTTTCCATTACTACAGCCTTCGAACTAGACCGTGAGCCGTCTATTCTCTTTGGTCAATTGCGAGACTACAAGCAGTCTTTCTATATTAATGGTCAACCGGATGAGATGACAGAAGCAGCCCTTAAACAGGTTTTTTCTGTTGAATTGAATCGGCTGAACTCGACGCTTTCGAACTTCGAAACGACAGAATTTATAGTATATCTAATTAAGCATACTCAAGACTATATTGCAGAGTTACCAAAAATTATCAGAGATGATAATGGACGGCTTGCCTCAGCTTTTACTCATCGTTTATGTTTTACGAGTTGTATCGAAGAATATTTGCAATCTAAAGGCATAAACGCTAAATGCAATATTCAACGTGGCACGTTATATGTTGACGACAAGGTAGTCATTAATTCTGGTTTGACCAAGCATACTCTGCTGTCTAACGGCATACCTAATTATCTATCGTTGAAGGCCGAGCAACAGGACGTTATTCGTTACGAAGAGCAATACTACAAAGCAACCCAAAGGCACTTAGAGCCTGGTTCGTGGCTCGATGTAAATGGCGATGATGTCTACATCTGTACTTATAAGATGCTTCTGCTCAGCGCGTTACGCAAATGTTTGATTAAATTGGAAGGATGGCTGTCGGACTCAATAGTTCCTTCATCCTTGTTGGAAAGCGTGAACAGAGAGTATGAGGCCTGCTCGGTGCAGTTTGATGAGCTTTTTCCTGCTGCTCTGGATAAAGAATCTATTTTGAGTTGGGATGTAGTGAAATCCTCCGAGTCGATGCAAGAGATCGAAATGCTTGGCTTAGGTGACGCGGCCAAGGACGCTTTCTTTGAAGAAGAAAGTCCCATGGTCATTGCTGAGCTCTTGAAAGAACGCATTGGTGCGAACCATGTCACAGTTTTTGACCCAAGAGCGGTCGAAAAAAATATGGAACAATATGGCTATGAAAACGAGACGTTCTCAGACAGCGTGCCATTACCAAACAAAGATGTCAGGCAGGCTCTGAAAATAATCAAAGAAGACTTGTCCGACAAAACCAGTGTTTTTAGCTACTTCATCGATGCAGACAAGCTGAAAATCAACATTTCAGCGGACGGGTCTTACAACCCTGAAACTGATACATTTTCAAAGAATAAGCAGTTCATTGACATCTGCATTGGCGCCAAATATCCGGTAACGGGGCGCAGTCAGATCATCCGGTTTTCGTTTAACGACAAGTAAATGAGGTTATCAAGATGATTTTGACAAAACATGCTCAACTGCGTGAGCAGCATCGCGCCATCTCACCTGTCATGGTGTCACTTATCGAAGAGCACGGACTTGAATGGGTTATTTTCAAAGATAAACTTGCGCAAGTGCTTCCAGATGACCAGGCTATCTGCATATTGGAGGATGCAAAGCATCTCATTCGAGAGTGTAAGCGTATTATTAAGGTCCTGAAACGCGTTGAGAAAAAAGCCTCAGCCAGAGATACCAGCATTCAGGTAGTCTCTGAATCTGGTGTCGTTATCACAGAGACGAACTCCCGGAGGATTTCACGTCGGGAGAAGCAGTCATGAGCGAACAGGAATACAATGTGAAGCATTTATTGTCGAAGTGGTTAGGTGGCTATCTTTATCGCTGCAGACTAGCTGGGAAGACTATCAATCGCTCTGACGTAGCAAATTTACTCGGCTGTACACCTTCTTGCTTGAGCCAGTATACGAATCCTGCTCATCCTAAAAAGGCTCCATGGGAGTTTCAGGTTAAACTGTCACTTCTTTCTGGTAAAAGTATGCTGGAATTGCATCCTGAGCTGGAAGCTATTCGCATACAACACTTTTAACAACTGATCTTTAGCGCAAGCTGTCATCTTAGTGGTGGCAGTTTGTCATCAAATGTCTAATGATCTATATATCGAATGTTCTCAAGCTTTGGTTCAACAATAGAAGTCTAATAAACATGATTTTGGTAATGTGAATAGTGATTCACGGTACTAAAAAAGCTGAGCTATTAAAACTGAAGTGATGATCTTCGAGTTCTCAGTCTTTTTTAAGTATCTTCAACATAATGTTAGTAACTCGTATAAAAGCGAACGCCATTGATACTGCTATTGCAATCCATACATAACCATACCAATCTGGAAACTTTGGAAAAAAATAACCTAACAGCGAAAGGCAGCAAAATATGAAGCTAAGCCAAATTGCTTGGCTTAAATAAGACACTAAATTCTCAATGTAACCTGTGTCTTTAATTCGGCTTAACACTCTAGATTTTAAAGACATTAAAATCGCTTTAGCAGTGGCAAGAAAACCCGTAAATATCGCGCCAACGGTCATCGATGACCCTAGTATGCCCTCTCCAGCAGGCAAACTAATATTGTTGGTATGCCAAATTAAAGTAGCAATTAGACCCAAGGTATAGGGTCCATAATTCTCAATCAGTAAGCCGTGTTTCATGCTATTTAAAGTCTTTTTTCCATTGATCAAATATAAGCTTGATACTGTCGTATCTTTCTGTTCGACTAATGCGTCTATCATCACCAAGCTTTAGCTTTTCAAATCTATGAAACTTTCGTTCGCTTAAAAGGTCTATTAAATCCATCTTTTCAGCTCTCTCGTCTTGAAGAACGCCAACACGGAGTCTTTTGACCGAGTCAGGTTGATCTTCGGCTTTAGCCTTAAGTAGTTCAGCCGTTTTATCAATTGCTTTATTGAGTATTCCTTTTTTTGACCTTGTGGCACTTAAAACTATTGAAACGTCCATTGCCTCATTTTTATCTGCCATGTTTAAAACATGTTCTAGCGCAGTTCCCTTAACTTTGTCTTCGACTGTAAACTCTGAGACATCAACTTTGAAGTCAAGTTTTTTAGTAGCTTTGCGACTATTAAACCGTTCGTTTGCTGAACTGTCATATACGGGAATCAACTCAGCGGTAAAACCTAAGTCGTCACCAAAAAAATTTATGTAGTCCTGCAAAGCTCCGGACCTTGTGCCGTAATGATTATATTGCAGAACCAGATGCTTAGTTGACTCATCATATAAAAATGCAGTTTCTTCACAAAACTGTTCACCAGCCTTAAATTTAAAACCTCTGGTTGGCGTATTTTTCGAAGCAGCTCCAGGACCACTACCTGCTCTCAGCTTGCCTATATCGACCTTCCAAAGCTTTTTTTTCTTTGAGATATGCTCTATGCGGTATTGGCTGCCGCCAATTAGACATGTTCGATCTTCAAGATTTGTTTTCTGGAGTTTGTTTAAGACTGTGCTTAATGACGCTTTTTTATTGAATGATTCAACACGAAAAGGGTGCACCGTCATTGATTCCCACATATAACATCCTTATTGCAAATTATAGTAATAAATTGTTTTTCTATTATTTGTTATTACTCAATTTATCATTTCTCCCTGATTACATTAACAGAAAATTTATATTTTCGTTCATATACATCCATGACTTTTGAAGTGTTGCATCCAAGAATCGAACATTTTTTCGTCGTTTTTTGCCTTAGCATTTGCTCTGCTCAACGCTTTGCTAGATTTCTGTTTCCTTTGTTTGGTATCAAAAGTTACTCCAGACAGTGCATCTGCAAACATCTCAGGCTTAACGTGACTGTAGTGCTGCTCAATCATCGCAGCACTCGTTCCACACTGACGCGCGATAACGTCCATACTGGTTCCAGCTAACAATTGCCACGTTATATAGGTATGTCGTAAAGAGTAGAGTGTTCGAGGTCCTCTGGGTGAGTCTTTGAGGTTCGAACTCTTGAGTGCTTTTTCGAATGCTTTACCGAGCTGTGGTGTCGGGTCGCCATTAGCTAATAGAAATAGCTTCTGGTTTGGTATGCGTAATGGGAAACGATCTCGAAGACGAACCAATGCACCAATTACATCGCGTTTGCACACTACTTTTCTAGCACCGGTGTACTTTGTCGTTTTGCCTTTGGTTACATGGATGAAAAACTGAGCCTTGGAACCTTGAGTCTTGATTTCAATGTCCTTCCATCTAATATTTTCCATTTCCGTACCGGGTCTAATTCCCGTATTTACAGCAATTTCACAGTAGTCGTACAACAGTTCGCGTATTTGTCTTGTTTTTTCGCTGTGTGCTTGCTTCTCGCTTTCATGGATTGCATCTAAAACAGCTTCATACTCGTCTTCAGAAAATGCAGCACGACGTGTACCTGCTTCGCCCTTTGAAGAGAGTACGGGAACCTGAGCGGCTATCATCCACTTTTGCTCAATGGCTTCTTTAAATACTAGGTTTAGTGCTGCATTGTGAGTTAACAGAGTAGAAGAAGCTGGCGGCTTACTCATTTTTTTCTTACGCCATTCAACGAATTTTGTAATGGCCTCTTGATCTATAGAAGTAACGAATGTTCTAGCGAAGTAGGGGATATGATATTTTTCTAAGGCTCGAATATAGTCTTTGTACGTTCGCTTGCCATCGCCATGTTCAATTTGCTTTTCCAGTTTTTCGATAACACTTTCGGCCACGTCCTTGAACCGTTTGCTCTGGACAAGAGTGTTATTTTCTTGTCTAATTTGGTGGTCAAGAAATATGCGATGAGCCATGGCAATGGCTTCGTCTTTATCTTTCTTTTTAGTGGACTTGCAAAGCCATTTTTTGTGGTT
>CAYVST010000031.1:0-39411 GCA_964454185.1 uncultured Alteromonas sp.
GCACATAACAAACCAAGGCAGCGGGACACTAACACGTAGGCTCCCGTCACTTCGTTCCGTATTATAGCCTACGTGTTATTGCCCCTGCTTGGGACGTTAGAAGATCAATTCGATAGTTTTCTAGGGATGATATTGCATGTATGAGGTTCAGTTAAAAGAGAGAATTGCAGGCTATTCTGTCTCTGTCGTAAAAGGAGGCGAAAAAGTTCAGGTTCAGGTCTCTGGTGCAACCTCAACAGAAGATGGTGATCTTCACCTCAAATATCTTAATGGCTTTCCCCAGACCATCTTGTCTATGCTTGATGAGGAGTTTCAGCCCAGCGAAATAAAAAGTATGGTTGTGCTAATTTCTAAAGACTTGAAGGCCAAGGTTTATATTAATGAAGTTGAAGTTTATGGACAGGCATTCGTTAAAGCAAAAAATATTGAAAAAGGGCAAGCTGTCAGAAAAGATGATATTTCAGGTTTTGAACGCATACAGTTAAGTGGTATTGAATTTCCTGAGGATCAAGCCTATTTTTGCATATTATCACTTGGCTGGGATAAGGCGTATATTTTTGACTTTTCGCCTTTAGATGATCAATTGGATAGAAAGATTGAGTATGATGTAGAAAAACTTTTAGGGTCATATTTTTCCTATCTATCCTTTGGGTCTATCCATAAAATATCGGCCTCAGATTGGGATAGCATATTAAGGCAAAATTGGTTTCCATTCTATGCACTTAAGTTTTCTACTGTCGAATCAATTGTTAGTTATGCAAGGGCTGAATGGAATATAGATGAGCTTATTAATAAAATAGAAATTGATACTATTTTTTATATAGAAGAAAGAAAGTCAATATGGGATAACGACGAAAATCTTTCACGATTCATTTGTTTTTTGGAGTCGGCGCTTTCTCGGCATAAAGCAGATGATTTTGTCAGCTCATCATCAATTATATATCCAAAGATTGAAGCACTAATTAGGAAAGACTTCGTTGCAGACAACCCTGAAAAGGAAGGGCGTCAGCAAAAAGTACTTGTTGACCATATCACGGAAAAGACGCTCAGAAGCATCTCAGCACTCACGACCTTTATTCCTGATAAATTCAAACGCTACCTAGAAGAATGTTACTTTAAGGATTTTAGCGTTACAAATGATGATAATCCGGTCAGCAGGCATTCCGTTGCTCATGGAGCAAGCACAATAGACAAGTTTGATAAAAAGGCATCGTTACTTGGGCTACTGGTATTTTCTCAAATAGCCGAATACATCCAACAATCTTCTAACAAGTCAATGCAGCCGACCGCTGAAGCGTCGGCTGATTGAAGCGTTAGGCGATCAATAAGGAGTATCGATTGAGTTCGAAAGAGTTATTAAGAATCGCAAATTCTTTAGATGATTTTACTGATTTGGATTCACCAGAAATTGAGAAGTTGATTGAAGTTGCTTCTCTGTTCGGAAAATCATGGTCTGGTTCTTGGTTAGGCTATCATTCGAGAGTTTACTACGAGAATTTCCAAACCCCGCCTCCTGGCGCTGTTTTCAGTCAAGAGTGGGGGTTTCAAGATGCATACTCTATGGGGTCACGAGGTGCATGGCATGAATATCTGTTTGATGAAGTTGTCGCTACCATAGAACAAAAAGCTGGCGACCCAGATCTAAATAATTATATAGACCAGTCTAGGGGAGCGAATGAAGCTTTCGATGAAGCTAAGTCATCCGTCCTATCTTTGATCCACTCTTCACTAAATCTTGATGACAAATTTTCAAACGGGATTATTGAAAAGATTGAGGAAGCCAAAACCTTAGATGTAGATGACTTTATCAAATATTGGAAGCCCAGCGGTCAAATGATGTCAAGAGACATGGTGGCTATTGAGAAAGGGCTTATTGTTCCTCCTCACTTTTCAGTTTTAGCGAATGCTCATGCGATAAAATTCCCTTATCAAGCGTGTGAAGAGCTGAAAAAACTAATTACCAAGCTGGCCAATCACGTAAGGAATATTGAAGGTAAAGAAGTGAAAGAAGAACGGATAGGAACAAATATATTTATTGGGCATGGAAGGTCTCATCACTGGAGAGAGCTGAAAGATTTTGTAAGTGACAGGCTAGGCTTACCTTGGGATGAATTCAATCGAGTTCCCGTTGCAGGCGTTACAAATATCACTAGGCTCGCCCAGATGCTTGAACAGGCAAGCTTTGCATTTCTTGTCATGACCGCAGAAGATGAGCAAGCTGATGGAAATCACCACGCCCGAATGAATGTGATTCACGAAGTTGGTCTTTTTCAAGGTAGGCTTGGGTTTGAATGCGCAATTGTTTTACTAGAAGAAGGCTGTGAAGAGTTCAGCAATATTCAGGGGCTTGGCCAAATCAGGTTTCCTAAGGGAAATATTTCCGCAATATTTGAAGACGTTAGAGCGGTTCTAGAGCGAGAAGGCATTGCAGAATAATGCGCCTAACAAGGTGCTGCTACGGAAAATTTATTCGCTGGCGCTCTTAAATTTCCGCAGAGCACGGCGTTATGTGACAGATTTTTATAAATTCGAAGGATTAAATCTTTGGATAGCTATACAAGGTAATTAATAGTCATGGAAGAAGTTGTAGAAGGGTTTGGTCGCGTAATTTTCAGAGTAATCAAATGGCTTATTATAGATGCCATACTCGAGTTCGTTATTTATGGCTATGGCTACATCACATTAAAAATAGTCACCTTTGGGAAGTACCCAAGGCCCAATAAAGATGAAGGGCGCACGATTACTACTGGCATTATTTCAATTATTGCAACGCTCTTATTAATTGCGTACTTTTATCACTAATGTCACATAACAAAAAAAATAAGCCACTCACTTCGTTCGCTGGGACGCTAACACGCAGGGCTGCTTCGCGTTGTAGCCCACATGCCTGCGCCCCTTATTTAAAAATTATACACCACCCATTATTTAGTAATTGGCGTCGACAGTCCAAACGCTGTAGTGGTAATCAAACGTAAATATCACAACTTAACTGAAGGAATGGTGTTAATGGACAAGGTTGCAATTGTTACAGGTGCAAGTCGCGGAATTGGTGCTGCTACTGCGATAGCGCTTTCGAAGAATAATTATAGGGTTTGCGTTAACTTCTTGCGAAACAGTGAGGCAGCCGATGCCGTATGTTCAATTATCAACGAGCAAGGTGGTTTTGCAATAAGCTATCGGGCTGATGTAGCCGATGAAGCACAAGTAGAAGACATGTTTAATTATGTGAATACTGAGCTTGGCCCCGTCACCCATTTAGTCAACAACGTGGGGGTTCTTTCTACAAAGTCTCTCTTTTCTGAAATTAGTGTTGAACGATTTAGCCAAGTCTTGAACACTAACGTTTTGAGTGCTTTCATATGCTCGAAAGTCTTCGTAAATCAAAACTGTGGTTATGGCGCGATTGTCAATGTATCTTCGGCCGCAGCAAGAACCGGTGCACCTTTTGAGTATGTTGACTATGCGGCATCAAAAGGAGCGTTAGACACATTCACCAAAGGGCTCTCACTCGAACTCGCAAAGAAGAATATTCGAGTTAACGGTGTTAGACCTGGTTTTATTCATACCACAATACATGCTGATGGTGGTGAGCCTGATAGAGTTGAAAGGTTAAGTTCGAAAATTCCTCTTGGGCGAGGGGGCCAGACAGATGAAGTTGCCAACGCAATATTATGGCTTCTTTCGGACCAAGCGTCGTATGTTACAGGTTCAATACTTGATATTGCTGGTGGTGTATAGGCAATGAAGAACAACAGTTAAAGGAATAAGAAAATGCCATACGTAAATGTACAAATTACCAAAGGGGCAACAAAAGCGCAGAAAGCGGAGTTGGTTCGAGATTTTACCGAGTCATTGGAGCGCGTTCTAGGAAAAAAGCCAGAGCATACTCATGTGGTTATCCAAGAAATTGAAGAGCAAAATTGGGGTTATGCAGGTATGCTCACTGATGACTGGAAGAAGCAAGAAACCGAGTGAAACAGGCGTTGTCGTGCTCATGGCGGTGCATTGGCGTAGGTTTGTCGTAATACAAAAAGGACTACTCGAGTAGTGTTACCACTGTTCACTAAACTGGAGTAGCAAAATGGATATGAAAATTAATTCGACATTGATAGTAACACTTAGAAAAGAAAGAGGATGGAGTCAGCAACAGTTATCTGTAGCGTCGGGGGTAAGCATTCGAACCGTTCAGCGAGTCGAGAATGAAGGTAACGCTTCTATTGAAACCATGAAGTCGCTTGCAGGCGCGTTCGATACGGATTTTAGGTCTTTACAAATTCGCCATACGAAACCCAAGCGTTTTAGGTCAACCGCTTCAAAGTATTTCTTTTTAATTGTTAGTCTTATTTCAACGCTAGTTATAACGTCGGCTACCACAGCCGCAACAAGTGTGCAGGTTAGGTCAGAGTCTGTTGTGGTGTCTTCCGATCAACGCACCACCACTTTCAGTGGGGGTGTTGTGTTAACTATCCCTGATGAAACCGCGTTTGAAATTACGGTTGATAAGGCACATTTAGCTGTCGGGCAGATGCTTATTAGAACTGAAGAAACAACCTTCATTGCTACAGATGCAAAAATTGAACGCGTTAATCGTGGTATTCAGATAAGCGCCGCTCAAGTGTCAGTTAACAACCCTGATGCTTTAGGTACGTAATTTCCGTGTTGTGAAATACGTGCTTTTACTCTTGATGTAAGTTAACGTTGTTGTTTATCGGATATCTATTGCGTTAGCCTTGGAAGGAACCATGAAAAGAGTATTTTTAGCAGCCGTTTTCACAACGTCACTTTTAGTAGGGTGTTCATCAACAACACCCACTTCCCAATCGAATCAAGCGCAAATCATTTATTCCAGCACAATGGCCATTATTGAAGCCGCCGCTAAGAAAGCGCCTAGAGGTGTAACGGGAACATTTACACTTAAAATAAATGGCTCTGGTAGCCAAGGTGAAGTTGTGTACTTAAACACCGAAAAAGACTACCGTGACCCCAGAGCTGTGAGCGTTGCGTTACATCCAAGAATTATAGCGCGATTAAAATCGAAGTATGAAATGTCGCCACAAGACTTTTTTCTCAATAAAAGTATTGAAGTAAAAGGGCAAGCTAAAAAAGTGAAAATACGACTTTTCGCCGATGGCAAACCTACCGACAAGTATTATTACCAAACACATATAAGAGTGACAGATGCCGCCAATATAAAGGTGGTTGGCTAAAGCATTTGGTGGCCATGGCATAGTGGCTCTAACCACCCTCAATACGTTTGCTGGATTAGCGCGATGTATACATTGATAAAAGCAACGGAAGAAGATTTCCCGTTTTTGGTGGCCCTGAGGCTTAAGACCATGGACGTGCATATGAAAAATCATGGCTTGCGGTTGTCTGTAGCCGACCATGAACAAAGAGTGCGCTTTCAATACCAGCACTTTAACATTGTTAAAGTGGGTGACGTTGTTATTGGTGCTGTAAAGTTTGAACATTTAACACACGCAACGTATGTTCATCAGATTCAAGTGAAACCAGAATACCAACGTAGCGGCCATGGACGCGGCATTCTGAACCAAGTGATAGCGCAATCACCCTGTGATAGTGTTGAACTAAAAGTACTCAGGAAAAATCCTGCTTACAGACTCTACCAATCAATGGGTTTTGTAGTGGTCGCAGAAGAAGGCGTTGAATACGCCATGCGTTTAAATACAGGCAAGTAGGGGCCTTAAAATGAAGGGTAATTTTCTAAAGCGCAACATCTTATAATTTCAAATTTATAACAGGGGAAGTGTATGTACAAAACTGGTTTGTTGTTGATATTACTTTTTATTTCTAGCGTGTCGTATGCTGACTTAGAGAAAGATTCTCTTATCGATTTAACTGAACGTTTTATAGCCGCCAAAAATGCGCGTCAGCAACCAAATTCAACGTCAGATGATGTTGAAAATTTCCTTAGTTTTCTCGATGAAAACGTAATTGACGAACACGTCAAATTCAATGTAACCGTAACAAGTAAAGACATGTTGCGTGAAGGTATGCTAAAAAAGCTTAAGGATAAGATTATTTTTAGCCGAATTGATATCGTCGATATGATGGTAGGAAGCAACGTAGTGTTCGTGAAGTTCAAAGAGCACGCGAAGGGCCTGCCTAGCCATTTAGATAAGCCTATTGAATATACGGCAATTAATATAATGTCGCTAGAATTCAACGCTAAAGGAAAGATTACGCATATAAGACGTCATCACGGGCTTTAGGGTAAGACTAGGTAAGGAGTACCGGAACGTTAGTTAACGTCGTTTGTTGGGAGGAGTTATGGAAGGTTATACACAGTTCGTACCTTTTGTTGTTTTAGGTGCCGTATCTGGGCTGTTTTTAGTCCCTAGCAAAACGCGTAATCTAATGACAGCATTGCTCTTTATTGTCGTTCCCGTGATATCTACAGCGTCTATTATTGTTGTACAGCAAGCTTTATCCCTTGAGACCTATGAAGCAGACTCCTTCGACATTTTTGTTGCCAGCATCATGTTATTGGTGACCTATTTTTCCCAAGTCTGTGCTTATTTTTTCAAAGTAGAGTTGGTGCAAAGAAAAGCTAAGCAAAAATAGTGAACGGTTAGCGAACTGTTTTACCTACCACAGATTGAATTTAACGCAAAAAGCGTAAACGTAATGGGCTCGTATATGAAAAGAAGAACTATGTTGTTGTTAGTTGGTTTGTTATCCGCAACTCATAGCTTTGTTTACGCTCATTCGAATGTCGATACAAAGCGTATCGAAAACGCCGTGCTTACTCAGTTCGATAGCCTGGTCAAGGCCTCTAAGCAACTTGATGAGCAGGCTTATTTCTCGCACTTTGATGAAACTAAATTTGTTGGGCTGAACAGTAATGGTACAAATTGGAACTCCATTGAAGATTTAAGGCCCCTAATTGAGACAGGTTTCAGCATGATCGAGCGCATTGAATTACTTGAGTTTACCAATGTGAAAATATCTGTAATTGATGCTAATACGGCCATTCTCGTCAATGAATATAAACAACAAATGATGTTAAAAACTGGCGACAAAGTAAAGGTGTCGGGCGGTGGTACACAAGTATGGTCTAGTGCTTCGGGAAAGTGGAAACTGGTGAGTGTATCTGCTAGTGACAAGCCCTTGGTGAACCAGTAGTGAACAATAAAAACACTTACATTGCGCACGACAAAGCGGAAAACACAACCGCTGACCTTCTCGTGGTGGCGGATATTTTTGGCAAAACATCGGGCTTAGAGGCCCTCTGTACGCAGTTAACTAGCCATTATGACATTATTGATCCATACAATGGGGCAGAAATGTCATTTAATAAAGAGGGCGAAGCCTATCGCTATTTTTCTGAAAACATTGGTCTGGAGGGCTATTGCTCAATATTGACAAGCGCGTTGCTAAATCGTGCGTCGCCAAAAGTCATTTTGGGGTTTAGTGTTGGGGCTTCTGCCATTTGGAAACTTTCGGACTCGATAGAATACCAACCGCATCTGGCACTGGGTTTCTACAGTTCACAAATAAGGCACTATCTGGATATAGTGCCGAGCTTTCCTTATCACTTAGTGTTTCCTAAAGAAGAGAAGCATTTTGACGTTAACGCTGTTATGGGCAAGCTTTGCACTACAACTAACGTGTCTGTGGAATCAGTGCCATATCTTCACGGTTTCATGAACACACATTCTGCGAACTTCGATGAAAAAGGATACCGTGAAAACATGGATGAATTAACACAGCGCTTATTGCCATATTTGGGTTTATCAAAACAGCTCACATGAAACGAATCAATGTTATCGGTACCAGTGGCAGCGGGAAGTCGCATTTTAGCCGACAACTTTCCATCGCCCTCAATGTGCCTTATATAGAAATGGATGCATTGTTTTGGTTACCCAATTGGCAGCACCTTTCAAACGACGCTTTCATGGAATTACTCACTGCACACTTAACTCAAGAAGCGTGGGTGTTAGACGGTAATCAGTCAGCAACTAACGCATTGAAGTGGCAATACGTTGATACCATTATATGGCTTGACTATTCGTTCTGGCGCACGTTCAAACAAATAGTATCGCGGTCTTTGGTAAGGTCGTTCTCACACAAGGAGGTTTGGGAAGGGACAGGAAATACGGAATCATTTAGACGTAATTTCTTTTCAAAAGACTCAGTGATTTTGTGGATGCTGAAAAATTACCTAAAAACCAAAAAGAAATATGGTGAGCTATTCTCTAGTAAGGCGCACTCCGTTCAACACATTACCAAGATTCGCCTTACTTCTCCTAAAGCTACAGCGCAATTAATTGCTTCAATTAGCGCTAAAAAGAGCTCCCATCGTTGAGTATGCCCTTAATAGAACGTTAAGATGAATGCAGAAAAGCGCTACAATAAAAGCACTATCCTAAGGAACGTAACCATCGCTGTAGTGGCGTTAACTATCACGTTATTCATTGCATATTCACTGTTTTCTTCGCCACATAAAATGCAAGACACAACCTTTATTCCCGTTCCAGTTCAGGTGGATATGGATAAGGCTAAAGAAGGTCAAAAAACATCGCGCAGAACAGACAGCGCCCAATTTATTGAAAAACCAATGTCGCTTGAGCACGCTGTTTTAGCTAGGCACTGTCGAAACATACCACGTACTGAGGATGCATTCAGTGCGTTTTTGGAAAAGGCGTACAGAAATCAGGAACCTGATGCATATATTGACAGTGTTGCTGAGCAATACGTTAAGTGCAAATCACTCCCTGACATTGACCATCAATATATAAAATGGCTATTGGTGCACGCAAAACGCGGAGACACTGAAGCTTTGCGTGAATTATGGAAGGTGAGTGACGCAGAAATAATTCAGCATGGTAAGCCCAGCGTTTCAGCCGAAACAATGAAGGATAAAAAGGCCGCATTTAGCTTATCAAAGTATGAGATCACGGAGCATGCTGCTTGGGCTGGAAATGAGGAAGCCATACTTATACTCGTCAAAGCGTATCAACATTACGATCCAAAATTAGGTTTACCTAATTATGTAAAAGCGCTGGCTTATGTATATTGGGGTAATGTTAACATTCAGGATAATTCGCTGGCTTTGCGGCTATCATGGTATCAAGATAAGCTTGAAAATGGCTCTACTCTGGATGAGGCTAAAATGGCAAGAGAAATGGCAGCGAGTTTTACTTTGAATCATCGAGGATAACAAATGGATTTTTTATTTAATGTATTAATGTGGGTCGGCGTAGTTATATTCTTTGTTTTCATTGTAGGGTTTATGGCCGCCGCTAAGCTTAATCAACGTCAAGACAAAAAACGCGACGTGTAAAATTTTTCACCCCTTTTGTTTTTTTAAAACGTTTATCAAGAAAAAGGGGAAAAACTATGCATAACACGCTAACACCGTATTCACTTTATTCTGACCAAAATACCTCAACCTGGACTGAAGCTGGCAAACGTGCATCTAAACTTACTCTGCTCGTTATTGCTGGTGGCGCTGTAACGCTGTCTCTCTTTGTGATGATGGCTGAACTTATCAGACAAGAGCATACGGCCATATCAAGCATGCCGCCTATTACTCTAGATCCTGTTATATTTCAGAGCGAAGATGAAAAAACCGTTTTTCGGCCAAAGATAAAGCCCATCGAGAAGGTAATTAAAACGCCGCCTTCTAAGATTGAAAGAGTAGAGCCCAATGACACGAGCACGGGTAATGAGTACTCCATAAACACTGCGTTACCAAGCACCAAATTTAATATCGAATTAAATCTGAATGCGGCACAGGGTAACATGCAGGCAACGCCACAGTTTAGAGTTGACCCAGCGTATCCACCTCAAGCCAGTCGCGATGGCGTTGAGGGGTGGGTTAAACTGGGTTTCACCGTATCTGCTAGTGGTACAGTAACTGATATCAGTGTAATTGATGCAAAACCGTCAAAGGTTTTTAATAGGGAAGCGCGAAGAGCGCTAAAAAAATGGAAATACAAACCGAAACTCGTAGACGGAAAACCTGTTGCCCAGTACAACATGGTTGTTGTTTTAGATTTCAAGCTAGCACAATAGGGGAGAGCCTATGAGTATAGGCGCAAGCTTACAATGGTTTTTTCGTCGCTCTGCAAGTGATGCTGGCGCAAAGACAAATGAACAGGGCGAAATAAACAACGACGTTTCAAGCGCACTAGGTTTAAGTGAACGGCTGATGCAACAGTATCGAGAGACAGGCAGCGAGCAAGCGCTGTCTTCTCTGTATGATTTGCACAGCAACAAGCTGTTTCATTTTCTCGTCGTGATGTCTGACAAACAACGTGCTGAAGATATAGTGCAGCGTAGTTGGGTAAAAGTGATTGAAAAACGTCAGGGGTTTAGTGATGCCACTAATTTTCAAGCGTGGCTCTTTACTATTGGTAGAAGACTCTTGATTGATGACGTGCGACGCTCATCAAAAGTAATCTATGACAGTGAAGCGATAGATAGTATGACACTCGGCAATGGGCTTGGTGGCGAGTCATCTGACGCTGCGTCCGCCGTTGATAAAAACGATCTTAGCATTTTGCTCTCGACGCTTCCTTACAAACAGAAAGAGGCTCTGTCGCTTCAACTAGAAGGTTTTTCGCTAGAGCAAATAAGTACAATTTGCCAGATTCCCAAAGAAACAGTTAAGACGCGTCTTCGCTACGCTAGAGATAACCTGAAACTGACAGTGGAGCGCAATTAGAATGTCAATATCAGATAAAGATCTTCAAGAAGCCTATAAACGCAGTCAGCAGAGCCAGACACTGAGCGAAGATGTAAGGCAAGCTGTGCTACAACACAACAGAATTCACAACAACACGGTGGATAATAGGTGGGGCCAGAGTGTTGAGAAGCTGTTGACGTACTTTGACACCTCTATCCTCAAGCTTAGTGCGGTAGCATTCGCATTAGTTGCCCTGTTTGCGACTTACTATATAGGTCAACAACATACTCAATTCATAAGTCAGGATAATATGACAGACCTGACAGTAAATATAGTGCACTACCATGGGTTCGAGGATGAAGGGAGAAAATTCAAAACCGATAACCGACGCGCAAAATTTAAAGCGTATACCGAACACTACTACGCCAATCAAAGCCTTGCTGAAGCTGTAAGTGTGCAGGGCGCTACAGTGCAAAAAAATAGCGGTAATTGGTTGTTAGTGAATTGCCAAGACGAGCGCGTTGTTGTTTCACAAAGCTTACTGACATCGCTTAGCACACAAAAAAGAATTGAAGGGGATATCAAGGTGGGCACACAAGTGTCGCTAGCGTTCGACAGGCAAGGCAGAATTTTGTCGATTCGTTCGTCAGCGAAGCCCCTTGTGTGCTAAATGCTTAAAAGCGAACAGTTTTGTTGGTAATGTACGTTTTACTTCTCTAAATCGAAGGCTCGAAATGCATTCGGTAACAATTCGCCGATAGTTGTCTGATGCGTTGCACCACTTTGGCTAACCATGGTGACTGGAGTATCGTCAGGTGCAAACTCAGCAATCTTTTGTCTGCATCCACCACATGGAAAACAAAAGTCCTCGTTGGGGCTAGCAATAACAATATGTGAAATGCGTTTGTGCCCCTGTGTAACCATATTACCGATTGCCGTTGCTTCTGCGCACTGCCCAAGAGGGTAGGCGGCGCTTTCAACATTACATCCTGAAAATACTTCTCCTGATGGCGTAAGTACTGCGGCGCCAACTTTAAA
Organism: uncultured Alteromonas sp.; assembly: GCA_964454185.1. GTDB lineage: Bacteria > Pseudomonadota > Gammaproteobacteria > Enterobacterales > Alteromonadaceae > Alteromonas. The sequence continues at coordinate 11,693 of CAYVST010000031.1, forward strand.
GTGTGAGTAGGGAGAATGTGATTGTTTTTGTGCGTCAAATGCGAGTTGAAATAGTGATTCTAGCTTGTTTTTGTTCATGGTGACCTTGTGAACTGCCTATTACGCTTTACTTTTATCATTAAATGCGAGAAGGTTGGCGGCAATCGAGCCGCGATACGCGTATAATTAATATTCAGGCGGTTTTTCCTTTTAAATAGAATACTTTTTTACCATGTGCAGAAACGTTAGTCTCATCTTTTTTTCTCTTCTCGCCGCTATTTTGACAGGGTGTGCACAAACACAACCGATGTCTGAGCGTCCTCAAATGGGTAACTTGCTTCTTGCAGAGCCTGCACCCATTAATCCGCGCTCTGAAATGGCCATTGCGCGCTATAACCAAGTACTGACAAGTACGGCGTTAACAGATATTGATAAGGCCGAACTGCATTTTCAAAGGGGCATGTTGTACGACAGCGTAGGGCTTTCAGGGTTAGCACAGTTTGATTACACGCAAGCGATCAACCTTAAACCCGACCTTGCTGAGGCATATAACTCCATTGGTATACACTACATCCAGCAAAATGATTTTCTTCAAGCGTACGAGGCGTTCGACGCAACGTTAGAAATTAATCCTGAATACGACTTTGCATTCTTAAATCGCGGTATTGCACTTTATTATGGTGGCCGCTCAGAATTAGCGACTTCGGATTTAGATACGTTCCTCGAAAAAGATGAAAGTGACCCGTTTAGAGTGCTATGGGCGTACTTTGCACACCATGAAGTGTCTGAGGAAGCTGCATTGGCCTATTTAGCCGCTAAACGTCCAACACTTGATAATGGGCATTGGGCGACCAGTATTGTTGATTTGTTCCTTGGAACGGTAAATGAAAATGTGGTACTAAATTCATTGCTCGATGGCGTTAAAAGCCAGAAGGGTCTTACAGATAGACTGTGTGAAGCCTACTTTTATTTAGGAAAGTATCATTCGCAAAATGGTAACCGAGGCGTAGCATCAAACTATTTCAAATTGGCGTTGAGCACAAACGTATACGATTACGTTGAGCACCGTTATGCACGGCTTGAGCTTAATCGCCTTCGCGAACAAGCCAAAGACGTTTCAACAAGCGAAGAGTAAACCACACCTACCATGCGCGGATTGTTTCTGGCAGTGTTTGCACTGTTGATTGTTGCGGGGGATAGCGGTCGCTATGCCCCGCAACTGGTTTTTAATTCACGCCAGGCTCTAGAGAATGAGTCCTTTTCGTTAAATACCAGCCGCGCTAATTCGGTTTTTTCAATGCTGTGGATGGCTTCGTTACAAGACGACAACGACGCGCAGTCCATTTTACTTAATGTGTTCTCAAAAGCACAATCCAATGAAGAAACGCTAACGGATTCAAATAACGCGATTACTGTCTATTGGCTCGAAAAATTAGTGCAGTTAGACAATGCGGATGCAGCGTGGTTGCTGTATCAAATGCTAGGCGAGGAGGGGGCATCAGAGCGTTTTATGCGTCTGGCGGCACTCGGAGATGTGGCAGAGGCACAATTAGCATTCGCTATGTCATCAGACTCTCCAGAGAAAAGAGAAAAATGGTTAGTTAGAGCCGCTTCGCAAAACTATGTTCCCGCGCAGGCTGCATTAGCAGACTGGTATTTGTTACACGGCCAGTATGCACTTGCGAAACCACTGCTTGCGGCTACCGCTTCACTTGATATGCAAAGCGCATTTAAATATGGCCGACTGCTGTGGGACGAAGGCAGCGTTGAGGAAGCAAAGTCACAGCTATCTCGTGCGGCGCAATTAGGTCACGTGCAAGCTGAGATGGCAATGAGGGCAATTAATCAATATACCCCTATTTCGGCGACGGCTATATCCCCCCTCAACTGGCAATCACTTTCATCTAACAACAACGTTTGCCTGCAACGGATTCAGCCCTTTGCAACAAGTTTAGCCACTATTATTCGCGCATCTAGCATATATAGTGAATTTGTAAACGACGATAGGCTCAAAGGACTATCGCTTTGTATTGCCCCGCCAATTTGGCTAAAAAATGATGTACTCGATTGTAAAGAAAACTACAAAGACACTGGCGTGTTAGGTTGCTCTGTAACCCCCTTAGCTGAAGCCGCTAAGGTACGAGAGTTTAGTCATGCCATCGTTTATGCTGAACAGGGAAAGGCGAACGTTCAAAACGGCGTCATGTATCTAGATATTAGCGATGCGTATTCGGTCTTTGTTCATGAGCTCGCCCATTTTGCCGGGTTTGCTGATGAGTATCCTGTTGGGCGTCGCATGGCTCGCCGTCTTTGTGACGACACATTAATTGAAGATTTCATGCCCCCTAATGTGATTGTTGATAGCGAGTATTGGTATGCACCGCATGAAACGGTGAACAATTGGTTGAATATCGATCCTTCGACCATTATTGCGCCGGCAAAAACCTGTGCGCTGGTGGGAAAAAAGAGCTACAAACCCAGTCGCAGGATTACATTTATGGAGCATCACGATAGTGGTGTGATCCCGCCGCTATATCTTGTGCTTTGGGAACAACAGTTGAATAACCAGCAAAGCCAGCGGCCCATTTCGATGAACTTTTTCCAAGCTTTCCATAGAAAAGGCAATCAAAAAGAGGCCGGCCACTGGCTTAGTGAATATGAGGCGTTCATCGGTAGCGAAGGCTAGGGACCAAAAATCACTCAAGCGAAGGTTTTAATTCGTTTACCCACATGGCCGTTGCTCCACAAATAGCTACTGGCATTATGATGAAGTTAACAACAGGGATAAGAGAGAAAATGTTGACCATCATGCCAAACGTCATTGCTTTACCTTTGTGCTCTGCCAAATGTGTGCGCATTTTAGTAAACCCTAATTTATGATTATCATAAGGGTAGTCACAATACTGGATAGCCATCATCCACGCGTTAAATAAAAACCAAAGTATTTGACCAATAATTGGCAAAAAGAAAAACAATAACAGAAAGCCTATGGCGCGAGGTAAATACCACACCAGTTTCGTTACTTCGCGGCCAATTGTGCGAGGTATATCTTTAACCAGAGCCATTACGCCTTCGTCACCTAAGTCTTGACCAGTAAGGTGGCGTTCCACTTTTTCTGACAGCACACCATTGAAAGGCGCCGCCATCCAGTTCGCAAGGGTGCCGAAAATCAGCGCAAAAATAAGCAGAACACTTATCACTGCCAGCGGCCACAAAAAGAAACTTATTGCAGTTTTAACCCAACCGAGCCACTCCGGTAAAAGATCTATTACGTAAGCTATTGCGAGTTCTATCTGGCCAAACAGGAAGTAAAATGCAACGGAAAACAATAATAGGTTTATGCTTAGTGGAACAAAAACAAAGCGTTTAAGGCCTTTCGTTTTGATTAACGAAAAACCTTCAAAAAAATAATTTACACCACCTGAACTCATGCGTTTCCCTTGTATTTTGGTAACAACAACCTACGGATAACGTCATTTTACGATGTCTGTGGTCCACACTGAAATGGTAATTGTTACAAGCTGTTAGATTTGGTACAGTCAAATCATAATAACAAAAGAACAACCTTCGTGATTGTATCATTTCAAATCAGTCTAAATTTTCGTGTTATGCAACCACTAGTTTTCCAGGGTGGATGAGTGCGGCTGAAAAAAATCAAACTCGCGGGATTTAAGTCTTTCGTCGAGCCAACGTCTATTCCATTTCCCGGTGAAATGACGGCAATTGTCGGCCCAAATGGTTGCGGTAAATCAAACGTGATCGATGCCGTGCGCTGGGTGCTTGGTGAAAGCTCAGCGAAGAATCTTCGTGGTGATGCAATGACTGATGTGATTTTTAATGGGTCATCGTCGCGTAAACCTGTTGGCCAATGTAGTGTCGAACTAGTGTTCGACAATAGCGCCGGTCGTATTGCTGGCGAATTCGCTAATTACAATGAACTATCCGTTAAACGTCTCGTAACGCGCGACGCTCAGTCGACATACTTCTTAAATGGTACAAAATGCCGGCGCCGTGATGTTACCGACCTATTCTTAGGTACCGGGCTTGGGCCGCGTTCTTACGCCATCATTGAACAAGGTATGATTTCTCGGCTTATTGAGTCAAAGCCGCAAGAGCTTCGTGTGTTCATTGAAGAAGCTGCGGGGATATCAAAATATAAAGAGAGGCGTCGTGAAACAGAAAATCGCATTAAGCATACTCATGATAACTTAGAGCGATTGAATGATGTAAGAGACGAACTAGGCAGACAGCTCGAAAAATTACAGCGCCAGGCAGCTGCCGCCACACGATACAAAACACTTCGCGCACAGGCGAGAGAGCTTAAAAGTCAGCTAGCGGCTATTCGATTCCTTAAAAACAGTGAGCATATCGAAGCGTTGCAAAAACAACAGAATGCGCTTCAGTTGGAGGTGGATGACCTTACCGCCCGTATGCAAGGCGAGGAAGCTGATGTTGAGCAATATAAAATAAAGCAGATTGAAACAAAGCAGAGTATTGATGAACTTCAGCAGCAACTCTTTTCGACCGGTACTTCGATTACGCGACTAGAACAAAATGCGCTTCATGCTAAGCAACGCAAAGCGCAAATTGAGCAGGAACTGACGAGAGTTGATGAGCAAAAATCTTTATTAAATGATTCGCTAAAGGAAGCTCAAGATGCTCTCGCGGTCTCTGCTGCTGCCCTTGATAATATTGTGCCTGATCTTGAGTTGAAAGAAGCGGAACTTGAACATGCAAGAGAGCGTTTTGAAGATGCCGAGCAGGCGCTTCGAGAGTTTAATGGTCAAGCCCGTGATCAGGAGCAAGCGTATCATCAGCTAAAAAGCAAAGTACAACAGTGTCATAGCCAAATACAGTCAACAATGAGTATGCAACTTCGCACCTCACAGCGCATTAGTGAGCTAAGTGAAGAGCGCAAACAGTTAGATGATGGTGAATTTAACGCACAAATAGACATTGTTGAAGCGCAGATTAGCGAAGCTGAGGGCGTTGTTGAAACAAAAGTAGGGCAACTTGAACAAGCGCGTCATGCGGTAGACGAAGAATCTGCAAAGCTTAAATTGCTTGAGGCAAAGTCTCAAGAGATTCAAGGGCAGTACCAAACGATTACATCGACAGTTAATGCACTTAAAGCCTTGCAAAGCGATGCCAGTGAAATTGGTAACAGCGATTTAGAAGGTGTGCAAAAACTATGGCGAAGTATTACTTCACCCTCGCATTTAGCAAAGTGTGTCGAGGCAATGCTAGTTCATATGAACCAGCCTTTAGTAACTGCATCACATTCAATCCGTGATTTACTCAATAACGTTGCGTCTCTCCCTACTGGCGGCAAGGTTTATTCAGCCAACTCGTTTACCAGTGATGCGCGCTCTGGAAGTCTGTGTGAAGCGCTTCTCCAGCACAATACTGCTTTACCTTCATTTTTTAACGATGTGCTGTTATGTAACACTGAAGAAGAGTTGTTTAATGTTGTAGCGCAAGCCGAGAACGGTGACGCTATCAAAACGTTACGCGGTTTCAAAAGTGCTATTGCCCCGTCAGGTTTGTGGGCAAGTACTGATTGGATTGTTAAACCAGGCACATTAGACGACGGCGTTGTGCAAAGAGCAAATAAAATCGAATTGCTTGAAGTTGAATGCGAAACACTGGCGATACAAAAAGAAGAGGTTCAGGAACAGGTGCTATCTGCGCAGCTGGCCTTAAATCAGTGCGAAGAAAGCAAGTCCCACTTACAGAAAGCCTTGAATGAGAACGAAAACACATTGTTGCAGCTGCGCAATAAGCGTTCACTTTTATCTATGCAGCAAGAACAACAATCGCAACGACTCGTGAAGCTTGATGAGGAATTAGGTGCGCAAAAGTCACTTCTGAATAAAGAAGAAGAACAGCTTTCTCAACTTTCCGAAAAACTTGAAATTGCAGAAGCTCAAATACTCGAGCACGAAGTGCATATTGACGATGTGAATGCCAAAAGAGAGCAAAATGAACGGCAAGTCGCCGAACTTAGAGCGTTAGTTGAAGCATTGACATCAAAAAGTCATGAACTCGCTTTAAAGAAGCAACAGCTTGAAAATCATCAAGATTTACATAGCCAGCAAGTTACGCGTAACGAAATTCAACGCGAAGAATACAAGACAAACAGCTTACGTCTACAAGAAGAGCTTGCTCAATTACTGTCGCCACAAGACATGCAAGAAAGTGAACTGCAGGCGCTGCTTGAAAAACAAAACGAATTGGAATTACTAAAGGGTAAGAAACAAGCCACGCTTGAAGACTTAAACCAATGGTTGATAGAGGCAGAGAAAGGCAACCAAGCACTAAGTAAAGATGTACATTCGAGACAAGTGAATATTGATAAGCTCAAGATTGATATTGAAGGTTATCGCGTTAGAGCCAATACAATTTTGGAGCAGCTAGATGAATCACATCAGTCGCTTAAAACAATTCTTGAAACACTACCTGATGATGCCGACGAGGTGCTGTGGCAAAAGGATTTGGAAAAAACACAAGGGAGTTTGCAAAGGCTCGGTGCTGTAAACCTTGCTGCGGTGGAAGAATTCGAAACACAGTCAGAGCGCAAGACGCATCTAGATACGCAACACAACGATTTGACGCAAGCGCTCGACACGCTCCAGTCAGCGATCAGAAAAATTGATAAAGAGACTCGGACACGCTTTTCTAGTACGTTCGAGCAGGTCAATGAAGATTTAAAAAGCTTATTCCCCAAAGTATTTGGCGGTGGCTCTGCATATCTTGCACTGACAGATGATGACTTGTTAGAAACGGGCGTTACTATAATGGCGAGACCGCCTGGAAAGAAAAATAGTACCATTCATCTCTTAAGCGGTGGAGAAAAAGCATTAACCGCTTTATCATTGGTATTTGCAATTTTTCGATTAAATCCAGCACCGTTTTGTCTGCTGGACGAGGTGGATGCACCGTTGGATGACGCAAATGTTGGGCGTTTTTGTAATCTAGTGTCAGAGATGTCGCAAACAGTGCAGTTTATTTATATCACCCACAATAAAATAGCGATGGAAATGGCGAGTCATCTTACAGGGGTTACTATGGCGGAACCTGGCGTTTCGCGAATGGTAGCCGTTGATGTAGATGAGGCTGTTGCCTTCGCAGAAGCATAACAAAGGGCGAAAGAAATTAAATGGAAGATCAATTACGTCTATTTTTACTCCTTGGCGGTACCGTTTTTATCATTGGTGTTCTCGCCCACGGTATTTGGAAAATTAGAAAAAATACAAAGCCAGAGCAAAAAACGCGTTTGGAACCTCGACAATGGGAAGAGGATGAAAATGAGACCATTTCCGAAGAGGGCGTTGAAGGTGAAAAGTTCGACGAGTTGGGCTTGGGCGAAGTACGTGTTGTTCACAAGGCTGCGGGTGCCGGAACAAGTGATGTCGAAAACCTTGATGATGGTGATAGCTTTAATGCAGTCGATGATGCTACCAATGACGTATCGTTAAAAGAGCCCTCTACTGACACGCATGGCGAAAATGAAGAATCTGCGTGTACAAACGTTGAGATACCTGCTGAAGGTACAGAAGCGAGTGAATCTTTACCGGCGCACAGCGTTGAGCAAGTTGAAGAGCCAGCAAAACCCGAACCCAAGCTTTACGGTTCGGTTGTAAGCAATCCGAAACCCCATATGGCAGCAGCGTCGAGAGGTGGTTTTGATAGTGGGCAAGGTAATGTCGACAATGTCGCTGATTTTCCAGAACCGCCTGGATTTTTGCTAAAAGAGGGCGAGGAAGACGTCGTATCGTCACAACAAGAGAGCGCCACTCCTGTGTATCGCGAGGAGATTCCTGACTTTAGTTTGGACTCGCCAGAACAACCCGCGCATGTTGATATGGAATCGAAACCAACGAATGAGCAATCAAAGCGCTTTACGCGTGCTAAACGCACTAAGCCATCGCCGCGCAAAAGAGAAGAGCCTAACTTTGGTGATGATCAAATGCGCATTGACTTTGATGACAACGCACAAGAAAACAGTTTCAGTGCTACAGACGAATCTGACGTTCAATCCAAGGCATCTTCAAAGATTGAACCTGAAGTTCTCGTGTTGAACGTGCGTGCTCCAGAAGATGCACCTATTGCAGGGGCAGCACTTCTGCCCATGTTGCTAACACTAGGGTTTAAGTTCGGTGATCAAGATATTTTTCATCGACACGTAAATTCAAATGGCAAAGGGCCTGTGTTGTTTAGTTTGGCGAATATGTTCAAACCCGGCATATTCGACATCGACAATCTAGAGAATTTTGAGACGCAGGGAGTATCTTTATTTATGATTCTTCCAATTGAGGGCGATCCTCATCAAGTTTTCAATATGATGCACAATGCTGCGCGTAAACTTGCAGATGAGTTTAGTGCACAAGTACTCGATGGCAGAAGAAGCGTTTTAACGAAACAAGGCCTTCAGCAATACGTTGAAAAAATCAGAGAATTTGAACGTAAAAGAATGATTGCGCGTAGTTAATTCATTACTTTGCAACTAGCATTATAAGGACTTGGCGTAGCCAGGTCCTTTTTCGTTTACTAAATGTGGAAATAGCCGCTACTTACATAATGGCGATTACGAATTCACATTAAGTAAATCTCTTCTTTTAATAACTTTATGGCGTGAAAGAGACTACATGTCTGAAAACCTAGAACAAGCGACAACAGAGGTTGCGCGACTGCGTGACACGATTAATGAATATAATTATCAGTACTATGTTTTAGATGATCCATCAGTGCCTGATGCGGTTTACGACCGTGATATGAAAGCGCTGATTGCGCTTGAAACACAATATCCTGAACTACAGAGTGCAAATTCGCCTAGTCAAAAAGTGGGCGGTGAGGCACTTTCTGCATTTGAGCAAGTGACTCACGACGTGCCGATGCTGTCATTAGATAACGCGTTTGACGATGCGTCTTTATTAGCGTTTGAAAAGCGATTGAAAGACAGGATAAAAGATGAGACAACCATGGCGTTTAGCTGTGAACCAAAACTAGATGGGTTAGCCGTTAGCATTCTCTACGAAAACGGCGAGATGGTGCGTGCCGCTACACGTGGTGATGGTCAGGTTGGCGAAAATATCACGGCAAATGTAAGAACTATTCTTAATGTTCCATTAACGCTTAGAACAAATAATTACCCACAGCGTGTTGAAGTGCGCGGTGAGGTGTTTATGCCGCGTGATGGATTCGAGAAGCTGAACACATACCAACGTGAAAAAGGCGCAAAAGTTTTTGCAAATCCACGAAATGCAGCTGCGGGCAGTCTTCGTCAACTTGATTCCAAAGTAACAGCAAAGCGTCCTCTCATGTTTTACGCATATTCGCTTGGTGTTGTAGAGCCTGATACATTTGAACTTCCGTCTACACACAGCGGTCGTCTTGCGCAGCTTTCAGAATGGGGATTGCCACTTTGTCCTGAGATTGATGTGGCTAAAGGCGGTGAAGGCTGTCTTGAATATTACAGACGCATTTTGGAAATGCGGGATAATTTGCCTTATGACATTGATGGAGTAGTTTTTAAAGTCAATGAAATAGCTTTACAGAACCGGCTCGGTTTTGTGGCAAGAGCACCTCGTTGGGCTATTGCACAGAAATTTCCCGCGCAAGAAGAAATAACAACGCTAATTGACGTTGAGTTTCAAGTAGGGCGTACCGGTGCAATAACGCCTGTCGCACGCTTGGAGCCCGTTTTTGTGGGTGGTGTAACCGTGTCTAATGCTACGCTTCATAACCAAGATGAAATCTGTCGATTGGGCGTCAAGATCGGTGACACCGTCGTTATTCGTCGTGCAGGGGATGTCATTCCCCAGGTGGTTTCTGTGGTTGAGGCGAAGCGCTCAGGTACAGAGGTTGATATTACGTTTCCTACTCTTTGCCCTGTATGTAACTCTCAGGTCGAGAAGTTAGAAGATGAGGCCGTTGCACGCTGTACAGGAGGGCTGATATGTCCCGCTCAGCGTAAACAAGCACTTAAACACTTTGCGTCTCGAAAAGCCTTTGATGTGGATGGTCTTGGTGACAAGCTGGTTGATCAGCTTGTTGATGCAGATTTGGTGCACAGCCCTGCCGACTTCTTTACGTTATCACTTGGTAATTTAGTGGGCCTTGAGCGCATGGCAGAAAAGTCGGCGAGCAAACTGTTAACTTCGCTTGAAGCGTCAAAAACAACAACACTCGCTAAGTTTCTATATGCGTTGGGTATTCGAGAAGTGGGTGAGGCGACAGCGGCAAACCTCGCGGCACACTTTGAAACACTAGATGCGATACGAGTGGCAAAGGTTGATGCATTAGTTGAAGTTCAGGATGTGGGTGAGGTTGTTGCCAAGCATATTTTTCATTTCTTTAATGAAAGCCATAATACTCAAGTTATTGACGCGCTTCTAAAAGAAGGTATTCACTGGCCAGCGATAGAAAAGCCAGACTCAGACAATTTACCGCTTGATGGCAAAACGTGCGTAATAACGGGGACATTAAATGAGATGGGACGCGCAGACGCTAAAGCCCGACTGCAGTTGCTAGGTGCGAAAGTGGCGGGTTCAGTTAGTAAGAACACGGACTTCCTCGTTGCTGGAGATAAAGCGGGCTCTAAATTGACTAAAGCGCAAGAACTTAATGTTGATGTGTGGGATGAGTCCGCACTATTAACGTTTTTGTCAGAACACGAAAAATAAACTGCCAACTACATTAATAAAAAACGCGTAGCATTTTCATGGTACGCGTTTATTCTAAAGTGCCTTATTCATTCGTAGTTGCTTTCGGCGCTCCCACGCTTTTTTAACTTGCAAACGCCACACCCAATTCAGAGAAAAGTAGCCCAGCAGGCCAAAAAACACTGAACAAATACCGCACCCGACCAAAAACGCTGGTCCTATGGTATTAAGACTTTCAACAACCCATTGCCAACTAAACTGAAATTCAAAGTGCTCAGGTTTGGTCCCAAGTACAGTAGTTCCCACTTTATATGCACCATAAAATATAGGGGGGATGGTAAACGGATTAGTGATCCATACTGTTGCTACGGATAAGGGTAAGTTCACGCGAAATGGAATTGCAAGCCCAGCAGATAGCCACATTTGAAATGGCACAGGCCAAAAAGCGAAAAAGAGCCCTATACCAAACGCGCCAGCCGCAGAGCGACGATTTAAATGCCAAAGGTTAGGTTCGTGAAGCACATTACCAAATATTTTTAATGCTTTATTTTGCTTGATACTTTGATGATCGGGCAAAAAGCGGCGGATAAATTTCTTAGGCATAAATCTCAATGCATATCGACAATAAAATAAAGGCACAACCGATGATAAACGCGTTTGAAGCCTTTGTGAAAAACATTGCGCTAAAACAACATGGGTAATCGTATCACAATTTGGTTGTTTTGTTTTTGCGCTATCGCAATGAGCGCAGTATTTTGGCCCACATTACCGAGTAAAAATCTGATTGCTGTCGCGTTCTCAGTGGTGATGATACTCAGTTTACTCATTTTATTACTGCACAATGCGAAACAACCCAATAAAACAGACCAATTCTTAGTGCTGCTTAGCGTTATTGCACATGGTGCGCTAACAGGCATGTTGTGGCTGGCGAGTGTAGGGCATTTGCACTACGCTTGGCAACTGCCTAAGGACAAAATTCAACAAGATGTCACAATTTTAGCGCGGGTATTAAGCGGTGGATGCCTTCAACATAATGGTGATGGTCATACATCAAGTCAAAGTGAGCACAAGGTCTTCTACTATACGGTTGAGGTTGAACAACTAAATCAACAATCCGTAGAGAAGGCTTTGTCTATCTCCTCAAACAATTTGCCCCTTAGCGGGATTGGGACATTTAAAGCACGGCTTTCTCATAACCCACACCATATGCGCCGTCAGAATTCAGCGGCAATACCGTTTAGGTGTCTACAAGACGGCGACACTTTTTCAGCGCAAGTGAAACTGAAACCGGCGTATGGGGCTGCTAACCCAGTAGGGTTGAATCAACAAAAATTGATGGTAGGTCAGGGCATTCACGCCACAGGTTATATAAAGTCGTTAGATGTGCTTTCGATACGCGCACAACGCTCGATACGCAATGGACTCTCTGAACACTTAGTTGCACTGGATTTACGTAATACGAAATGGTGGCTAGCGCTACTGTTAGGTATTCGCAGTGAGTTAAGCAACCAAGATTGGGAGTTGTTACAACGAACTGGCACAGGTCACCTTTTTAGCATTTCAGGCATGCATTTGGGCATTGTAGCGGCTTGTGTAGTTCTTCTGTTTAATGGGACCGTTTTATTGCTCTACTGGTTGGGTATGCTCTTAACGGAGCGTAGCACCCTATATAAACGTGCTTCGCCTAATGTGCGATACAAAATGCGTGTAGTTGAACTTAGTCATCGCTTAATGCGGTGTATGGCGGGACACGTTGCGCCAATAAGATTTATGGCAATGCTAAGTGTGATTGCGATTGCCTATGCGTACACTGTGTTAAGCGGCATGGCGCTGCCTGTTGTACGCGCGTTTGTGTTGTTAAGCGTTGCATGTGTTATTGCCGTAACTAACCGCGTACTGAGGCCGCTACACATAGCCTTATTCATGGTTTTTGCTTTAATACTGCTATTTCCATTGGGGTTACTGAACGCAAGCTTTTATTTGAGTGTTGTCGCAGTGTTAGTTATATGGTTTGTTCATAACACGTTCAAACTGTCGCTAAAGCCATGGTATTTGGCAGCAATTTGTATCCAAGTTAGTTTAAGCGTGTTGAAGATTCCTATTTCACTGCTTTGGTTTTCAAGTGCCAGCGCAATAAGCGTATTGGCAAATATGGTAGCCGTTCCCATTGTTACCGTTTTGCTGCCGATAGCGCTGCTTTCCTTACTCGGGCAATCTGTATTCCCAGCATTAAAAAGTGTGATCGTTTGTGCAGATTACGTGCTGTCATGGCTATTTGACTTTCTCACCAAGTTGTCGAATCAGCACTTTGTCATGTTTGATGTAACAATCAGTACGGCGCAATCCTGGTGTATAGCAGTGTTGGTATTACTTTTGGCGTTACCGCGGTTTAGGGCAAGACGATGGAGTGTAGCGTTACTCGCATTGCCGCTGTTGTCGTCTTACTTGGTACACAATGATAATGTCTGGTATATGCACGTAATGGATGCGGGACAAGCAAGTGCCGTGGCCATTACAAAAGGTCAGCATGCCCTCATAATCGATTCAGGGGCGAGTTATCAAGGCGTTGCAAGAACTGCTGAAGAATATTTGTTGCCTATGCTATCTGATATGAAGATAAGAACGATCGATTATGTATTTCATACCCATAGTGATATGGATCACGCTGGCGGGCTTAGTGCAGTAAAAGCGTCGCCTTTGGCAAGAAATGCCCTATATTTTGCACCTACAGATGGTTGTGAAAGGGGAAAAGTGATTTTGTGGCAAGGGCTAACGGTGACTATGCTATGGCCAATGCCTGGTAATAAAGAGGACTCCAATGCACAATCATGTGTACTGCACATTAGCGATGGGAACCACAGTGTTTTAATTGCAGGAGATATAGAGCGAACCAGTGAATACGCACTATTGACTCAACATAATCTAGCGTTGTCACAAAGTGACGTAACAGCCGATGTCCTTGTCGCTCCCCATCATGGAAGCCGCACATCTTCAACAAATGCGTTCATTAGTGCTGTATCGCCTCGGGCGGTTATTTATACGCAAGGTTATGAAAACCGATGGAAGTTCCCCGCAAAAGCGGTCGTTGAGCGCTATCGAAAACACAACGTGACTCAATTTTTAACCAGCGTTACAGGTTATGTAAGAGTGTCGATTGAACAAGTGGGTAACGTATCGCGTGGCCAACATAATTCTTTACGCCATAGCCGTAAAAATAACGCTGAAACTTTGAGTATAGAGACGATGCGTCACGACATATCTAAACGTTGGTACATGCCAAGTTATTCCCCAAGACATCTTTAAAAAAATTAAATTTGCCCCACTTATGCTTATTCTCATCGCGGTATTATGTTGAAAGTATGAGCAATAAGAGGCGTATATTAGTGAATTGGCACAATTACGAGTACACTAGGGTGTATTGACCTTTGCTCGACTCCCTTCGGTTTTTCAATCGATTATTAGGTTACCAAACGAAGTTTCGACAAGAGAACGCACAACACTGTTTTGCACACGTTAAAATAGGTATAAAAATTTCATGCAGCAAGCCGACGTATCGGACATTCAAATTAAACGTTTTTTTGAGTATTTAAAAGCGTACAAGGTGCCTTTTGTTTTTGCCATCATAGGAATGATCGGTTATTCCGCTGTCGACACGTTTGTATTTGCACAATTACAGCCCATGATCGACGAATCTTTAGGTAATAACGATCATGCATACCTGCGTCTCGCGGCATACGCGATTGTGCCTTTATTTCTGCTACGAGGTTTTTTCAATTTTCTCGGCAGCTACACACTGAGCTGGATTGGGGCGCAAGTGGTAATGCGCATGCGTCAGCAGTTGTTCGACAAATACATTCATTTGCCAGTGTCATTTCACGATACGCACGCAGTAGGCGGTTTGATCAGTAAAGTGACTTACGATACCGAACAAGTAGCGAATGCTTCGGGCAAAGCTTTACTTACCCTCGTGCGGGAAGGCGCTCTTGTGGTTGGCCTGTTGTGTGTGATGTTTTACTACTCTTGGCAATTGTCACTTATCTTTTTACTAATTGGTCCATTGGTGGCCATTATTGTTTCATTTGTGAGCAAGCGATTTCGCGTAGTAAGTAAGAACATACAGCACTCAATGGGCAATCTGACCTCGTCTGTCGAACAAGCAGTAAAAGGGCACAAGGTTGTCATTATGTTCGGTGGGCAAGAAATAGAACGCGAGCGCTTTAAGCAAAAGAATAATCACAATCGCCAACAAACGATGAAGCTTAATGTGACTTCTATATTGAGCGTATCTTCTATTCAAGTAATTGCATCCATTGCGTTAGCAGTAGTGTTGTTTATAGCCAGTACGCCTGGCATGTTAGAAGAGTTAACAGCTGGCGTTTTCATAAACGTAGTATTTTGTATGGTTATGTTGTTAAAGCCTCTTAAACAGCTAACCACTATTAATAATCAATTTCAAAAAGGCATGGCAGCGTGTACGAGTATTTTTGAGGTACTCGATGAAAGCGATGAAGATGATAGCGGGGATAATGTACTTGAAAGAGCCAAAGGAAAAATAGAATTTGACGATGTGACGTTCTCGTACCCTGGTAAACAAAACCCAGCACTATGCAATGTGAAGTTCAGCGCAAGCCCCGGTCAATCAATTGCGCTTGTTGGCCGTTCGGGAAGTGGTAAATCCACAATATCTTCACTGTTAACGCGCTTTTATACGCCTCAGCAAGGCGAAATTCGGTTAGATGACCAACCGCTTGGCAATATAGATTTAAAGTCTCTACGCGCACAGTTCGCCGTCGTTTCGCAAAACGTTACGCTATTTAACGACAGTATTGCGAACAACATTGCTTATGGCGCAAAGCAACGTGTTTCGCGCAAGCAAATTGAAGATGCAGCAAAAATGGCCCATGTTGAAGAGTTCTTAGCAAACTTGCCCGATGGATTGGACACCGTAATTGGTGAAAACGGCCTGATGTTATCGGGTGGGCAAAGGCAGCGAATTGCTATCGCACGCGCTATTTTAGCCGATGCACCAATTTTAATTTTAGATGAGGCGACCTCAGCGTTAGACACTGAGTCTGAAAGGCTCATTCAAGACGCTTTAGAAACACTTCAAAAACGATGTACCAGTATTGTTGTTGCTCATAGACTGTCTACCATCGAAAATGCCGATTGCATCATGGTCGTCGAACAAGGGCAGATTATTGAGCAAGGCAAGCACAGTGAACTGTTAGAGAGAGGAGGGCATTATGCACAGCTTCATGCTCTTCAGTTTGGTGAGGCTAAGTGACTGTAAAACAGCCTCAAACCGTTCAGCAAAAGTGGTATGAAGGCCACCCCGCAGTGTGGCTACTTGCACCGCTTGCACTCGTGTTCTTCTTTGTTTCAGCGATAAGACGCGCGTTGTTTAAAATTGGTGTAAAAAAAGCCTATCGGCCCCGTGTTCCCGTTATTGTTGTTGGCAATATTTCAGTAGGTGGAAATGGTAAAACCCCAGTGGTGCTAGCGTTGGCTGAATATTATACCAAACGCGGGGTTAATGTCGGTATTCTCAGTCGTGGATATGGTGCAAATTCGCCAAGTTATCCGCGCATTGTGGCAGCGGGTGATGATGCCAAAGAGGTGGGGGATGAACCACGTCTGTTAGCAGGTCGAAGTGGCTGTAGCGTTGTGATTGACCCCGTCCGCGCACGCGGTGCAAGATTTTTAGAAGACGAGTGTGGTTGCGAATTAATCATTTGTGATGACGGTTTGCAGCACTATGCACTAAAACGAGATATTGAGCTAGTCGTTATGGATGATCGGCGAGTGGGTAGTGGTTATCTTCTACCTATGGGCCCGTTACGAGAAGGTCTTTGGCGATTAGGGAAGGTTGATGCCATCATACATAATGGTGCCACGATCCCCAATTTTGAACAGAGCGTGGCTCCACAGTTTTTAATGTCTTTGTCTGCCGGTGAATTTGTCAATGTATTGGATAACCAGCGCACTACTTCGATATCTTCGCTACAATCATTGAAGTGTAAAGCGATGGCTGGTATTGGTTCACCGCAACGGTTTTTCGAACAACTTACCTCAATGGGCATAGACTTAGCTGAAAGTAGGGCACTCCCCGATCACCATGAATATCAAAAAGAAGATGTGTTATCAGGGACACTACTTATGACCGAAAAGGATGCTGTTAAGGTTAAATCGCTTGCACATCCCGACTGCTGGTTTCTGCCGGTGACAGCCGACATTTCACCTGATTTTTACCAATTGATAGACGCACAGCTTCTTATGGCAGGGCTGACGTTAGATAAAGCAAAAAAGGAAAAGTAATCAATGGCCTTTGATAAAAAGCTCTTAGAGGTACTGGCATGCCCAGTGTGTAAAGGTAAGCTTGTAATGAGTGACGATAACACGCAGTTAATCTGTCGTTTTGACCGCCTAGCCTTTGATATCAAAGACGGTATTCCTGTCCTCATCGAGAGTAAGGCTACCACGTTAACCCTTGATGAAGTAGATGCGACTAGGTAGGTAAGCTAATGTCATTTACCGTTGTTATACCCGCCCGTTTTGGCTCTAGCCGATTCCCAGGTAAACCGTTGGCGATGATAAACGAAAAACCGATGATTCAACACGTGGTTGAACGTGCGAATGAGGCCGGTGCAAGTAGGATCATAGTGGCAACAGATGATAGCCGAATTCAGCGGGTGGCAGCAGAGTTCGCCGATGTATGCATGACATCACCCGACCATCAATCAGGCACAGAACGCATAGCAGAAGTTATTCAAAAGCAGCAGATTTTGCCATCGAGTATTGTGGTAAATGTACAGGGAGATGAACCTTTCATTCCGGCTGAAAATATTACACAAGTTGCCAGAAACTTGGCGCAAGCCAGCCAGTGTCAAATGGCTACATTATCTACGCCAATCGCTGAGATAGATGATGTCTTCAACCCGAATATTGTAAAAGTATTGGTGAACAACGTCGGTGAATCTATTTACTTTTCACGCTCGCCAATTCCCTTTGAACGCGATCGCATGATGCAGAACCCTACATCGGCCGATACATCGCTCTATAAAAGACATATCGGTATATATGCGTATCGTGCAGAGTACGTACAACAGTACGTAAATTATGCCCCTAGCGCGCTTGAGCAAACTGAATCATTAGAGCAACTTCGCGCTATTTGGTATGGCGATAAAATACACTGCGAAGTAGCGGTTGCGCCGCCTCCTATTGGGATTGATACACCAGAAGATCTAGAGCGACTTTTAAGCACTATTAATTAAGTATACATGAGATAGTGACAAAGGAACCATTATGAACGTAGTGATTACCGGTGGAAATCGTGGAATTGGCCTTGCTTTGGTCAAACATTACAAGGCTCGTGGCGCGAGTGTTTTCGCAACATGTCGAAATAGCTGTGATGAACTCAATAATGCAGGTGTCACCATAATCAGTGGTGTAGATGTTTCTAAGCCTGACTTGCTACCAGAAAAGCTTGCGCCGCTTATGGATATCGATATTGATTTGTTAATTAATAACGCTGGTGTTTTAGGCCAAGAGACTATCGATGACTGGGACCCCAATACCATCGATTATCAGTTCAGAGTAAATGCACTTGGACCGCTGCTTGTGACACAGTCTCTACTGTCGCGTATGACGCAGAAAAGTAAAATAGCGCTAATATCGAGTCGCATGGGGTCGATGGAAGACAATGGTTCAGGTGGATACTACGGTTATCGAATGTCAAAGGCTGCATTAAATGCTGCGGGTGTGTCTATGGCAAATGACTTGAGTGCAAGAGGGATTGCGGTAGGCGTCTTTCATCCGGGTTTCGTACAGACCGAGATGGTGAATGGGGCAGGTGATATTGACGCCGACACGTGTGCTCAAAGGCTGCTTGAGAGAATCGATGAGCTTAACCTTTCTAATTGCGGTCGCTTTATTCATTCAAACGGTGATGTGCTGCCGTGGTAATTTATTGAGATAGGCAATAATAAAGAGGCGCTATTGAAAACAATAAGCGCCTCTTTGCGTTTGGTTGCACTAAAGTAGCTACTTTGGCTTTCTTAATGGGATTATTCTTCGTCTTGATCTTCCGATAACACAGCCCAAACGTCGTGTTCATTTGCGTGTATTACTTCAGCCCATACCCGGTCACCAGGCTTAACGTCATGGACACCATTTAGATGCACAACACCATCAACCTCTGGCGCGTCTGCATACGTTCTGCCCACCGCACCTTCCGCGTCTACACTGTCTATGACCACTTGATACTCATTGCCAATTCGTGCTTTTAATCGCGCAGCACTAATTTCACCTTGTACTTCCATAAAGCGTGCAAGGCGTGCTTGCTTTACATCTTCTGGTACTGGGTCTGGTAAATCATTAGCTTTAGCACCTTCTACCGGTGAATAGGCAAATGCGCCTACACGGTCTAATTGTGCCTCACGCAAGAAATCTAATAATTCTTCGAATTCTTCTTCAGTCTCACCAGGAAAGCCTACGATGAACGTAGAGCGAATAATCAGAGATGGACACTGTTCACGCCACTTTTTAACACGCTCAAGCACGCGTTCTGACGAGCCAGGGCGCTTCATTAACCGCAAAATTCGTTTACTGGCGTGTTGAAAAGGAATATCTAAATAAGGAAGAATTTTACCTTCATTCATCAATGGAATAAGGTCATCGACGTGTGGATAAGGATAAACATAATGCAAGCGAACCCAAATTCCCATTTCACCCATCTTTTCACACAGTTGTTGCATGTGTGTTTTAACAGGCATGCCATCCCAAAAGCCCGTTCTGTGCTTCACGTCAACACCATAAGCGCTGGTATCTTGGGAAATGACGAGTAGTTCTTTAACGCCGGCTTCTTTTAAACGTTTAGCTTCGTCTAAAACATTGCCTACCGGGCGACTGACTAAATCGCCTCGCATTGAAGGAATGATGCAGAAAGTACAGCGGTGATTACAGCCTTCAGATATTTTTAGATACGCATAATGCCTAGGCGTGAGCTTGACGCCATGGTCTGGGATCAAGTCTTCGAAAGGGTTGTGGCTGGGCTTTGGTAGATGGTCATGTACTTGCTCAACAACAGTTTCATAGGCATGTGGACCCGTAATCGCCAATACGTTAGGGTGAAGCTCGCGTATTTCGTCTTCTTTAACACCCAGACAACCGGTTACGATTACCTTTCCGTTTTCCTTCAGTGCTTCACCAATGGTATCTAGTGACTCTTCAACGGCAGCATCGATAAAACCACAGGTGTTAACAATCACAAGGTCAGCATCATTGTAAGTGGGAACGACATCATAGCCTTCGGTGCGAAGCTGAGTAAGAATTCGCTCAGAATCCACCAAATTCTTTGGACAGCCTAAACTCACAAAGCCAATTCTATTGCCGGTACTTGCAGTGGATTGCTTCCCTTCACTCAGCACCTTTACTGGCGTCTCAAGCGTCGTGGTTTTATTGGCTACTTTATTTGGATTGAACGTTTCTACTGTCATCTAAAATATCACCCGGTAAATGACTGTGCTTAAAATGGCCGCGGATTATACAGCATGTGAATGGATTTCGCAGTATTTTGCAATAACAATTTAGTTAGTCAAAATGTTTTCCATTTTGCAGCGTGTCGACATCTTTAAATATTAATTTAGCGCCCAATATATTAGTTAGCGTCAGTTTATAAAAAATATTGCGAAAGGCATGTTAAAGCTTCCACTTAAATACTACGACGAGTCAGGTCGAATACTTCCGCCGAGTTGGCTATACATTATACTTATTTTGCTATGCATAGACTGGCTTGCGTTTATATTTTCGTTGGCCTCGCGAACGCAAACCGATACGCTACTCAATTTTTTCTATCCCCAAAAGGAGAGTCTTGGGCTTGGTCTTGCTGCGAGTTTGCCTGTGCTGGCTGGGTTACTTTTAGTCAGCCAGCGCGAACGTCTATGGAAGCGAGACTTCACGCAATGGCGTTTTATACTTATACCAGCAACTCAATTAGGCGTGCTCTCGTTATTGGCAGTACAAATTTACTATGCCATGCATCATCAGTGGGATTTCGAATACATGACAGGCATTAAAATTGTGTTTTACGGTGTGTCACTTTATGCCATAACACGCAGTAGACACTTAAAGTGGATGATAGAAGACTGGGCCAATCCTCACCCTAAAGATGAGGAACAGACTACCGATACATCGCAATAAGTAACAGTCTCTAGTGCTGCAAAGATTTATGATTGTTCAGCGCTTGTTCGTAGTAGGCGAACACGCTAATTTGGCTATCATTGACGAGCCTTTCATAGCAAATACCTGCAAAGGCGTAGGTATTATCGCCAATCTTTAAAAATACCGATGGTGCATCAGGGTTTGATTGATCATATACCCACTCGCCGCCTATCTGAGCTTTAAGCACTTCTCCTATGTATGCGCCAAAGATATTACACAGCGTGAATACTGCTTCATCTTCAAGTGCTTGATCATGATATTTATCTATGAAAGCCAATAAGATGTCATCAACAAGACGGATGCTCGACGGAGAGCTATCAAGTTCAATACTAAACTCTGTTGACGACGCTTCTGCCGCATCTTTAGCACAATCAGACATGAGTTTGTTCAACTCTTCAGGTGTCATGTAGTTCTCCTTTTCACCGTGGACAGTAGAGTAATTAGGCAGCAGTTTTTATAAGCGCCACATCAAATCGTTGGCCTATTGTGCGTAAGATACCGGCCAATGTCTATTTTTGTCCGGTTAACCTGTTGATAACGCTCGCTGCCGCAAACATGCCAAATGTGGCTGTTACCGTTACCACAGCACCAAATCCCCCCGCGCAGTCAAGGCGAGTGCCGCCTTCCATCGCAGACTTGTTGTAACAAACAGAGCCATCGGGCTGCGGATAGCGCAACTGTTCTGTCGAATAAATACACTCTACACCAAAACGGCGCTTTGGATTCTTACTAAAGTTGTAGTTTCGTCGTAGCTCACTTCGTAGTTTTGCCGCTAATGGATCTTGCGTAGTCTTAGCTAAGTCGCCCCGTGTTACTTGGGTTGGATCTATCTGTCCTCCTGCGCCGCCCACCGTCACAATCGGAATTTTGTTGCGCTTGCAGTGCGCTATCATAGCCGCTTTTGCGCGTATACTATCTGTAGCGTCAATAACACAATCATGTGCATCGGTAAAAAGCTCCGAAACGTTATCGGGGGTCACAAAGTCTTCAATGCAGTGCACCTTGCAATTGGGGTTAATCAAAGCGATACGCTTTGCAATGGCCTCAACCTTTGCCTCACCTATGGTGTCAGTAAGTGCATGAATTTGTCGATTTGTGTTTGTAATGCAGACATCATCTAAGTCGATTAGCGTAATGGTTCCAACACCAGAGCGGGCAAGCGCTTCTGCTGTCCAACTGCCGACACCACCGATTCCAGCAATCGCAACGTGACTGTTCGCTAAATTGTTGGTTTGTTCTTCACCGTACAATCGTACGATGCCACCTAAACGGGGATCTTCTGACATCTTATCTTTTCTCGACTCTTTTCATGGTTTATGAGAGACCTTATGGTACAAAGTCTGAATGTTTATTTTCGCCGCGCATGATCGCAAAAATTTTCAATAATGCAAGTCTTACTGGTGTCGCTTTTATTGCATCTACAGTAAGGTAATGGCTAGGTTGGATAGCCGTAGAGTCCGCCTAATGCGTAAAAAAATAAAACTAAGCAAATTAATAGCCTCTTAAACCTATTTTGTATAGAGGGAACTGTATGTCTAAACATTATGATGCTGTCATTGTTGGTGCTGGCATCGTCGGCGCCGCAACACTTCGTCAATACGTCGAAACTTACCCACAGAAAACGGTATTGCTAATAGAGAAAGAGTCTCAAAGCGCGCTGCATCAGACTGGTCGAAATTCTGGGGTAATTCATGCAGGGGTTTACTACCCGCCACATTCCCTAAAATCGCAATACTGTATTGAAGGCCTTCACGATACATTATCTTGGTGTAAAACCTACAACCTTCCGTTTGAGCAATGTGGAAAGCTCATCGTTGCTACTAATGACAATGAACTAGAGCGATTAGAAACGCTTTATCAAAACTGTAAAGAAAACGGGTTACAGCCCACAAAGGTTAGCGGTAAAGAGTTACCATCGATGGAGCCTAACATCGTTGGCAAGGAAGCGATTTGGGTAAAAATGACTGGAATTACTGATTACGCACAAATTTGCCGAAGTTTTATCAACCTAGCGCATGAAACGAAGCGCGTAGATATGCTGTTTAATTGCGTTGTCAAAACCATAGAAGAAAAACACAACCAAGTGTCTATTGCCGTTTTGCACAATTCGACAGGAAGCAACGATGATCAAAAAGAAATTGACATTCACTGTGACCAACTTATTTGTTGTGCAGGTGCTTACGCTGACACACTCATTCGATCACAAGGATTGACACCAGACTTTAAAATCATGCCCTTTAAAGGCGTCTATCATCGCCTAAGTGAACAATTCAACAATGTAAGCAAGCGCTTGATTTATCCAGTCCCAGATCCCGCTATGCCTTTCCTTGGGGTTCATCTAACCAAAATGATAGGGGGTTACACCACTGTCGGGCCAAACGCGGCTTTGGCTTTAGGCCGTGAGGCCTATTCAAACATTCCCTCTTTATCAGAAATTTATCGAACGCTTTCCTACCGTGGGTTGTACAAGCTACTGTGGCAGTACAAAAGCAGCGTTGCTTCAGAGTTAACGTCATCCTTCAGTAAACGGTATTACGCTGATTTGGTCAAACGCTACTGCCCAGCGGTTTGTGTTGAGCAATTTAGCGACTACCGACCTGGAATACGTGCGCAAGCTGTCACCGATAGTGGAAAACTTTTACACGATTTCAAATTTGTTAAAACGGAACGCGTGCTTCACGTTGGCAATGCGCCATCTCCAGCCGCTACCAGTGCCATGCCCATAGCAAGAGCCATTATTAAGGAAATGGCCTAAGCAGCTAAAATTCAGCTAGGCGCTTTAATTTACGGTTTTTTAGAATAATAAGTCCGTATTTAAGCAACATATGTTCTATTAGATAAATGTTTTAATAGGTGCAACTTAGTGATGAAATGAGAGGGGCGTAAGACATGGGCTTACTAGTCGACGGAAAATGGCAGGATAAATGGTACGACACGAGTAAAAGTGGAGGGAAGTTTCAGCGACAAGCATCTCAATTTAGATCTGACATCTCTAGCGAAGATGGCGCTGAATTTACACCAGAATCTGGTCGATATCACTTATACGTTTCGTTAGCGTGCCCGTGGGCACACCGAGCGCTAATTTTTAGAAAATTAAAGGGTCTGGAAAAGCACATAGGCATCTCTGTGGTTTCTCCAGACATGCTCGATAAAGGGTGGGAGTTCGATACCTATCCTGGAGCAACAGATGATGCACTTTATGGATTTGACTTCGCTCATCAACTTTACACAAAAGCAAAGTCAGACATCACAACGCGTGTAACTGTGCCCATCCTGTGGGACAAAAAGACAGAAACAATTGTTAACAACGAATCTGCTGAAATTATTCGCATATTTAACGACAGGTTCAATTCGCTCACGGGAAATAATGATGATTACTACCCTGAGGCGCTAAGACAAGAAATTGATACCATTAACGACATGGTTTATCACAGTGTTAACAACGGTGTGTACAAATCAGGTTTTGCTACAACACAAGACGCTTATGAAGAAGCGGTTATTGCACTGTTTAATGCATTAGATGTGTTGGAAGAGAGACTAAGCAGTCAACGTTACTTAGTGGGTAATGTTATTACCGAGGCTGACTGGCGTTTATTTACTACGTTAATTCGCTTCGACCCTGTTTATCATGGCCATTTCAAATGTAATCTTAAGCAAATTGCCGATTACCCAAATATATTTGGCTATATGAAAGAGCTATATCAGGTGGAGGGTATCGCCGAGACTGTCAATTTTGACCATATAAAACGGCACTACTATTACAGCCACACGATGATAAATCCAACGCAGGTAGTACCACTTGGGCCGAAACAATATTTATTTTCGCCGCATGGTAGAGATAGACAGTATTAGAGGCATACCGATGGGCAATACAAGCAGCAGGTCGCTTCTAAAGCGAATTGAGGGCATTAAAACCAGTGATGGGGCGGGTGTCTCATTCTCATAGAAGTTTTCAGGCGGTGAGATACATGCTTGCCGGTAAAATGAGACATAAAGGCACTGTTGGTAACGAGCCCGTCGTGCAATACGGCCCTTTTGTCATGAATACTCAAGCAGAAATTATGCAGGCGTTTAACGACTATCAAAATGGTAGTTTAGCAAGTGCCTAATTTTTATGTGGCTAGTGGAAGTTAAGAATTAAAGCGAGCTAGGCAGTATTAAGGCTCGCTTTTTCTGACACGCTTATGGTGTAGAAACAATCAGTCGTGATATTCTAAAGGGCATTACACAACTGGTGTTTTCAATTATGCATTTTGAGCGTGTAAACCTAAGTCATGTCATCTCCCTGTTAGAATTCGAAGCGGACAACAAGCATTACTTCGAACAATATATTGCACCCAGAGAGGACACGTTTTATTCCCTTGAAGGCGTTGCTTCTCACATAACCGAATTAGAGCAACATGCTCAAGGTGGCCGCGCACATAGTTTATTGTTGTTTGATGGTCAGCAGATTATTGCTAGGGCTAATCTTAAGAATATCACCAATCAAAAGGCTGAAATTGGTTATAGGGTAGCTATGCACGCGACAGGGAGGGGGGTAGCATCTCTGTGCGTCTCGCACCTCTGTTCTGAAGCAAAAAACATGAGGATGGAAAGACTGTTTGCCGAGGTGATGGATAACAATAGTGCGTCAGAAAGAGTACTTTTGAATAGTGGCTTCTCTGCGCAACTTTGTTACATAAAAAAGCATTATCATGCCCATAAGCGTCGCAATAGTACTCTGTATCACAAATACCTGACCTAAATTTGCATGAGTAATTACTACAGCCAAGTGATTTAATAGAAACCGAGTGTCGAAACACGACGTTTAATCGACTGTTTATGTATTTTTTAGGGAACAAGGAACCTAATGGCAACTGCAATTACGTGCTTTAAAGCTTATGACATCCGAGGCAAACTCAATACCCAACTTACTGAAGAAGTGGCTTATCGCATAGGATTCGCTTACGCCAAAACGCTTTCGGCTTAAACTGTCGTTGTTGGCAGTGATGTTAGATTAACGTCCACGCCATTGAAGCTTGCTTTGAGCGCAGGGCTTATCGATGCTGGCGCTGATGTACTCGATATCGGTATGGCGGGCACAGAGGAAATATATTTTGCGACTAAACACTTAGGTGTTGATGGTGGCATTGAAGTTACCGCTAGTCATAACCCAATCGACTACAATGGAATGAAACTCGTTAAAGCCGATTCAGTTCCCATTAGCGGTGATACTGGCCTAAATGCAATTAAAGACACAGCTCAGTCATTGGACGAGAAAGATGTGAACGAACGTTTAGCTTTTTACACTGATGGATGCGCGATTGATGCAGATGCATTTTTTAATGGTAAAGCACACGTTGGCATCGCAAAGTTAAACGAAACCAAAAAATATCAGCCTACAACATGTATGGATGATTATGTGTCGCACATGTTGTCTTACGTTAATTTGGATAATTTTAAGAACAGTTCTCCGCTTAAAATAGTCGTAAATGCTGGTAACGGCGCAGCAGGTCCGGCATTGGATGCTATTGAGCAAGGATTGAAAGATAAAGGCGTGGCTATTGAGTTTATCAAAGTGCATCACAACGCGGACGGTACTTTCCCAAATGGTATTCCTAATCCGTTATTACCTGAGAACCGTGCAGATACAGCAGAAGCTGTAAAAGCGTCAGGCGCTGATTTTGGTATAGCATGGGATGGTGATTTCGACCGTTGTTTCTTGTTTGATGCAGATGGTCAATTCATTGAGGGGTATTACATCGTTGGTCTGCTTGCTGAGGCATTTATTGAAAAAAGCCGAGACAGTAAAATTATCTACGATCCTCGCGTTTATTGGAATACCGAGGCAATTGTGAAAAACGCTGGCGGTACGCCGATAAAGTCAAAGACAGGACATGCGTTTATCAAGGAGCGTATGCGTAAGGAAGATGCGGTTTACGGCGGCGAAATGAGTGCCCATCACTATTTCCGCGACTTCGCCTATTGCGATTCAGGCATGATTCCGTGGCTACTTATCGCCGAATTAGTCTGCGTTAAAAAACAGCCACTCGCTGATATGGTAAAGGCGCGCATAGAGGCCTTTCCTTCTTCAGGAGAGATAAACAGTTTACTAGAAGACGCTGATGCAGCGCTAGAGCGGGTAACTGAAAAGTACAAGCCCTTTGCAGAGGTGGTAGATGAGACCGATGGGCTTGGATTAGAGTTTGGCACATGGAGGTTTAACCTTCGCAAGTCAAACACTGAACCGGTTGTTCGTCTTAATGTTGAATCGAAGGGGGATATTCCATTGATGAAACAAAAGACAGAAGAGCTACTTTCCCTGATTAGAGCATAATTAAAGCTAACACCTCATATAAAAAGCGGGCCAATTGGCCCGTTTTTGTTTCGCATTTTTGTATTAAGTACTCTTAACAAAGGTTAATAGAGTTTACATTTGGTTATGCGTAACTCTTTAGTTGCCTGATAAAAGCCAAATCATCCAAGCGTGGGTAACAACAACTACAGTAGTCAGTGCCATTCGCAGACTGATGTAGCTAACAATTTGTTCTTTCGGTAGCACCAATGTGAATTTGTCGTATACAAGTATTGCTACGTATGACATGGATAATACGCCAAGTGTTTTAATGTCGTAGGAGAATACCAAACATAGCCAACCTACAATGGTAGGTAACATGGCGATATACATTTGTTTACCATACCGCTGATTACTTACAGCGTCCCACCAGTGCACGCCACCGAAAAACGAAAGCAATACCGCCGAATACTGAACAAAGTATGACGCGCTCTGTGTTGACGATAAGAGATTAAATTGAAGTGCTATCGGCATGGCAATAAAAGGAATTAAACCAGCTAATCCTAATAAAACGGCTGAATAGG
>CAYVST010000032.1:0-39256 GCA_964454185.1 uncultured Alteromonas sp.
TGTCGTTTGGCATAACTTTCACAGCCATGTTAATCGTAGCGGTGCAAAGCTACGTTAAACACAAGTCTTTGCTCAACACGGTAATGGTTGAAAAGGCCAGAAAGGCGCGTATCAAAAAAGCACGCGAAGAAGAAAGTAAAAAAGCTTAGCGTAAGCTTCATACATTTCCTTATTCATGCTTTTAGTAATTCGGGCAAGGGTGTGAGTTGGCATTCAAAAAGACGTGCCATTTTAGTTTTCAGTTTTTTCGAAGTGAGATAGTTGCATGAATCCTAGACGAAAGCAGCGATTAGCCGTAGTAGGAATTGTCGGTTTTTTGGTTATTAGTGCAATTGGCTTAATGCTTTACGCATTAAACGACAGTATTGACCTGTTCTACACGCCAAGCGAGATTATCGAAGGCAAAAACGGGCAAAAGCCGCAAGTTGGTCAGCGCCTTCGCATAGGCGGCATGGTTGTGCCTGGCAGCGTTAAGCGCGACAGTGAGAGCCTTGCGGTAAGCTTTGACCTTATGGATACAGGGCCCATTGTAACGGTAACGTATAGCGGTATATTGCCTGATCTGTTTCGCGAGGGGCAGGGAATTGTGGCTACGGGGGTTTTGACAGGTACTGGACGCATTGAAGCGCAAGAAGTGTTGGCAAAACACGACGAAGAATACATGCCGCCAGAATTAGCAGAAAAAATGAAGGGAATAAAGCACGTTAAGCCCGAGAATGTGCCTTCTTATGATAGCACTTCAGACAGCGCGGGAAGCAGCAGTGGGGGATATGAATAATGGTTCCTGAGATTGGAAACATAGCACTCACGCTGGCTCTGGTTCTATCAATACTGTTAGCGGTCTATCCATTGTGGGGGGCGCATCGTCAGCACGAGGCATTAATGGCGACGGCTAAGCCCATAGCTATAGGTTTGTTCATTTTTACGCTTATCGCCTATCTGTGCCTGACCTACGCATTTGTCACTGACGATTTTAGTGTGGCTTACGTAGCACAGCATTCCAATAGTCGATTGCCTATTTACTATAAAATAACGGCAGTGTGGGGCGGACACGAAGGCTCTTTCTTGCTGTGGGTGTTGATGCTGTCAGTTTGGACCGTTGCGGTAGCCATTTTTAGCAAAGGTATACCGCTGGCTATGGTGGCGCGCGTGCTTGCCGTGCTAGGCATGGTGGGTATCGGTTTCTATCTTTTCATGCTCCTAACTTCTAACCCGTTCAACAGTATGTTGCCTTTCTTCCCCGTGGACGGACGCGATTTAAATCCGTTGCTACAAGACTTTGGGATGATTATTCACCCACCTATGCTTTACATGGGGTATGTAGGCTTTTCAGTCGCATTTGCTTTTGCAATTTCTGCACTCATATCCGGCCAACTCGATTCAACGTGGGCGCGATGGTCACGCCCATGGGTTATTGCTGCGTGGGCTTTCTTAACCGTGGGTATAGCGCTAGGTAGCTGGTGGGCCTATTACGAACTTGGTTGGGGCGGCTGGTGGTTCTGGGACCCAGTTGAGAATGCGTCATTTATGCCTTGGTTAGTGGGCACGGCACTGATGCACTCATTGGCTGTGACGGAAAAGCGAAAGGCATTTAAATCGTGGACAGTATTACTGGCCATAGCCGCTTTCAGTCTTAGTCTTTTAGGCACCTTCTTAGTGCGCTCAGGGGTTATTGTCTCGGTGCATTCATTCGCCAGCGATCCAACGCGCGGGCTTTTCATTTTAGGTATTTTGATTGTACTTAGCGGATTCGGTTTGCTGCTGTATGCGCTTCGTGCAGCATCACTGAAAAGTCCAGGTCGTTATCAAGCGTTTTCACGTGAAGTGCTTCTTATAGGAAATAATGTGTTTCTATGTGCTGCAACGCTTGTGGTACTCCTAGGAACACTGTTGCCACTTGTGCACAAAGAGCTTGGTCTTGGCAGTATTTCGGTTGGCGCTCCGTTCTTCAATCAGATGTTTACGCTACTAATTGTGCCGTTCGTGCTGATTCTAGGGCTAGGACCACTTACGCGCTGGAAGCAGCAAAAAGCGAGTGAGTTGCAAAAACAGTTGCTAATAGCCGGTGGCATAGCACTTAGTGCAGGTGTACTGATTAACTTCGCATATGACGCGCCTTCCTATATGGGCATGCTGGGCATGGTTTTGGTTTTTTGGATCTTAGTGACAACCGTACAAGAAGTTATGCAGCGCATTGACGCCATGCCTAACAGTGAAAAAGACAGTGTGATAAGTAGATTGCGCAAGCTCACGCCAAGCCATTGGGGAATGGTTTTGGGGCATGTTGGCTTTGCCATCGTTATTATTGGGATCACGCTGGTATCCAACTATGAACTTGAACGGGACGTTCGAATGGATGTCGGGGATACGGTAAGCCTGGCCGGGTATGACTTTACGTTTAAAGACGTTAGAAAAGTACAAGGACCAAACTACGAGGCTGATGCTGGCGTCTTTGATGTGACCCAAGATGGTAAGATGGTAGCCGAATTAATACCCGAAAAGCGTTTATACATTGTTCAACGCATGCCAATGACAGAGGCGGCTATCCACTCGAATATCAAGCGCGATTTGTTTATCGCTATGGGCGAACCGCTTGATGATGGTGCTTGGGCCATTCGTATATATATCAAACCTTTTGTGGTCTGGTTATGGGCTGGCGCTGTGGTGATGGCGATAGGTGGCATATTCTCAATCAGTGACAAACGCTACCGCATGGCGAAAGTGAAAAAAGCGAAAGCTATGCTGGATAAAGTGACTGGCAATCAAAAAAGACCGACCCGATCATCTGAGGATGCAGGCGTTGTACCTGTAACAACCGAGTTCGTGAAAGGAGAGGCGTGATGAAGAAAACCTCATTGGTTGCGATACCACTTGTACTATTTCTCTTACTCGTTGTCTTTTTGTTTAAAGGGCTTTTTTCTGACCCGCGCGAATTAGACTCTCAAGTTAAAGATAAAACGCTACCGGCTTTTTCGCTTCCAGATTTAATGCAACCTGAGAAAATCTATACGCCAGATGATCTTAAAGGTCGGGTTACTATTTTAAATGTCTGGGGTGTATGGTGTGTTACCTGTGCTGTGGAAATGCCTTATCTTACGCAGCTCAAGGAACAAAAAGGCGTTCATATTGTAGGCCTTTACTTTGACCAGGATCTCGACCCTGACTTCGGCACGAAAACACTTAGCCGTGTTCAACAAGAAGTCATCGATATGGTGAGTCGCTATGGAAACCCGTATGCGTTTAACATTTTCGATGTTTATCGTGATACGTCACTAGATTTAGGTGTTACTGGTGCTCCTGAACACTTCATAATTGATGCAGATGGTATTATTCGTATGCACCACATTGGCGATATCAACGAACGCGTTTGGAACAACAAGGTTGGCCCGCTATACGATAAGTTGGTTGCTCAGGCGTCAAATATCGATACTGATGATAGTGCAAAAGCACTCAGTGTAGGAGGGATTAACTGATGAATCTGTTCCACCTTGGTCTTCAAAGCGTTGACGAAGCAAAGTATAAGTGGCGTATGATTCGCATCACTCAATGGCTATTAGCGTTGATGTTATTTAGTGCGTCAGGCTTTTTCTTCGCTCATGGTGCTGAAGAAAAATTTACTTTCGATTCGGCTGAGCAGCGCACGAGCTTTTTACGCCTCACAGCAGAGTTACGCTGTCCAATGTGCCAAAATCAGAATATTGCAGATAGTGATGCCATGATTGCTCATGATATGCGCCGTAAAGTGTATAGCTTATTAAAACAGGGCAAGACGGAGCAAGAAGTGATTGACTACATGAAGTCACGATATGGTGACTTTGTGCACTATCAGCCGCCGGTAACCGCGGCGACGCTGTGGCTATGGGCTGGCCCTTTGTTATTCATCATCATTGCGTTAGTCGTTGTAGTGCGACGAAAAACCGTTACCCCACCTGAAGATATGGCTGCGAAGCTTGCGAGAGCTGACGCTATGCTGGAGCAAGAAAGAGAATGAGTTGGTCTGAGTTTTATTTAGTTGTTTCAGGGCTCATCACTTTTGTTGTCCTCGTAGTTTGGTTTCCTTGGTTGGTCAGAAAGAATCACGCAAAGCGTGACAGTTTAAGCAATACGCAAATTGTTAAACAGCGCCTATCTGAATTAGAACGCGAAGTTCGAGAAGGCCTAATTAGCGAACACGATAAACGACAAGCCGTTGATGAACTCAAATTGGCACTCGTTGATGAAAGTGCATTTGAAGTGCAAAAGAAAGGCAATGCTGTACTGCCGCTGATTGTAGGTGGAGTTATTGCGCTTGGTGCTGGTGTCGTGGTGTACAGCCAAGTAAATCAAATGGATAGGGTTGCCAAGATAACAGAAGCCGTAGAGGCGCTTCCGGAATTAAGTCGACAGCTAACGAGTGGTAACGCCAATAACCTAACTCAGCAGGATATTGCCAGTTTAGCCTTAGCAATTAGGCAGAGATTGCGCTCAGAACCTAACGATGACACAGGCTGGATGTATTTCGGTCGGCTGATGTTAAGCGTTGGTCAGGAAGTGCAAGCCATAGAAGCAATAGATAAAGCAGTTGAGTTAGCCCCATCGAACACATCAAACCGGATAACGTTGGCTCAGGCACTGATGACCACAGGTGATGTTAACAACCTTGAGCGTGCCCAGCGACTGTTGCAAGGCTTACTTGTTGAAAACCCGCAGAACGATAATCTTGCGCTTATGATGGCAGTCGTGTCGGCCCAACTGGGCGACTTGGACAATACCAAACGTTTCTTTGCACAAGTTAGAAACAAATTGCCTGCAGACAGTGACATGTCAAAGCGACTCAGTGCACGCATTATTGAACTTGAGCAGCGCTCGTTGGTCGCAGTACAAGGTAATGAATTGAATAATGAAGTAGAAAGTGCGGCCAATGCATCTATGGCGAGCGCTGAATCGTCCATTAACGATACGACTGGCTTTTCTGTGACTGTGGACTTGTCACCACAGGCAAAAGAAAATGCGCCTTCCACAGGCTTCCTTATTGTCTTTGCCCAAGATCTCAATTCGGAAAACCGTATGCCGGCTGCAGTGGTGAAGCTACCTATTCAAGCTTTTCCGACAACGGTTAGTTTAACGGTAGACAATGCTATGATGCCGCAATACACGCTGTCTTCACTGAGCGACGTGGTAATAACTGCAAGGCTTTCATTAGATGGTAACGTCGCAGTGGCGCAAGGAGAGTGGCAGGGAAATACAGAAAGTCCGGTTACGCCGAGCGAGTTAACCTCAGTGAATATTACGATTAATAAGGAACTGTAGTATGAATTTTTCTAAGTCACTCATCTCTGTGTTTTTGGTAATCAGCAGCGTGTTGAGTGGGTGTGCCACTAACCAAGCGCAAGAGCAAGCTGCAGCTTCCAACACCAATCCAGTTGCTGAAACCTCTGACCCAAGGGACCCCCTTGAATCGTTCAATAGAGAAGTATGGGATTTTAACTGGGATGTACTCGATGCATACATTTTACGACCGGTAACAATTACATACGTTACCGTTATGCCTCAATTTGCACGCACGGGCTTGGTTAACATTGCTGACAATCTGCAAGAGCCAGCTAACTTCCTGAACAACATGTTTCAGGGAAAGACTGATGATGGTCTAGACAGCTTGGCTCGCTTTCTCATTAACTCTACCGTGGGCTTGGTGGGCACTTTCGATGTAGCCACAAAGATGGGGATAGAGCGTAAGCAAGAACAATTTGGCGAAACACTTGCTGTATGGGGCGTGGAGACAGGACCGTACTTAATGCTGCCATTTTTGGGCCCAAGCGATCCTAGAAGTTTCACCGGAGACTATGTCGATGGGTTTGCTTTTCCAATGACGCTTATTGATGGCACATTGAATTTAGCGCGAATTGGTATCTCGGTACTAGAAACCAGGGCTCAATTAATTGAACAAGAAGCGCAGCTTGAGCAAGCGGTTGACGATTACGCCTTTATTAAAAATGCCTATTTCGAGCGTCTTGAATTCAGGGTTACAGACGGTAAAAGTGCGGAAAAAGCCCTTGATGAAGAGCAGCTTGATGACTTCGCCGATTTTGAGGCGATGTTAGACGGTGGAGACTTTGACTATGAAGAAATTGAAGAGCCGCAGACTAAAGATAAAGAAGACGAAGATAAAGACGATATTGATAACTTATAGGTAGCTTAAGCAGTTTGCCTTTAGCTAATTTGCAGGCTGCACACTTAGAGTTGGTTAACTTGAAGCGTGTAGTCTGTGGTGTAAGCGCCCGATAAAGACAGTTCGCCTTGAACAGTTAAAGAACCGTATATGGTTATGGTGAGGTCTGAGCCGTTGCCTGTTGTATCAATGCTCACTGGTTGATTGTTATACAATAAAACAGCCCCTCCTTTTGCCCCTTTTAATTCAGCCACGGGTACATAGCTTAATGATGTATTTGTGCTCCCTGTTAGTACCACTTCGACAGTTCCATTTCGGGGAAGGTTGGTAACCAGCAATTCACCTAAAACAATGTCACTGTCTGTTGCGTCACATGCGCCAGATATAACACCAAACTGAGACATTACGCAGACAACATCACGCTGCGCAGACACTGAACCGAAATGTATAGGTTCGATTTCAGTGATAGTGATGGCGTTAACATTGGATGAAACAAGCAAGATGACTAGCGTGTAAAGGCGATATTTCACAAGGCGACCATTTTTTTGATTTTATAGTAGCCAAGAAAGGTGATGGATAAAATTAGTCAAAAGTCGAGCACAGCATAACACTGTGCTCGCTTATTAAAAGAATTGCCTAGTCTTTAGGGTAACCCATGGGGTTTTGTGATTGCCAATTCCATGTGTCGGCACACATTTCATCAAGCCCTTTCTCAGCGTGCCAATTAAGCTCTGTAGCTGCTTTGGTTGGATCTGCATAGCATGCTGCCACATCGCCACTGCGGCGCGGCGCTATTTTGTACGATACCGTTTTGCCAGAGCCCGCTTCGAAGGCCTTAATCATTTCTAGCACCGAGTAACCTTGCCCTGTACCCAAGTTATACTTATCCAATCCCATATTGAGTGACAGGCGGTCCAGCGCTTTTAAATGGCCATTTGCAAGGTCAACAACATGTATATAATCGCGAACACCAGTTCCATCTTTGGTATCGTAATCATCACCGAATACACTGAGTTGTTGTAGCTTGCCCGTAGCAACCTGAGAAATGTAAGGCATTAAGTTGTTTGGAATGCCGTTAGGGTCTTCCCCGATTTGTCCAGATTCATGGGCGCCAACTGGATTGAAATAACGCAGTAGAACAATATTCCAATTATTGTCAGAAATATAAAGGTCGCTTAGCATATGCTCGACCATAAGTTTTGACATGCCATAAGGGTTTGTAGGCTGTCCAGTGGCCATATCTTCTCTTAAAGGCAGGGATGCGGGGTCGCCATACACGGTTGCCGATGAACTGAAAACAATGTTCTTCACATTGTGTTTTTGCATTGCCTTGCACAGCGTTAGCGTGCCATAAACATTGTTCTCATAGTAAGACAATGGCTTTTCAACCGACTCCCCTACGGCTTTAAGACCTGCGAAGTGAATGACAGCAAAAATGCTATGTTCACTGAAAATATCATCTAGCACTGCTGTGTCGCGAATATCACCCTGTACAAACGTCACTGATTTACCTGTAAGTGACTCGACACGACGAAGAGATTCGGCACTGGCGTTCGATAAGTTATCCAGTACAACGACGCTGTAGTCTTGCTCTAATAGCTGTAATACCGTATGACTGCCGATATAGCCAGCACCACCAGTAACTAAGATGGTTTTCATGCATTCTCCTTGCTAGATGAAGGCGCCACATATTTAGCGCAAATTGAATATTGAATGGGTTTAACAATTAACGGATAAAACAAAAATACCACAAAAGCCCATAGCAACGAGGTCCAATTTGATGCTGTCTGTAAAATAAGTGCAAAAACAGGAACGATAACAAGTAGCTTGAGCACGTTCAGTAGTGTTTTCTCGGGTACTGAAAGACGCTTAGACGCTTTGTCTAACAGTTTTACCCTCTCTGTGAGAGTTAGGCCTTTCAGTGCTGGTATATCGCGCGTGGAAAAGTAAAACTTCATAGTGTGCTCTTGGTATAAAAAAACCGCCGGAACCTTGGGTTACGGCGGTTATTGTATGGCAATCTGCTAGTGATTAAAACACGGTGGATTATGCCTTTTGCTCTATTCCTGCTTTTTCCCAAAAACGAGACTTCACGCTGAACAAGCCAATGACAATTGCGATGGCAATACTGAATAGCGCGATTTGCAAGTAAAGATTCGGCATTTCTTGAACGTTTTCAGGGTCAAAGTTACCAGATAGAAGACCGGCAATAATGTTACCAATAGAATAGGTCAATACGAACACGCCCATCATCTGGCCTGCAAAACGTTTTGGCGAAAGCTTACTTACCGCACTCAACGCTACCGGGCTTAAGCAAAGCTCACCAACGGTATGAAGGAAGTAAGTCGTTACTAGCCACATAGGAGCTACTTTTAAGCCCTGTGCTGCATATTGAGAGGCAAGGAACATGACTAAGAAACCAGACGCCATGATAACAATACCGATAGCACATTTAATGGTATACGAAGGATCGATCATGCGTTTGGCAAGGTTTATCCATAGCGCGGCAAAGAAAGGTGAAAGAATGATAATAAATAGCGAGTTAGAAAGCTGGAACCACACGGTAGGAAT
Organism: uncultured Alteromonas sp.; assembly: GCA_964454185.1. GTDB lineage: Bacteria > Pseudomonadota > Gammaproteobacteria > Enterobacterales > Alteromonadaceae > Alteromonas. The sequence continues at coordinate 8,720 of CAYVST010000032.1, forward strand.
TGCGTCCATACCGAACCACGAAGTAAGCAAAGAGCCGCTTTCTAGCACTCGGTCAGTGTAATTTTGTGCAAAAAGGTTAAGTGATGAGCCTGCTTGCTCAAAACCAGACCAGAAGCACGCTGACGCTACACACACCAAAAATAGTGCCCACATCCGCTTTTTCTCATTTTCACTTAGCTCACCTTTGAAATAAATGAAGCCGAAGTACAAAAAGAAAATGATTGTGAATGCAATTGCGACTTGTTGCGCGAGCACAACTGGCTCAATGACAATGGTGCCCATATGTGCAAGGACGATAACAATGACTGCCGCTGCCACAACGCCAAAAACACCCATCCATGCGCGTTGCTTAGCAGCACCTTCATAAGGGTTGGCTGGCGCAACAGAATCAGCGGAAAGCGAGCGATTGCTAAAGTAGTATTGAACAAGACCTATAGCCATGCCTACTGCGGCTGCACCAAATGCGTAGTGCCATCCCCAGTTTTCCTGTAAATAACCGGTTACTAGGTACGCGATAAGCGAGCCAATATTGATACCCATATAATAGAGTGCGTAGCCGCTGTCACGGCGTCCATCATCGTCGCCATATTGTTGGCCGACCATGGCCGAAATGTTTGGTTTTAATAAACCTGTGCCAGTGGCAACAAGGATAAGACCTACAAAAAACAAATTCTGAAGGTCAATCGCAAGCACGATATGACCTGCAAAGATCACTAGGCCACCGTACCAAACTGCCTTTTTACCGCCGATCAAACGGTCAGCAAGCCATCCACCTGGCAACCCCAAAAAGTACACCGCTCCAGTATATAGGCCATAGATTGCCCCTGCAGTTGCGACAGTAAAGCCCAATCCTTGTGTTTGAAGACTGGCTGTCATAAACAGCACGAGAAGGGCACGCATACCGTAATAGCTCATTCGTTCCCACATCTCTGTGAAGAACAGCGTTTTCAAGCCTCCTGGATGGCCGAAAAAGCTCGTATCGTTAGATGAATTCATAATTATTTTTTATTCCATATTGCTTATGGTTGTTATTCTAAAGCCCTTATTTAACTTGGCTCTTTGATAGTGGTCCTAAAGCGGATAGCTTCTTATACTAAAGGTTGCATTAAGACACAAGATTTCGGGAGTAAACTCTCTAAGTAGACCGTCAATCGACCAAAAAATAATCGCTTGGTCGATTGGCAGTAAGTATGATTACAGTTCGCGAATGGTTGCAACAACAATTCGGACAATGCCGTAAATAAGAAGCAATGCGACGGCAAACAACACAAGGTTGTACAAAACAGTTGGATAAGCATTATCGTCGGGTAGGGTGGGCGACTCTACCGTAACCATATGCTGCAGTTTCTGATAAGTTTCTACTCGCGCATTTTCAAGTGTGATAAGCGATGATGAATATGCTTGTATAGCAAGCTGCAACTGAACTTGTAAGTTGCTATATTGAGCCATCAATTCTGTTACTGAAAGGGCTTCACTCTCGCCTTCTGCGGTACTTAAGCGCTCTTTTTGTTTCTCAACTTCTTTTTGAAGCGCACTAATCTCACGTTTGACGTTTATTATTTCAGGCGCCGCGTCCGACATCATAGTAGACATTGTGCTTAGCTGGGCTTTTTTCTGTGCTAGCGTCGCCTCAAGTGAAAACGCAATTTGTTGGAACGCTGCACCTTCTGCGGTAGGGTCCAATACATTGTATTTAGACTGGAAGCCTAAAATGTCAGTCTTCGCTTTCTGAAGCTTCTGCTCAACAATCTCATGCTCGCCTTTGGCAAAAGAAAGCTTTGATTTTGCTAAATCATTATTGATGTTGTTGATGAACTGCTCTGCTTTATCAACAATGGCTTGGTTAATCACTTGCGCATATTCCGGATTAAATGCGCGGGTTTTTAGCGTGATAACCGAAGAAGCGGAATCTACTGTGACATTTATGTGTTCAAGGTAGAACGTATTAAAATCTTCCTGCTTATGTGAGCTTGACAGTCCACTGAATATATCTGCCTCATCAGACATGTAATGCTCTCTCAAGCCAATTGCCGCGTCCAGATAGGCTATCATGTCGGAAGATTTGATATATGCCATGACAAGTTGACTTTCATTGCCGCCAACCGAACTTGCTACTCCCGTAGCCATAAGTAATGAAGAGGGGTCAAAGCTGCTTCCACCATCACTTGATTTAATGATGAGTTGGCTTTGACTTTCGTATTGAGGGGCAGAGACTAACGTAAGATACAGTGCGTATAAAACCCACGGGAAAATGAGTATGAGTATTTTGTTGTGTTTTAGTAGCGCATTGAGTTGGGTAAGTGACTTTTTCACTGTGATAAAACCTATTTCATTGTTTTCTTTTGGTTTGCATCATGCATATAAACATCGATGCCCTCTTCAAGGTCGCTGTAATATTGAAGTTCACCTTCATTGATGACCACAGCTGAGGTACAAAATTCTCTTATTTGATCAAGTTCGTGACTCACCATAATAACACCGGCCTGTTCACTCTTTTCTTTAAGAGACAGACGCGCTTTTTCTCGAAAAATTGGGTCGCCTACAGAGGTTGCTTCGTCGATAAGGTATATGTCGAAGTCTATGTTCATACAACAGGCAAAAACCAATTTAGCTCGCATACCGGACGAGTAGGTTCGCACAGGAAGGTCAAATCGCTCTCCTAATTCGGCAAAATCTTGAACTCTATTTTCATAGTCAGTAAGCGAATTAACGTTGTTGATCCTTCCAACGAAACGGGTGTTTTCTCGTCCAGTCATTTGCGGATGTACACCGGTTTGGAGGGCCACGGGCCAAGACATTGACTTGTTGGTAAGTACACGACCTTTATCAGGGTATTCACTCTTAGCAAGCATGCGAAACAAGGTAGACTTACCAGCCCCGTTTTTGCCCAAAATAGCGACGTTATTCTCGGTAGGAAACTCGAAATTCACATTTTTGAAAATATATTGAGGCCCAAGCTGGCTAGGGTAGCTCTTGGTAAGGTTTTCTAAACGGATCATCGAGCCAGTACCTTCTTCCATGCGATATGGTATATCGATAGGCTAAGGAAAAGAGAGATAACGGTAACTTCTACGATATAGCTAAGCGAAACCCCATAGTGACCGTAAGACTCGAAACATGCGTAGCGAGCTAGCTCGTTAAAGTGCACTAAAGGGTTCCACGTTAAATAGGGCCATATTTCAGGTGGTAAATCTTGGAGACTAAAGAACACACATGAAATGAACATCAGAGGACGCGTTAATATTGATTTTATCTTATCCACCTCGGGGACAAATGCGGTTGCGATAGCAAATATTAGCCCAACTGAAAGTGAAAACGTCCAAAGGAGAAAAAATAAAAATATTAGCATTAAGGGGTCTACTACAGTGAATGTTTTGTCCATCAAAAATAGACCTAAGCTGAGCAACATGATCACTACAATCTTGATTGATAATTCCAAAAAGCAGGCCGTTACAATCGCTGAAATAGGTTGAACTTGTCTGAATGCGTAGAGCGGCTTATTGCGTTTTATTGACGTTGAAACGGACTGCAAGCAAGCATTGAAGGACTGAAGTCCCACCATTCCAATCATCATGAATATGAAAATTGGAATGGTGTGAATGTTGTCGCCACTTACCAGCCCTCTCAGGTAAGCCAAGACAAATATGAATGTGAATGGCTCTAAAAAAGCCCATCCAAGACCAAATTTGTCGCTGAATTTACTTTGCAATTCGCGCAGAAAAAGCGCAAAAATAACGCTTCTCCATACATAAAGTTGTTCTTTAAAAGAAACCATACAGTCTTGCTATCGGTCAATTGCGTTTGCAGCAACAGCGATTTGGAAGATAATCTGTGTGACGTCTTTCACGGCTTGCATTATCTTCATGTCTATCGCTGGCAACACAATAATTTGGTCACCTGGTACAAGCGAAACCTGCTCACTATATAAGAATGAATTGTCCACGCTGACAAAAGATACGTTACCGTTTTTGTGCATGATTAAAATGCGTTCGTCTTCGGCTCGCTCTGTAAACCCACCGGCCCAAGCAACATAGTCTTCTGTCGTTGCATCAGGATTAAATACTATAGATTGCGGTAATAATACTTCACCACCTACGTGGACAAGGTCAGTTACCTCAGGGATAACGATAGTATCGTTTGGCTCGAGTAGAATATTAGCTATTTCTCCATTTTGAGACACAACAACTCGGCCTTGAGGCTCGACTTCGCGCGCTCTTGCGATGAAGTCAGCAACGAGCTGGGCTTCTTGAGCGCGAATCGCTCCTTCTCCAGTTGAACTAATTGGAGCGGTATACATACTCCTTTCCAGTCGCTGTAGCCCTTCTTCGATAATTTCTTTTTGTTTTAGCGCTACGCTTTCGCGAAGTAAGTAGATGTTTTGAGTATCAGAAAGCTTAGAGTCAATTTCAATGTGATCGAGTACATCGATGAGTCTTGCACCTTTGTCGACCATTACTTGAGACGCTCCCGCAAACGCGCCTGCTACGTTGATTCGGTAAATTTGAGGTTCGTGATCAGCGACGTATTCGACGGTGTCACCGGCTTTTAAAGGAAGCAGGGCAAAATCATCAATACTGAGGTAACGTGCAAACTGCTTGTTGTTTCTCACTCCAGCCACAGAAGCATGAGATGCAAATTCGCCAGGGCGAGCAAAGTAGTTAACAACACCTCCATTGAGTTCTTCATTCAGAAACTCAAAGGTAAAACTGTTGCGTGCTCCGGTTTCAACCACGATAGTGTTGCCAATTGGATGCACTAGAATGGTATCACCGTCTTTAAAAGACAGATTAGGTAGTTTACCGTTTCTAAAAAACGCGTATAAATCGGCACTTGCTACTACCTTATTATTTCTGATGACGTCAATTTGTCGAAAGCTACCGCGCTGAAAGTCTACACCACCTGCGCGCTTTAAGTAATAAAGTACGCTATCTGACGCCAGACCGGCGTATTGACCAGGGCGCAGGACGGGGCCTGATACATAAACTGACACAGGCGTTGATGTCAGTAGGTTGACATAAACATTGACATCGTTTGTATAAACTTGCCTTATTTTAGCTGTAACAGTCTGATTAACACTACCTGCAGGTGTATTAGCAATGCGGATAGGACCAATATTAGGTATAAAGATATTGCCCTGATTATCTACAGTGACGACATTGGAAAAGTTGACTGCGCCCCATATCCAAATCGATATTTTATCGCCAGGAGCAACGAGATAATTGTCGTTCAACCCTGTGCTTCGTTCTGACTCAAAGCCACCGATGAACAGATTAGCTGCAAATGGTGGGTTATCCATTGGTGATTGGGCCGGGAACACCGATTCTATCGTTGGCTCGCCAGGTAAGTTTTGGCCGTTACGTGGTTGTGTTGAAAACTGACCCATAGTACTCGTTGCACTCGAGGCACCTGGCAATGTTCTTTGACTTGAGATATCTAATGGTGAAACTGACGGGTTGACTGTTGATGTACTGTCGCTTTGTTGTGCGCGTTGTCTTAGTTCTTGTAACTGTTCGAATGATTGTGCCTTCACATCAAGTGTGACAGCAAGCGAAGCAGCAGCAACGGTTAATAGCAGCGTTTTTAATAGCATTTTCATTTTATTGTCTCTACCTTTACTTGCTCATCATTGAAGATGCTGCCACAAGTGGCGCAATGACCCGCCACTGGCCGTTTCTCTGGCATGTGGTCAACCTATTATTAGCGCTAGTAGGGCTTGCTTCACCCTTCTGTAATACAAAGCGAATACACTTGTTTCCCGTAGCGGAGACATAACGCTTGGCTATCTGATACTGCAATCCTTTGTAGTTGATAGAGACCGTGTTCGACGAGCTTGAAAGTGAGTTTGCGTTTGGAATGTTAATTGCGCTTTCAGAGTCTGGTGTCAGTGAATAAGCCAGCGAAGAATGCACGAGTGGAATGTCGGCTTGTGTAAGCTTAGGACCTGATACGCAGCCAGTAATGGCGATAGTACAGAACATTGGGAGAATATAGCGCTTTATTTGTTTTAACATTAGCTTTCATATCCATATAGCAATTTGGCGCTAGGATAACACAAGTTTCACAAAAATCATGTTTGCTGAAGTTTGAAATAACAACTTCCTTTGATTGACACTTTGAATAAACTCGATAAGTAGCAGGCGGTATTTGAAATCCACAGTTGGTCTTGTCTCATTGGTTTATATTTTGTACGAATTTTGCCCTTTTTTACGGCTTTTTTCTTTTCTGGCACTTATTTTGGATGCAATTGTATCGTTAGGGTGGTGGGATAGATAAATGTTATATATCATAATGTGATTTTATCCGGAATCTGTGAGTTCTTTCACTTATACATCTGGATAACTTAGGAGTTAATTTTCAATGGAATTGAATAAGTTTTGACATTATTTTACTTAGTCTTATCGAATATTATGTTTAATACGGGTGCCAAATCGAGCGCTTTGAGGTTGTACGTTTTATGCTGACATACTTGCAGTTTGTTCCTCTATTCACTGCATTTTTCGTAGCGCTGATATTGCTCGTGGTTATGACGCCACTCGCTCATCAATTTGGGTTAGTGGATGAGCCCTCTGCGAGAAAGAGACACGCGGGGATAGTGCCACTGACGGGTGGTGTGGCTATATTTATGGCGGTGTTAGTCGCCAGCGTTGCTACTGATGTATGGATGAAAAATGACCCGTTATTCTTCACAGCGTCAGCGTTTGTCGTTTTACTCGGCATGCTTGATGATAGATTCGATTTGAGTGCCAAAGGTCGCTTAATGTGCCAATTTGGCGTCGCTGCAATCATGGCATGGAGTGCTCAAAACTACATTACATCGTTGGGTAATATTTTTGGCACCGGCGAAGTTACGCTCGACATTGGAGGTTACTTCTTTACCCTTGTATGTGTCGTTGGAGTGATTAACGCATTTAATATGATTGATGGCATCGATGGACTTGCCGGTGGGATGAGCTTGGTAATACTGCTTACCTTGTCGGGGTTTTTAATCTCGACGGGGAATGGCGCGTCTATTATGGAGCCCTTGATTATCGTCGCGGCGATAGTGCCTTTTCTGGCTTTTAACTTGAGTTGGAAAGGCTTTAAAGGCAATAAGATATTTATGGGCGATTCTGGCAGTATGTTTGTAGGATTAACGATAGTATGGCTGTTAGTTGATCACACTCAAAACGAAGCTGCTGCGTTTAGACCTATAACCGCTGTTTGGTTAGTGGGGCTCCCGCTGATGGACATGGCGGCAATAATGTATAGAAGGCTTCGCAAGGGCCAGTCTATGCTCAGACCAGACAGACAACACTTACACAATATCTTCATGCGGGCCGGACTCTCTAGTCGACAATCACTTATCGCCATTCTTTTACTGGGTGCGTGTTACTGCCTGATAGGTATTTTGGGCGAAATTTACCAAGTACCTGAACCAATCATGTTTTGGGGGTTTATAGCGCTGCTTATTTTATATAGCCTTATCATCCAGAATATTTGGAATGTTCTGCGTGTTGTAAAGCGTTTTGCGGGATAACTTTAGTCAAGTCATGGAATGCATTGTGTTTTCTCTGTAACATGCTCGTAATGTGAAGCGCAGTTAACTGCGCTTTTTTTATTGTTACCTCTATCAATTTGTGGTGTTTTCAATTGAATAGTCAGTTTTCCATTCTCTACAACAACTTCAAACAATCGAGAATTGAAACTATCGTTGCAATGTCTGTGTATGGCTCAGACGACGCAAAATGGCTACACGAAGCCATCGATAGTATCCAAAATCAAACGTACCGCGAATTTTTGTTTGTCATTGTTATCGATGGACCATTGCCCAAAACCCTCGAAGACGTGCTATTTGCTGCCGCTGAAAATGACGATCAGATTGTATTGGCAAAAAACGCAGAAAACAGTGGTCTAGCAACAGCGATGAACTTTGTCATCGATTTTGGCCTAAACTATAGCCCTAGCTTTTTTGTTCGGATGGACGCCGATGACATATCTGAAAGGCATAGATTAGCGAGACAAATTGAGTACCTGAAACGTCATGACAATATCTCCATTCTTGGGTCAGGCCTTACTGAGATTAATGAGAATGGAAAGAAAGTGGGGGCTCGAGTGATGCCATCATCACACCCACATATCGTTAAAATTTTGCCACGGCGTTGTTCGTTAAATCACCCTACGGTTGTTGTACGATATACCGTTTTTCATGATGGATACCGTTATGATGGTAAGTTAAGAAACACACAGGACTATTTCTTGTGGATAACACTGGCGTCAAACGGGTATGTATTTCGGAACTTGAAAGATCGCTTGCTCAAATTTAGAAGAGTGAATAACTTTTATAAACGACGAGGTTTAAGCAAGTCTCTTAATGAGTTTAAAGCACGTTTGTTTGCGATTCGAGCGTTGAAACAATACTCTCCTTATAATATCGCTTACGCTTGTGGTGTGTTAACGTTACGCCTCATGCCGGGTAAAATAGTCAAACTCGCCTATAAAGTTGATAGGCATTTACTTGAGAGGTTTGGAAAGCATTGAGCACAGGTATTGTTGTCGTTTTGTATCATCCCGATATAGTGCACATAAACAACCTCATAAACATGTTCGATGAATCAGTTTGGCAACTGGTATTAGTAGACAACACTCCACATTCTTGTAATGCGCTCATTGAAGGTAATGTCGAATATCTACACTTTCCTGAAAATGTAGGTATTGCGCGTGCACAAAACCTTGGCCTTCAAACGTTATTCGATAAGCATGTTGACTATGCATTTTTATTGGATCAAGACAGTCAGTTTACCTCTGAAATAGCCTCAACACTCCTAATGCAGTTTAAAGAACTCAGAGACGTCGAACCTATCGCTGCTATCGGCCCATCTATCCATTGTCAGTTTTCAAACAGTGTGGAAGAGGGGGCATTGCAAAAAGGAAAGTATCACTCTTCAAATATAAAAGAAGTGCATCAAATCATCGCATCTGGAATGCTAGTGTCGAAGGAGGCTTTTCAGGCTGTAGGTAAAAAAGAAGAGCGGCTTTTTATTGATGGCGTTGACCATGAGTGGTGTTGGCGTGCCAAAAGCAAAGGCATGAAAGTGTTCAAATCGCTAACGGCATGTATGCCGCACAAGCAAGGTGATGCTCGGGTTACCATTATGGGAGTCACCTTCAAACAGGGCTCACCGATAAGACTCTATTATCAATTCAGAAACATTCTTACTTTGGTAAAAAGGGGATATGTCCCATTTTACTGGAAATGCCGTCATGTTTTAGCAATACCTTTGCGTTATCTTGTCAACCGGTACTGTTTTGAGCAAGGTAAATTACGCGGGTATTATATGCGCAAGGGGCTCACTGACGGTGTATGTAAAAAAGTGGGGCAGATATCAGACGTTAAAGAAATAAAGCGTGTGAAATAAGCGACACTGAGCTAAAATTTTTTATAATAAATTCACCAAAATAGTGCAGCTTAGAATATCAAGCACAGATATCGTGCTTGTTTAGGTCGAAATTATCGTGTTTGCCCCCTTTTAAATCATAAGTGCGCCAAAACGGTAATTGGAACACCCATTGCATTACTTTAAAAAGAAACAATAAATTTTATATGCGCTAAGGCATACTATGCCATTAATTACGCAGCACGCTTTAGGATTTTAAAAAAGGATATTCACTTATGAGTCAGGTAAAAAAAGCAGTTATCCCGGTAGCTGGGCTTGGTACAAGAATGCTTCCGGCAACCAAAGCAATTCCAAAGGAAATGCTCCCCGTAGTGGACAAACCGCTAATTCAATATGTGGTAAGTGAATGTGTTGCAGCTGGAGTAAAAGAAATTATCTTAGTTACCCACGCCAGTAAAAACAGCATTGAGAACCATTTTGATACTTCATTTGAACTTGAAGCCACGCTCGAAAAGCGCGTGAAGCGTCAGCTTTTAGAGGAAGTGCAGTCTATTTGTCCTAAAGACGTTACCATCATGCAAGTGCGCCAAGGTGTCGCCAATGGTCTTGGACACGCTATCTTATGCGCTCGTCCTGTTGTCGGAGATGCGCCTTTTGCAGTCGTGTTGCCTGACGTTATTATCGACGATGCGGCCAGCGATCCTAAGAAAGACAATTTGGCTGATATGGTAGCGAAGTTCAACACCAGCCGAGTAAGCCAAGTTATGGTAGAGCAGGTACCTGAGGAAGATATCTCTAAGTTTGGTATTGCAGACTTGGACGGTGCATCAATTGCTCAAGGGGAATCAGCGAAGATTCACAGAATGGTTGAGAAGCCGCCACTGGAAGAAGCGCCGTCAGACCTTGCAGTTGTTGGGCGTTACGTGCTGTCTGAAAAAATATGGGATCTGTTAGAGTTCACACCTCCAGGTGCAGGTGGTGAAGTACAGCTAACTGACGCCATTGACGCGCTAATGAAACTAGAACAAGTTGATGCATATTACATGAAAGGCAAAAGCCATGATTGTGGTAGTAAGCTTGGCTATATGAAAGCAAATGTTGAATACGCGCTACGTCACCCAGCGCTTGCCGATGATTTTAAAGAGTACCTCAAGTCTATCATCAGCTAGAGCATTAATTGCTTTACTTTTATAAGCAAAAAAATGCGCCTTAGTAGGCGCATTTTTTATGGCAGGTATACTATTTCACTTCAATGTGCTGTTGAATTTTTGCCAGCATCTTATTCCCAATTCCCTTTACTTGTGTGATCTGTTCTATTTCAAGAAAGGGGCCTACTTCTTCTCGATACTGGACAATAGCCTTAGCCTTGGCGCTGCCAACGCCAGGTAACGTGGTCAGCTGCGCTATTGAGGCACTATTAAGGTCTATCTTCTCCATGGCCACCTCGTGATATGAAGAGGCATGCTCGTTTTCTTCTAATTCCTCTAAGGCAATGGCAGTCGATTGTGTGGCAATAGCCAAAAATAGAGCGAAACCTGTTAGTCGTTTTTTCATAGTCATTCCTTGTCTTTACGAGTTTATGTCGGGGCTTTGTGGTCAAGTAACAAAACGCCGAGCGTTGTGTACACAGTCAGTACACTCAAGGATGGTACGAGGATTAGAAGAAAAAGGTAGTCCAGTTTTGGTACAGTTTTTTGCGTATTTACGCAATATAAAAGCGTGTCAATGGGGTGATATGGAAATTGGTTTTAACTAGCATATGCAAAGCGCGGTATGCAGGAAACAAAAAAATAGCGAGCGACTGCTCGCTATTTTATACAACGTTTACGTCGCTTGACACGACGTGCAGTGAACTTAAAGTCGCTCTAGAAGCGCTTCCGTGAACTCAGTTGTGCCCGCTTCGCCACCAAGGTCGCGAGTCGTGCGGTCACCTGTTTCAATAACATCTTTAAGTGCAGCGCGGATTTTCTCTGCTTTGTCACCCATATTGAGGTACTCAAGCATTTGTGCCGCAGCTAAAACAACTGATGTCGGGTTTGCCAAGTTCTTACCTGCAATATCGGGTGCACTGCCATGAACGGCTTCAAAGATTGCGCAATCTTCACCAATGTTTGCACCAGGCGCCATACCAAGACCGCCTACAAGGCCAGCACAAAGATCAGAAAGAATGTCACCAAATAGGTTAGTAGTAACAATTACATCAAACTGGTGTGGGTTCATCACAAGCTGCATACAACAGTTATCAACAATCATTTCCGCTGACTCAATATCTGGATAGCGCTCACCTACTTCACGCGCTACTTTCAAAAATAGACCCGAAGTTGATTTAAGAATGTTCGCTTTGTGAACTGCTGTAACTTTTTTGCGTCCTTCACGACGTGCAAGTTCATAAGCAAAAGTAACGATTTTTTCTGCACCGTCGCGAGTAATCTTACTCATTGCTTCAGCTTCTGTGCCATCTTCAGAAACAACCTGTCCCAGACCTGAGTACATACCTTGGGTGTTCTCACGTACCGTGATGATATCGATGTCTTCGTAGCGCGCTTTAGTGCCTTTGAACGACATAACAGGGCGAAGGTTGGCGTATAGCTTGAACTGCTTACGCAGGCTTACGTTGATAGATGTAAAGCCTTCACCTACTGGAGTAGTTAGAGGACCTTTTAATGCAACTTTGTTTTTTGCAATGAGGTCTAGTGTTTCTTGCGGTAGAAGCTCGCCGTGCTCTTCCAATGCTACTAAACCTGCATCGGCATAATCATAGGCAAAGTCACAGCCAACCTTATCTAGAATTTTTGTGGTTGCGTCGATAATGTCCGGACCAATGCCGTCACCGCGAATGACTGTAATGCGTTGCTGAGTCATGTTGAGGGATCCTCTGAAAATTCTGTTGTCAAAATCGTTAGGTTTAAATTGTAGTCTGGCGAGCGAAATGCGCCAAAGTCTGCGTGCTTGCTTATTATAATTGATTTTGTAGGGATATTGCCTAAAGCAGCGCAAAAGTTGCCGTATTTTATACGATAGTCGGCGCAAGTTATAGCCACTTATCGAGATTTATTCGCATAAAGCGTTTGCTGGGCATGTAAACAGCTATCAGCGCAGTAGTGACTTAACGCTCTATCAATGTGTTAATGGGCAGAAAAAGAGTGAACTCTGAGACGTAATAATTCCATTGATATCTTGCTCGGTGAGTGAGAGTAGTCGTACTAATGTCTTGTATGTTACATCTTGACGCAATGAGTATACGTCTCCGCCAAATAGGCTTGTTTTTGAAACCGCAAAGGCAAGTAACATAATAGCCTGCTCTTTTCTCAGTGAAGAAGGCACTTCATTATTTTGTTTTCCGCAATGATGAATCACGGCGCGCCACGTTGCACTTTGATGCCAATTGCCAGAAAGTTCTCCGGAGAGTGTTAACCATGAGGTATTACTTTTTACCTTTAGGGTTTGTTCTAATGAAAAAGGGAGTTGATGATTGATAGGTAGAGCTTTCATTATTTTTAGGCCCGGCAGCGTGAAGAGAGGGGCGCACAAAAAGGTCATAGTGAGCGCTGCTGATTGCGGGCTGAATTTGGTGTTTGAAAGGCTAGCCAGTTCTGCAGCAATAGCACAACTTAACATCGTAAATTGCTTGCACATGGGCATTAAAGGAAACTGCTTTTGTGTTAGCCGCTCCATCAATGCAAATTGAATTAGCATATCCCCGACGCGCTCTATGCCATAAGTCATAACAGCTTGCTTAATATTCTTTACCTGCAGCTGAAGACGGTTATCCTGACTGGCGGTATTGAGTAAGAATCTATTGAAAGTAGGAACCGCTTCGATTTTGCTACACAACGTTGGAATTTCACAATCTCGCTTCTGTAGCTCATCAATAATACTCAATAGTGCAGAGGGAGGGGACTGAATCGCAAATGCTACTGGAATGATAGCGTTGCCCCCTCTAGACTTCCTTGTTTCAGCCGTTTGCGAATAGAGTGCCACCAAATGCTCAAACGGAATGTACAAAGGTTTGGGGAACAACGTACGATTTAAGGGTTGCCAGCTACCGTCAATGTCATCCTCATGGAGGGAAATAACAAAAGCGTGGTCTTTTTGAATATCGAGCACGACGCCAGGTTTCCCTGATACAAACACTTTCGCTCCAGGTACTGCACCAGTGAATAGTCTAATAAGATTAAGTACTAGGTGCTTATGATTGGGAGAAATATTACGCACTATTAGTGAAAAAATAGCACCGGCCTCAGCTCCCTTGGGTTTGGACGCACAGAGCTTTGCTATTACGCATAAACACTGGGCATCGGTTAGCCTCGGCTGTGACAGCAATCGGGGTAGTGCACTGCTGCGAGTTATAGATTTGTAGAGACTGAGTATATCCTGCCACAGGAGAAGCTTGCGAACGCGTAAAAATTTAAAAAAAGCAGAAATACGAGATGCGTCTTGTTGCTTTCCTACCCACTGGGTTGCCAGACTTGCTGCAATTGTATGTTGCAAATAATGATCGTTGTATTGATTTAGCTTTCCAAATAGCGTGAGTAACATGACATGACGCGTATTTTGGGAAAGTGGCGAGTCGAGGTGGATGAGCGCAATAAAAAGGCTTGGGTCGCTATTCGCAAGAGTGAGAACGCGCTTTGCGCTCTTCAACCAGTGATTGATACACTGTTCAATAGTTGCCTCACCGGGAGGGTGAAGAGCAAGTCGCGAAAGGGCGGAAATGATAGCATTCACTTCCATTTAACGTCAGCTATTTTGATAGCTTGAATATGCACCGTCTCCCCAGGCAATTAATTTATCATTTTCGAATAAAAGCGGTGTGCATTCATCCTGGGTCGTTAAGCCATCAGCGCGTACGTGCTGAGTTCTAAAAAACATCACTTGTATAACAGTAAGACCTTGCTGTTTCGCTTCGGTAATATCAGGTGTGCCGAGAAGCGCAAGCACTTCCTCGCGTGTACTACCCAATTTCAATTTTGTTATTTGAACACGGTTGTATTCTTCACGGTCTTTCCAGTCCATATTTTCAGGCTTATCGGGATAAAACGCGATAACCATAAAAACGAACACCGCGTACATAGCGATGCCTGCTAAAATTAAACGAATAACTTTGCTATTCATAACCGTTACTTCTCGTATTCTAAACGCTTTATCTTATGGGCTGCCACGTGTTTTGCACCCACAGATTTAATCCATTTCAGTGAGTAGAGCGCAACAACGTGTTTTTTGTAGTTATCTCACCACACAGACTACTGCGCAGTCACATCATATTTTATTCTTAAGTCACTAGTGTACCCTAAAAACAACACTGAACATAAGTAGAAACGTAACCAAATGCTTCACTCTACAAATGCGGTATTAATGCAGTGCTAACGACTTTGTATCAAACACTTTCTTCAGCGCTCTCTTTAACTACATAGCAGGGTTCATAGGCTGAGCCGGGTAGTTTCATGCGATGCTGCGCTACAAATGATTCCAATAAAGTATCAACTTTATGCATAAGTGCTGCATTACCAGTTATTGCAAAAGGGCCGTGTTCTTTAATTTGCTTTATCCCTTCCGCTTTCACATTACCGGCTACAATTCCCGAAAACACTTTTCGTAAATTGGCTGCAAGGTCGCTCTTGCTTTGGTTGTGGTGCAACGCAAGGGCACTCATACTTTCGTGGGTTGGTATAAAAGGGCGCTGAAAGTCAGAGTCAATTTTCAATGACCAGTTAAAACTAAAGGCATCACCCATTGCACCTCTAAATTTCTTCACTTTATCTAACCCATTATTGAGGGTTCTGGCAACTTCTTGTGGGTCATCGATAATAATTTGATACTTCTCTTGTGCTTCGCTACCTAGCGTGTCTGCAATGAAGTTGTCGATAGCATCAAAATAAGCTTCGCTGCCCGCAGGGCCTGTTAAAACAACCGGAAAGGGTTGCTGAGCGTTTCGTTCGTTCATCAAAATGCCGAGCAAATAAAGGAGTTCTTCCGCGGTGCCCACGCCTCCAGGAAAAACAATGATACCATGGCCTAATCTGACAAAAGCCTCTAATCGTTTTTCGATATCAGGCATGATAATTAGTTCGTTAACTATCGCGTTAGGTGGCTCTGCGGCAATGATACTTGGCTCAGAAATGCCAATGTAGCGCCCAAGCTTATGTCGTTGTTTGGCATGACCTATCGTTGCTCCCTTCATGGGGCCTTTCATAGCACCTGGTCCGCAGCCAGTGCATATGTTCATGTTGCGCAACCCCAATTGATAACCCACTTCTTTAGTGTATTTGTATTCAATTTGATTAATGGAGTGTCCGCCCCAGCATACAATTGTATTGACCCCGTCATTACCTTCAAGAGCTTGGGCATGGCGCAGCATGTCAAAGACCATGTCGGTCACTTCCGACCCTTCGTTAGGGCTGTCTTGGTGAAGAAAGGCATATTTATTGCCCATGTAGAGAAGGTCACGAAGCACTGCGAAAAGGTGTTCATGCACCCCTCTAACAAGCTGTTCATCTACAAAAGCAACTTCTGGTGGATTTATAAGTTCTATTTTTACGCCCCGCTCTCTTCGAACAAGTCGTATATCAAAGTCTTTGTAGGGGGAAAAGAGCGTTTCGTAGTTGTCTTCGTCTACTCCGCTGTTGAGTACCGCTAAACTGCAGTTGCGAAACATAGTAAATAACGCGCTGTTTGTGGTGTCTTGCAGTTTTGCTACTTCCACCTGTGAAAGTTGGCTCATTGAGCCAACAGGGTTAAGCTGCAGTTTTTTCATAATTCTGCGTCCTATTGCGCAGCACTTAAGTCCGTTACAACGCGATTACGTCCATCTCGCTTGGCTTGGTAGAGATACTTGTCTGCGCGTTCAAAAACGGTGTCAGTACTGTCATTGGTATTAAAACACGTTGCGCCAAAAGAGGCCGTGACTTTAACTTTCTCTTGCTTGAACTTAAACGGCATAGTGGCGAGTTTACTGCGAATTTCGTTGAGCCTTTCCTCAACAGTTTCTAAGGGGCTATTTGGAAATAGTAAAACGAATTCTTCACCACCCCAGCGAGCAATGAATTCAGGCCTCTTAATGTGCTGCTTTAAGAAACGGCTCACCACTTGAAGCGTTTTATCGCCAGCCGCATGTCCAAATCGATCATTCACCGACTTGAAGTGGTCGATATCAACAACTGCTACAGCAAGGGGAGTTCCTGACTTGTTAAATTGAGCAAAGGCTTCTTCCAATTTCTCATTATAAGCTTGTCGATTCGGAAGACGAGTCAGAGGATCAGTTCTGCTTTGCATAACTTGCTCGGCAAGTTTCTTTTTATATACGCTAGTTTGTTGTTGCAGCGTATTAATTTTGTGTTGCATCGAAGATAGCAGTGTCATTAATGCTTCTTGACCTTGCTCATCGTTAGTTTGTTGTTCGCTAAGGGTGTTAATGAGTTTTTGCACACAAAACTGTGTTTGTTCCTTTAGAGATTCTAGTGAATCACTTTCAGATACAGCCTCTTCGATACTGTCGATATGTGACTTTAAAAGTTCGTTGCCTTCTTTGCGTTGTTCAAATTGGCTTTGGCTACCTTCGATACTCTCGTTAACTTCTTCATTGATTTGGCCCAAAGAACTATGCAGGCTCTGTATCACTTTTCCGGTGAAACTAGCTTCCGACATCGCGTCTTGCACTATCATTCGCAGTATCACGACACAGCTTTTAAGCAATTGATCCTCGTCCATTCCTTGTTCGAGTCGCTGGCGAATATCCATAAGCTGCTTGTCGTTCGGTTTTTTCTGCGCATATGAAGCGATGAGCTGATTTAGTTCAACCAAAATAGAACGATAGTGCGGGTTTTCTTCCTGTGCCTGAATCTTTTGCGAGCTAGAAGGTTCCGAGCCGCTACCTTCTGTAGGCTTAAGCGCAACTATTTTTTTGTTCAACGCGATTCGATGTAGCGCTAACGCCTTAGTAAAGAGTTTATAGATACTAAAAATGTCGTTATGAGGCTGATTAAGCTTGATCAACTCTTGCGTTGTAAGTGTTTTTAGCTCGTCGTCTTCAAATACAATTTTCTGCAGTTGCTTCATGGCGTCTTCAAGAGACGAAAGTGTATCGGTACTGTATTTGCGTATTGACACTTCTTGGTGTTGCAGCGCTTTATTCAGCTTTTCAATACTGACCGCGGCCAAACTAAAATTAGGCGTGCCTGACAGATGTCCACGCAGGGTTTTCAGCTCGTTATCTAATTTATCCGAAAAACCCTCGTAAAATGCTGAGAGCCTGACAATAAACTGGCAAAGAAGCGCATTGTTTTGTTTTAGAGCTTGTAGTTGTTTTGCTTCCATTTTTTCGTCTTATCTTTTTAGCCTGGCCAGAACATAATTACATCAATACTATCGCAATGTATATTTTTACTGGCGAGCTTGACGGTAGTTCCCATAAGGTGTTTCAAAATTTGAACGAAAAGGGTTGATGTCCAATCCACCCCGACGAGTGTAACGTGCACAGACCGTCAGTTTTTCAGGTTTGCAATGTTGCATAATGTCGCAATAAATACGTTCAACACACTGTTCGTGAAATTCATTATGCTGCCTAAAACTTATTAGGTATTTCAATAAGCCTTCCCGATCTATTTTCGATCCCTCATACCTAATTTGAATACTAGCCCAATCTGGTTGACTTGTGATTAAACAATTAGACTTAAGCAAGTGAGAAACTAGTGTTTCACTTACTTTGAAATTTGAATCGTCAGTGCCGAGCGTCTGTGTGTCAGGCGAGTAAGATGTAATTTCTACATCTAGATCGTCGAGCAAATCACCTGAAAACTCTTTAAATATAAGATCTTCAAATGTATCTGGTAAGATGAGTTTAACCTCAACAGGTTCTCCTGCACATGCAGAAAGATCACGCGCCAGCACTTCTCTTACATTTTCTGCCGAGTCAAACTTAGTTTGGTTGAAGCTATTGAGGTAGAGCTTAAACGACTTTGACTCAATGAGGTTTTCTGATGTGATTGGCACATTACATTCCAGGATGGCAATATGTGGCTTTCCTTTTGGGTTCAACCAAGAAAGTTCGTAGCCCGTCCACGTATCTACTCCTGAAAACGGCAATGGAGCGGTTTTTAATTCCAATGTGTCTCGACTAAGGCTGCGAGGTACACCTTGCAGTAGTGTAGGGTTGTACTCGAATTCATACTCGACTTGTTTTCCGAGCGAAAGATCATCGGGCGCTTGAATTGAAATTTTTTCTAATGTGTTGTTCGTCGACATAAAAACCTTTTAAAACATTACTGTGTCTAACGATAAGCTGAAGTTAAAATGAGTTATAACAGAGCAATAGCCAATAAAGCTAATGCAGTTGTTAATACATAGGTATAGTGTACCCCAAAAAAGCTAAGGTAACTTCATAATGACATTAAGTATTTCAGAACATTTAGACAAATTTGTATCATCATATGTCGCGCAAGGAGAGCACGACAAACTCGTGATGCCATATGAAGCTGCTTGGCAATCTAATTGTTACGTTGTAGATGAAAAGAAAGACTATTTGAAAGAAGGTGAATTAGTAGAGTGGAGGCCTGTTCTGCAAAATAGCACGCTGTCATTTAAAAACGTTGAAGAGGCCCTGTCACTTTCTCTAGCCCCTCAATACTGCGAGTATTTCACGCGTTACTTTAGTAATAATTTAAAAGCAAAAGCCGCCCAAGGAGAATGCGAACTACTCCAAGTCTGGAACGAGGAAGACTTTGAAAGGCTCCAACAAAATCTTATTGGACACCTTTTAATGAAGCAGCGCCTTAAGCAGGAACCTACGCTGTTCTTCGGCTTAACGGATGAAGACGATTTCATTTTAACCGTAATAAATGCAACTGGAGAAGTAGCTCTGGAACAAGTAGGAAGGCCTGCACAAAAAATCCTAGCGCCATCATTGGCACACTTTATCGGCGAGCTGACGCCTACGCCTTAGCTGCATTCACTATTATGCTTGAAGAACATCGTTGAGTGCGCGTTTAAGTGCCGCAACTTCCTTTTCGAGTGCTTCTACTCTTTGTTCAAGTGATTCAGAGGCGAGTCCACTCACTTTTGTTGCACTTGAACCAAGGGGAGATGCGTCTTTTTGGCTCATGTTAAATCGCTTGATGGCTTCTATAGCCTCCGTTACAGACGCTTTGAAAGGCGCTTTTGAGCGAAGCATTCCAACTGAAGGTGTTTTACCTTCCTTATCCATTTTATGGCATAGCATCACAAGCTGCTGCACGTTATCGTTCATACATGTAAGACCTATCACTAAAGAAGGAGTGGAGTGTACCTAGTTTTGAGGTCAAATTAACTAAAAAGTTGCATATTACGCCAAGTAATGAAAGGTGTTATTTGATGGTTTAAAGTAAAGTTTAATTAAATCAATAGTTTAAATTTTGGCGTTATTCTTGATTACAGTTAAGCTAACTGATAGTAAAGAGTCAATTTAGCATCCACAGTCATTCAGTTAATGTTCATTTGGATTGCTTAGAATTTAAAAGTTATTTGTAAAAACAAGGAAAACACATGAAAACGCTTCTTATCTCAGCAGCCTTAGCTTCGTCAGTACTTTTGTCTGGTTGTGTAGTATCTGTAGGTGGTGGTTCTGATAGTCATTACAGTGCAGATTGGGAAGATAGAGAGTTTAACAATCGTAAGCATATTTCTAATCTTGAAACGGGTGTCGCTTACGAAAGCGTTCTGAGAAAAATGGGCGTAGCCGATTTTAATGAGCTTTTCGAAAAGCAAGATGGGACCTATCGCGTGCTTTATTATCGCACCCAAAAAACAATGGGTGATGGTATTACGACAAAAGATGAATGTACGCCGTTAGTATTCAAGAATGGAAATCTAGTTGGCTGGGGTGACAGCGCTTACAGCCTAATGAATTAATTGTTAATAAAAGGTTAACAGTGGGTCTTATTTCAAGTAGGCTAAAGTTTAATCAAGTTTGGTTGCTTACTGATTGGAAGATATGCGAAGCGTTGTTTGCGCTCTGTAGTGGAAATTTGGCTGTTCGTCTAAAACACATTTAGAACCTTTGTTGATACTTTTTCAAAGATGCACGCCAATGTTTTACGAAACATTGGCGTTATAGTGTGTTATTAGATTATGAGCATTTTGCTAGCTTTGCGCGTATCTGTTTTTATCAGAGTGATTGAAAATGCCAGCAGCGGCTTGTAAGCCAATGAGGAAGACCCAATGACAACCCACGCCTCCAATAATGCGCTCAGCGCTATCCATAATACCGTTAAAGCGGTTTTCCTCGGTGTTGATGACCTCAAAATTGCCGCATCTATTTTGTATAACGCTTATGTCGATGATCCTCTATTTACTGATATCTTTCAGTCGGAGAAAGAGGGCTATGAGAGCCGCTTACGGTCCGCAATTCGAGAAGAACTAAATGCATTTTGGGTTGCGGAGCAGCCCATGATTGGACTGTTTGATGGCGAAAGGCTTATAGCCCTAGCATGCCTAACGTCTCCTGACGCTGCGTTTGGAGCTGGGCGTTATTGGCATTGGCGCTTACGAATGTTGCTGACTGCGGGGTTGTTTGGCACAAAACAAATGCTTCAAAAAGAGGAAAAAGTTCGCGCACTTGTACCAGCAGAAAATTTTCATATGCTCAGTTTTATTGCTGTTCACCCTGATTATCAAACACATGGGCTTGGACATATCTTATTAGGTGCGATTGATAGTGTCGTAGATGAAGATACAAACAGCGAAGGGGTTGCCGTTTTTGTAACTGTACCTAAACATCGCTCATTTTTTGGAGATGATAATTATTCGGTGGTGGGGCAATTAAGCCTTTCTCATGTCGATGGAGAGGTTATGTTTCGCGAAAAACGCTAAATACGCGACCTCTCAATATTCTTGGCTCGCCATACTTAAAGCAAGTTGATTCGTTTATCTATTCGCCTCTTGTTGGGTTCGTTTTGCGAAAAGCGATGCCACAGTCTCTTCTGCATCACCATCATATATCTGATCGCCCTAGCCGGCTTGCTTGAAAAGCATACAAATTGGTGTGTCTGGTTTGTTTGGTTTTTGGACTTTTATACTAAAGTCTCATTCTTTTGTAAGACATTTCCTACAAAAAGTGTGAGTGATCTTACCTTTTTTTTGAAGTTCCAAAATAGACTAAAGTATGAAGCCCCTGATTTTATTGGTGTTTTGAGGTGTTAGTCAAAAGTCGTACAAAATACTTTGAAAGAACCTTGTAAATCCATATGGCAGTAATAATTGGAAGGGATACTATGGACATGTCACAGGGAATCACGACGAGTCAGGAAGATTTACTAAGGAAGACCTAGGACAACTTAAGGATAAGATTCTCACAGGGCGTGAGTGAAGGGAAAAGGGATTGCAGATTGGACACTGCATAACAGGAAGTAAGGAAAGAAAAGGCGCAAGGATTGCTGCTAGCAATAGGATATTGCAACAGGATGTGGCAGGGAGCCAAGTTTCAGGAAGAATTTGCACGGACGAGCAAGCCAAGGATGAAATGAGGGACACGCCAAGGAACGGTAAGACTGCAGCAGGAAGTGCAGTAATTAAGGGAAAAATGGAAAGGAGTGGTTAGCGGAGTCTAACAAGGGACAGACCCAGGATGGGTAACGCTGTATTAAGGATGTACAGTAGCTAAGGAAAAAAGGAAAGGGACCTACGCAAGGAAGGGTAGCTCGCACAGGATGCGCGAGATTAGAAGGAAAGGGGCGTATAAGGATTTTAATCGGGAAGATTTTAGTCGCAAAGGAACGCAGAGAGGGAAACTCAAAATTCCATGAGAAAGGGGAGCCGGTTGGCTCCCCTTTTTTTATACGTTACGTTTTTACTTCAAACGCGATGTGGAGGAACATCCGTACGTATAACGCGTAGACCCACCAATTCTACCTGTCCGTTGTATTTGTCTTCGCCATTACTTGAAAATTCAAAATTGAAAAAGCTGTGCCAGTCAGGTTGCCCATGTTTAAAAGAGAAACGAGTTCGGGCACGTGAAACGCTCAGTAATTGGAGGTTATGCGTACTACAGTATTGGGCTAAATATCGATATGTGCTTTCGGATATCGCTCGAATGCGCCAGAACTGATACCCAGTAAATACAATTACCAGCCATACAACGAGTTCTAGTAGTGTCATTTTATTGCCTCGCCTGGGCGAAGAGCTGATTAAATGCTTCAGCCAAAGTATGTGAACGGTCGGGTGATCGCAGAAGTGTTAAAACCTGACGGCGTAACTTGGGAATTTGAACCAAATCAGAGAAAAAACCAGAGAACAACGCGCCATCATGGCCCTCTTTGTTATCAACGCGCGCTGCGTTCTCTAAGAATATGCTTAGTAAAGCATTGTCCATTTGTTCAAAGTGTCTTGCTGCGATAACACTTAATATATCTAAACGTTCCGACGCGCCGTCGCGCAGCAGTGATGTCAAACAGGCATTGATTTTCTCGTCGTAATGAGGCGCTGATAAAGCGCGAAGGATGCTTATTGAAACCCCATTATCCGACACAACATTTTCTATACAAAATGACTCAAGTGATGGCGGAAGCGATACATTCTCACACATTTCCATAAATGTGTTCATAAACACATCGGCATAGAGTGTGTGATTAGCATAAAACGCGTTAATGACTGCCTCGCTATTGGTATGATCGTTAAGTACTTGGGTGAAATCTGCCACACTTTGCATAGAGATTTCTTGCCAATCGACCAATTGAGGGGCTTTAAGATAAGCTTCAACTTTTTGAGCATCCTCATTTAGCGAAACCTTTAGCGTACTTTTTACCATAGCATTGAACTGAGCCAACAATGATTGTGCCGGAACAAATGAGTAGGGATTGTCTGGCAATGACTGTGCCTTTTCAGCATCATCAGCAATTGATTGGCCTAATGCGTCAACGATAATGTCTAAAAAGTGGTTTCTTGACGCTGCTATTACAAGCCCCTGCTCATCCAGCGGTAACTTTACAAACCAAATGTAATGTTGAGTAGATGATTGCTTATTCCAAAAAACGATGCCAAACCAAGCATGTTGTTGGCGGGGGTAAGGTGCATAAGCACTTCCGCTTTCAATGTCTAAGAACGATTGACTATCCAATAAAGTCAATCTTCGTCCCATATCAAATATTCTATACTCTGTGCCTGCGTGCAATAAAAACTCGCTAATAGAATTTATATTATTGGCGCTCATCGTGCTTTCCGAATCTACTGCAAAGGCTATCAGTTTATCATAGGAATGGTTTTTTCTGACATGTCCCGTGCACTTTGTTTCTTATGATATAATCCCACATGTTGCTATCTCCTTGTTGCTGCATAGGTTATTGCTTTGTAGTGTTTTAAGAACGAATTGAGGTAAGTAAACATGTACAGCGCACAACGTTACTATTCCAATAATTTTCAAAAGGAGATGTATGTTGACTGAACCCTACGCATTGCTTGGCAATTCACTCGATGCACTTGTTGATTCTATGCGAGAGGAAGGCATTTGGCCGCAAGAGATGCCAAGTGCCAAGGCTATGCAGAGCACTGAACCGTTCGCCATCGACAGCATGCCATTTGAGAGTTGGTTAGCCTTCATTTTTGTTCCAAAAATGACGGCTATTGTGCGTACAGAACTGCCTATACCGTTAATGAGTATTTCACCCGCCGCCGAAACATTGCTGTCGCAAGATGCACATAATACGCTAAGCGTTCTCCGCGAGCTTGATGCCATAGTGAAAAGCATACATACACCGACAACCGGAGAACTGCATTGATGGATACGCACAGTCAGTTGCCCTTACGTGTGCTCTATCAAGATGAACACATCGTGGCTATAGATAAGCCACCAGGCTTACTTGTGCATCGCAGCCCTATCGATAAACATGAAACAGTTTTTGCAGTGCAAACACTAAGAGATCAAATTGGCCGACATGTATACCCGGCACACCGTTTAGACAGGCCGACCTCTGGGGTACTATTATTCAGTTTTAACTCTGATATCGCAGCCCAACTTGGTAAGCAAATGATGGACAAACAGGTGTCTAAAACCTATCTTGCTATCGTAAGAGGTTTTGTTCACCATACCGGCCTTATCGACTACGCGCTTAAATATCGCTACGACAAGATCGCAGACAAACACAAAAGACCCCAACAAGCCCCACAGCAAGCAACCACAGTGTTTGAATCTATTTCTACTTATGAAGTGCCTGAGCCTGTTGGGAAATATCAAACTGGTCGTTACTCATTGGTAAAACTTTCTCCGAGTACTGGACGTAAACATCAATTGAGACGTCATATGGCGCATATAAGACATCCAATTATTGGTGACACAACGCATGGTGACGGAAAGCAAAACAAATTCGCCAAGGAGCACTTTAAATTTACTAATTTGGCCTTAAGTTGTACCCAAATGGGGTTCGTTCATCCGATTTCGAAGCAATGGGTTAGTGTGAATGCGTCAATGCACCCTTCTATGAATAAACTGGTAGAAGCATTAGGTCCATATGCGACGGCTGTTCAACACGCTCTGGTGGATGCAGTAAAATAAATAATTCACATACTGCAGCAACCGTGTTTTTTTAATGATTTTACAGAGGTAAAAATGGCATCACTTACAATAATCGCAGGTACTGTTTATGGTAATGCGCAGCATGTTGCAGAGCAGGTTGAAGAAAGCTTAGCTGGACAAGGGGTGGATTGTGTACTGGAAAGTGATCCGTCAGTTAGTGATTTCACGGATGCAGATGCACTGCTTGTGATTACGTCTACAACAGGGCAAGGTGATGTTCCGCCTAATTTAGAGTTTGTGTTTTCAGATCTTAAAGACGACGCGCCACAGTTATCAGGTAAACCATTTGCCGTTGCGGCCCTCGGTGATAGTAGCTATGGCGAGAGCTTTTGTGGAGCCGGTAAACAATTTCAGTCGCTACTGTGTGAACTTCAAGGCAACGCTGTAGCAGATATGCTGGAAGTGGATGCAATTGAAACACTTGAACCCGAGAAAGACGTAGTTGAATGGATAAATAGTATTAAAGATAAGCTGTTAGCCTAGAAGCAAAGGCAAAAAAATGGCGCCGTTGGCGCCATTTTTATGAATGCGTTTGCGCTGTTATTCAACACCACGAAGAAGGGCATTGATACCCACTTTGGCGCGGGTTTTAGCATCGACTTTTTTAACAATGATTGCAGCATACAAGCTGTATTTGCCGTCGGCGCTAGGCAGGTTACCCGCCACGACTACTGAGCCTGCTGGTACTCGACCGTAGTGGATCTCACCTGTTTCGCGGTCATAAATTCGTGTGCTTTGACCGATGTATACGCCCATCGAAATAACTGAACCTTCTTCAACGATGACGCCTTCAACAATCTCAGAGCGTGCACCAATGAAACAATTGTCTTCAATAATAGTTGGGTTTGCCTGAAGTGGCTCAAGCACACCACCTATGCCAACACCACCAGACAAGTGAACATTTTTACCGATTTGTGCACAAGAACCAACCGTGGCCCATGTGTCTACCATAGTACCTTCGTCAACAAATGCACCGATATTCACATAAGAAGGCATAACAACCGCATTTTTGCCCACGAAAGTACCCGTTCGCACTGCGGCTGGTGGAACAATGCGTGCACCGTCTGCGGCGAACTGTTCTGCAGTGTAATGGGTATATTTAAGCGGAACTTTATCGTAAAACTTGCTTTCAGCACCTTCAATTACATCGTTGTTGTGCAGGCGGAAGAAAAGTAGTACGGCTTTCTTTAGCCACTGGTGAACGACCCATTCGCCAGCGATTTTTTCTGCCACACGCGCTTTACCAGTGTTAAGAAGGTCAATAGCGTCCGCTACAGCCTTTTTTACTTCTTCAGGCGCTGAAGTTGGGCTAATAGAGTCGCGATTTTCGAAGGCGTCTTCAATAATGGCTTTCAATTCATTCATGGTATTGTGATATCTTCAAGTTGATCGAGTTTAAACAGAATTTGCTTTTTAAGGCTCACCTGTTGTTCTTGGGTTAATGCTTTGCCAGCCTCGTTGCTGACGATGAATATGTCTTCCGCACGCTCGCCGATGGTGGCGATTTTTGCAAGCTTAAGTGTTACATTCGTATCGACGAAAGCGTGACCAATTTTAGCTAAAATGCCGGGAGCGTCCAGTGCTTCTAACTCAACTAAAGTTGCTTCGTCGTTAATGGTATAAAATCGGACTTTTGTTGGAACATCCAATTGCTTCATTTGACGCGGTAACTTACGTTTATTCTGATGAGACCGTCCTGGCTTCTCAAGTTGGGCTGAAATAGCATTCTCGATAGACGCTATGCGAGAATCTGAAGAAAGCCTTGTTCCATCATTTTCTAACACCAACATGCTATCAAATACATAGCCGTCTCGTGTAACGGTAACATGCGCGTCATGAATGGAGCAGTTGCGACTGTCTAGTACAGATGCTACTTGAGCAAATAGGGCTTTTCTGTCTTTCCCGTAAATAAGTACCTCAGTTCCACCTTTGGCACTGCTATCATTTGCTTTTACAAGTAGCCCTTCATGTTCAGGCGTTAACCAATCATTCTGAGCGGCAATGATCTCGTCCGTGTGCCAAGCAATTTGAGTGGGCTTAAAGCGTACGAAATAATCGTCATCCAAACGCGCCCACAGTGTATCTATCGCGGTTGAGTCAATCGCTCGCTCTTGCAATATCTGCCTTGCTTGATGTTTGTGAGTAGTTACTCGCTCGTTAAGTGTTACCTGACACTGTAAGCCGTTGTCCAATGCCTTTTGTGTCATCAAATATAGCTCGCGTAAAAGCGACGCTTTCCAGTCATTCCATAAATTATCGTTGGTTGCACGTATATCAGCAAGGGTCAGGGTATAGAGCAGATTTAAATGGTTGTGGCTTCGTACACTTCCCGCAAATTCACTAATTACATCTGGGTCGTAGATATCTCGACGTTGAGCAACAACGCTCATCAAAAGATGATTTTCAACGAGCCACGCGATCATTTCAGCGTCTTCAGAAGGAATATCATGTTGCGCGCAGAATTTAGCAACATCTTGCGCACCTAGGGTTGAATGGTCGCCATTACGGCCCTTGGCAATATCATGGAAAATCGCCGCGATATACAGTACTTCTGGCTTGTCTAAATTTCGACAAATGCGCCCACAACGCGGAAAGTCGGTGTTGTCTTTTGAAAAGTAATAATTGACGTGCTTAACAAGGCGATGCGTGTGCTCATCCACAGTGTACGCATGGAATAAGTCGAACTGCATCATACCTACAATGGTATCCCACTCAGGAAGATATGCCTGCAAAATGCCGTATTGATGCATAATGTCCCAACCAAAATTAAAAAATTCTGGTTGCCGCATCAAAAGCATAAACTTTTCACGACACGCAGGGCGATTCACAAAATACTCTGTTTCAAAGGCACGATGCGCATTGCGCAATTGTCGAATACAAATTGTGCTTAAGCCTTGTACCTCTGGCGTATTCGTTACCAAATGTAGAAAGTCTAAGATGGTTTCCGGCGCTGAAAAAACACGTTCGTGACGAGGAGAGATCATGTTGTCGAGTAGTTCGAAATCCTCATTAATGATAGAAGTACGCTGAACGCTTTGATTCAACATATCGTACTTAAAGCGCTGTAATAGCATTTGATTGAGTTCTGACACGCGCGCAACGGTGCGAAAAAAGTCTCGCATCATCTTCTCAACTGAAGATTTCCCTTCTTCACCGTAGCCCATCATCTTTGCTACATCGGGCTGGTAGTCAAATAGTAGTCTATTTTCACTTCGGCCTGCGACTAAATGTAGTGCGCAGCGCATCTTCCATAGGTGCATGCGACAGGCAATAAGTTCGCTGTGTTCTTGTTCGGTAAAGTAACCGTGCCCAACAAGGTTCCAGCCGTCGTACTCTTTGAAGTGTTTCTTTGCAACCCACCCTATGGATTGAATGTCTCTAAGGCAACCAGGATTTTCTTTTATATTCGGTTCAAGGTTGTACGCAGTGCCGTTGAACTTAGCATGGCGTTTTAACTGTTCGTCATATTTGGCCGAGAAAAACGCTTTACTACTCCATGAATGCCGGCCATTCACTTCTTCCCATAGTTTTTCAAACGTGCTTTCACTGCCACAAAGCAGACGACTTTCAACCAAGTTCGTCGCAATGGTGATATCTTCTTTCGCTAATTTAACCGTTTCTTTGATTGTTCTAACAGACTGACCAACGTCTAATTTTATATCCCATAGTAGGGTTATAAACTGTCCAATTCGTTCTTGCACATCTGGTTTTAGTTTCTTCTTGCTTACGATTAACAAATCGATATCAGAGTGGGGCTGAAGGTGACCTCGGCCATAGCCGCCAACTGCACAAAGCGATAACTCGCTTACGACATCCAAACCGAATAATTGCCATAAATGGTTTAGGAGTGCATCAACAAACTGAGCTCGCCCTGTTACCAGCTGATTGACGGGTGTTGTATCAAAGGATGCTGTGATCCATTGATAACTGGATTCGACGCAAGATTTGATTGCGGGAATATCGTCAACCGAACTTATAGTATCGATGTTTTTAATCAGTGATTGCAGGCTCAAAATACACCCTTCAAATGGACTTCTTTTAGACGCTACGAACAATAGCATGAATTTATTGACTTTCGCAGTAGTCAAAGGATGCATAATTCAAGTTTAAATGTGAATATTTATGGGGTTTTGTTGCAAAAATGTTTCTTTGTGAGTGCGTGTTTATCTGTCACGCTCGCAAAACCCACCACTGAGTGAGTTTATAACTGCTAATGGTAGAAAATCGTCCTTCAAAATTGCGATAAGTTATGGA
Organism: uncultured Alteromonas sp.; assembly: GCA_964454185.1. GTDB lineage: Bacteria > Pseudomonadota > Gammaproteobacteria > Enterobacterales > Alteromonadaceae > Alteromonas. The sequence goes on from CAYVST010000032.1 coordinate 37,883, forward strand.
AAATAGACATAAAAAAAGCAGCGAGTTTACTTCTCCACTGCTTTAAAACTTTACTAAATAGCACTCACAGCTGTGAGTGTTGGCATTTAGTGGGTTAGTTGTGTGAAATGACGCGCGATAGTGTTTCGTCTTCACGGAGTGTCAATACTTCTACACCATCTTCGGTAACAAGTAGTGTGTGTTCCCACTGAGCACTGAGGCTTCTATCTTTGGTAACCACTGTCCATTGATCTGGTAACACTTTCGAGTAGCGTTTGCCGGCGTTCACCATCGGCTCAATGGTGAAGCACATGCCCGGTTCAAGTACATCACCTGTTCCTGGCTTGCCGTAATGGACAATTTGCGGCTCTTCATGAAAGCTGGCGCCAATACCGTGGCCGCAATACTCGCGAACTATTGAATAGTTATGCGCTTCAGCATGGGTTTGACAAATGTGCCCAATGTCACCTAAACGCATGCCCGGCTTGACTTGCTGGATGGCTTTGTAGAGACATTCTTGTGTAACACGGATAAGGCGCTCTGCGAGGATAGAAGGTTTTCCAACGATGAACATCTTTGATGTGTCGCCGTGGTATCCGTCTTTAATCACAGTAACGTCAATGTTAATAATGTCACCATCTTTCAGTTTCTTGTCAGAAGGAATGCCGTGACAAATACAGTGATTAACTGAAGTACAAATCGACTTTGGAAAAGGCGGATGTCCATAGTTAAGTGGAGCTGGAACGGCTTTTTGCTCATTGACAATATAGTCGTGACAGAGCGTGTTTAACTCATCTGTTGTCACACCTTTTTTGACATGAGGTGTAATCATTTCGAGTACTTCAGCAGCCAGTTTACCGGCTACGCGCATTTTTTCGATTTCTTCAGGGGTCTTGATGATTGCTGACACAGCGCCTCTCAAATCTTTTACAGATAAAACCAAGGATTTACTATTATATTACGAAGTATAACATTGAACAGCTCAATCTTAGTAAGTTGCTGTTAAATATGGTTTTTATTGGGTGTTGAGCCTTGCTGTTAGGATTTGTGAGGTACAACTGATTTCAAACATCTTTTTATACGTGCATGGTGGCGAGTAAAACGCCGAGTATAAGCGCGCATTTTTGCAGCAATAGGTAGGTCGCCCTATTGCAATTAAAAAGGCTGTTTTTGCGCTAAAACTTGAGTCGGTTTAACAGTTATGGTATAAAGCGCGCGCCCTGACGGAAAGCTCTTTTTGCTTCGTGCAATAAGCACCGTTTAAGAGGGTAAAATTATTTTATTAAAACACACATATACCGTCACTTCGTATCGGGGTGTTCAGCGCGACGAAAGTTTTGCTGAATCGATACAAGGGGTATATGGAGGCCTAACCCCAAGAGGAAAATAAAATGG
>CAYVST010000033.1:0-29592 GCA_964454185.1 uncultured Alteromonas sp.
AGGCATAAGGTATTTTGTAGAGGGCGAGCAATATGTTAAATAAAGAATTAGAACAGACGCTAAACAATGCGTTTGTATTTGCCAGAGAACACCGTCATGAATTTATGACGGTCGAACACCTGTTGTTGGCACTGCTTGATAACTCAGCTGCTCGTGATGCGCTTAAGGCGTGTGGTGCCGATATAGAGGCAATAAAAAGTGAGCTTCTTTCATTTGTCAAAGATACCACGCCGCTTATTCTGGACGATCAAATAAACGATCGTGAAACACAGCCAACACTTGGTTTTCAACGAGTGTTACAACGCGCAGTCTTTCACGTCCAGTCTTCTGGCAAGGATGAAGTCACCGGGGCAAATGTACTTGTTGCCATTTTCAGTGAACAAGAATCTCAAGCCGTTTACATTCTTAAGAAGGCTGACGTTACACGACTTGATGTGGTGAACTTTATTAGCCATGGCGTGAGCAAAGCTGATGATGATGAACCTGCCAACCCTGAAGTCGCTGAAGAAGGTGAGGCTGGCGAAGAGGGCGGCTCTGCGTTGAGTAAATATGCCACTGACCTAAATCGTTACGCCAAAGACGGAAAGATAGACCCGCTTATTGGCCGCGATTCAGAGGTTGAACGAACGATTCAAATTTTGTGTCGTCGACGTAAAAACAACCCTCTACTTGTAGGTGAAGCCGGTGTAGGTAAGACGGCCATCGCAGAAGGGCTAGCGTATCGTATTGTAAATGAAGATGTGCCTGACGTAATTGCTGAAAGTACAGTTTACTCATTGGATTTAGGTGGCCTTTTAGCCGGTACTAAGTATCGTGGCGACTTTGAAAAACGCTTAAAGGCGATTTTAAAAGAGCTGGCTAAAGACAAAAACGCGATTTTGTTCATTGATGAAATTCATACAATCATTGGCGCTGGAGCAGCTTCTGGTGGTGTAATGGATGCATCGAACCTACTTAAGCCGAAACTGTCTAGCGGTGAGCTACGCTGCATTGGCTCTACGACTTACCAAGAGTACCAAGGTATCTTTGAGAAAGATCGCGCCTTAGCGCGTCGCTTCCAAAAAGTGGACGTGACTGAACCAAGTGTCAGTGATACTACAAAAATCCTTATGGGTCTTAAGAGTCGCTACGAAGAGCACCATAGTGTGCGCTTTACACAAAAAGCGTTGCAAGCGGCAGCCGAGCTGTCTGCAAAGTATATTAACGAGCGTCATTTGCCAGACAAAGCTATTGATGTGATGGATGAAGCAGGCGCTAGCCAGCGACTACTTCCTCCGTCGAAACGAAAGAAAACCATTGGGGTAGGTGACATTGAGCAAATTATTGCGAAAATGGCACGCATACCAGAAAAGTCTGTGTCAGCGTCTGACAAAGAAGTTCTTAAGAACCTTGGACGTAACCTCAAGATGGTTGTATTTGGTCAAGACAAGGCCATTGAGACCCTTAACGACGCTATTTTGCTCTCTCGTTCTGGTTTGGGCACAGAAACTAAGCCAATTGGTAGTTTCTTATTTGCAGGTCCGACTGGTGTGGGTAAAACAGAAGTGACACAACAGTTGGCCAAGATTATGGGTGTAGAGCTTGTTCGCTTTGACATGTCTGAATATATGGAACGACATGCCGTGAGCCGCCTAATTGGTGCGCCTCCAGGCTATGTTGGTTTTGATCAGGGTGGGCTTCTTACTGATGCGGTCATTAAAAACCCATATTCTGTTGTGCTTTTAGATGAAATTGAGAAAGCGCACAGCGATATCTACAATATTCTGTTGCAGGTTATGGACCACGGTACCCTAACTGACAATAACGGGCGGAAAGTAGACTTTAGAAACGTTGTGCTTGTGATGACGACAAACGCGGGTGTCCAGGAAACGGTACGCAAGTCTATTGGTTTCAAACAGCAAGATCACAGTCATGACGCAATGAGTGAGATCAATAAAGTGTTTACGCCTGAGTTTAGAAACCGTCTAGACGGTATCATCTGGTTTAATCACCTCGATTCCGATGTGATTCTCCAGGTTGTAGACAAGTTCATTATCGAACTTCAAGCACAGCTAGATGCTAAGGGCGTGTCTTTTGAAGTAAGTAGCGAAGCAAGAGCATATCTTGCAGAGAAAGGCTACGATAAAGCAATGGGAGCAAGACCCATGGCCCGACTGATAAAAGATGAACTCAAAAAAGAGCTGGCTAATGAACTTCTATTTGGTGAACTAGCAAAAGGTGGCAATGTGAAGGTTGATTGTGTCAACGATAAGCTAACGTTTGAATATGCAGGTGTTGACACGCCATCAGAAGAGACTGAGGCTTAAGCCACGGGTCTTCTTGCTCTAACAATAAATGATACGGAGTACCAAAAAGGCTAACTGATGTTAGCCTTTTTTTTTGCTAAAAATTCGTCCTGCATTTACATTGTTTGCGGACAACAAAAAAGCCCGGTGAATACACCGGGCTTTTAACAATGCGTTACCGCTTCAATGGCTCATTATCTTGCGCGATAAACGATACGACCTTTGGTCAAATCGTAAGGAGTCATCTCAACGGTGACCTTATCGCCAGTAAGAATTCGAATATAGTTCTTACGCATTTTACCAGAGATGTGTGCAGTCACTACGTGACCGTTTTCTAGTTCAACGCGGAACATAGTGTTAGGTAGTGTGTCTAGCACAGTACCTTCCATTTCAATACAATCTTCTTTTGCCATGTAAAGCAGTTACCTCAGTAATTCAAAATTTTTGCCGCGCAGACCTTACCCAATCTTAGGTGCAGTGTAAAGGAATTAATGCGATTTTGGATAAATATATTAGGTATTCTTATAAAATCTCGTCGCTGGGATGCGTTACCCGCTTTTGTCTGAAATTAATTGCCATTGATTGTCAATAAACTCTTCAAACGGCAAAAAATTGTGTTTGTACGACATTTTTTGACAGCCATCAACATAGTACCCCAGATAGACATATTGGTGTCCCAACGCTTTAGCTTGTTCTATCTGCATGAGAATCATCCATGTACCCAGCGAAGCGCGTTCGTAGTCTGGATCAAAAAAGGTATACAGGGCAGAAAGCGCACCCAATTGCTCGTTTTCATCGACGACATCGGTTACTGCAACTGCGATGAGCTTCCCATCATCATACGCTTCTACAAAGTGGGTTTTCATCCAATCACACAGTATAAAGTTGTTGTATTGCTCTTTTGATGGAGGATACATACTTCCGTCGCTGTGTCGTTGTGTAATGTAACGCTCGTAAAGCGGATAATAAGCCTGGGAAGGAGCATCGGATACGTTTACCGAAAAATGCCTATTAGCACGAAGAATGCGCTTTTGACTTCGCGATGGGGTAAATTCAGAAACGGGGATTCGAACTGACTTACACGCTTTACAGCTAGGGCAATGAGGCCGGTAAATTTGGTCACCACTTCGTCTGAACCCAGCTTGTATTAGTTGAGAATACCGCCAAGCCTGAAAATCGTTTTTTTCTGCATACACTAATAACTGCTCTTGTTCGTCAGGTAAGTAGCTACAGTTAAAAGCATGTGTTATACCAAACTTCATGGCGTAATAACCTGAGGTTGCCAACGATGAATATAGTCAGATAAAAGCGCACCACGCGCATCTAAAGTGTGGTTGTTTGCTTCGAGTTTTTCAATAAATTTGGGCCTTTCAATAGGCTTGGCACCGAGTGAGGCCAAATGATCAGTAGGGAGCTGGCAATCGATAAATGCCATATTCATACGCTTCATGTGCGCCACCAATGCGAACATGGCTAATTTGGATGTGTTGCTTAGCGTGTGGAACATAGATTCGCCACAAAACACCTTGCCAATACCAACGCCGTATAGGCCGCCGACTAAGTTGTCTGATTCCCACACTTCAACAGAATGAGCAAGTCCAAGCGTGTGTAGTTGCCTATATGCATCAATCATGTCGTGGGTTATCCAAGTGTCGTTGGACACATCCACACTATTTGGGTTCTTTCTTGGGGTAGATGAACATGCTTCAATAACGCTATCGAATGCGCGGTTCAACGTGACGGAATATCGTTGTTGACGAACCAGTTTTCGCAAACTCTTTGAGGCTATGAATTCATCGAGTTCAATGATTGCTCGAGGACTAGGAGACCACCATAAGAGCGGCTCTTCATCGCTAAACCACGGGAATATACCTTGAGAGTATGCAGAATATAGCCTGGCAGGGCTTAAATCTGCACCAAATGCTAGCAGGCCGTTCGGTTCACTAAGTGCGGTTTCGACAGGCGGGAAGGGAGCCCCTTCTTCAATGTAATGTAATGCAAGCATAGATATAAAAAGGCCCTACAAATTTGCAGGGCCTATAGTGTCCAGACTTTAGTCTTTATCAGACGCTAGGCTATCAAGGAATTTTTCTGCGTCCAATGCGGCCATACATCCGGTTCCAGCAGAGGTAATGGCCTGGCGATAAATATGGTCGCTTACATCGCCGGCAGCATAAACGCCTTCTACGCTAGTTTGTGTCGCGTTACCATTCGTGCCGCTGTTAACCACAATATAGCCGTCTTTCATTTCAAGTTGGCCTTCGAAGATGTCGGTATTCGGCTTATGGCCTATGGCAATAAATAAGCCCATTACATCAAGCTCTTCGGTCGCGTCACCGTTAGTGTCTTTGATGCGAATTTTTGATACGCCCATCTCGTCACCCATGACTTCGTCAAGCGTGCGATTTAGGTGAAGTACCACATTGCCATTTTCCGCTTTGTCACGTAAACGCTGCTCTAGAATTTTTTCACTTCTAAAGGTATCTCTTCTGTGAATAACGTGTACTTCAGAAGCGATGTTTGATAGGTATAGCGCTTCTTCAACAGCGGTATTACCACCGCCAACAACGGCCACTTTTTGGTTGCGATAGAAAAAGCCATCGCATGTTGCGCAGGCCGATACACCCTTACCCATAAATGCCTGTTCTGACTCCATGCCTAGGTATTTTGCTGATGCACCTGTTGCGATGATAAGCGCATCACATGTATAGGTACCGCTATCACCATATAGCGTGTAAGGGCGCTTACTTAAGTCAGTTTTGTTTATATGGTCAAATATAATTTCAGTATCGAATTTTTCAGCATGCTTTTGCATACGAACCATTAAATCAGGGCCTGTTAGGCCTTCAGGATCACCTGGCCAGTTTTCAACTTCCGTTGTGGTAGTAAGTTGGCCGCCTTGCTGAATACCAGTAAGAAGAACCGGCTCTAAATTTGCGCGTGCTGCATACACTGCAGCTGAATAGCCCGCTGGGCCAGAACCCAAGATAAGTAGACGGACGTGTCTGCTTTCTGCCATTTTTGTCTCCAAATAATGCACCCATCCGGGTAACTTTTATTAAACTGTTAGAACGCTAGGTAAGGTCAATAATGTTTAATTCAACCTTCTACGTACACGTTTCTTTTTATTAGTACTATTTAAGGACGCTATGATGCCCTTATGCGTTGAAAATGTCACTTAAAGAGTCAGCCTTCTTTTAGAGTAACTTTGACTTTGTGATATCATTAAAACCTATATGTAGTAGCGATTTCGCTTTCGTTCGATGTCGTTCTAGAGGTTTTATAGCAACACTGCTATGCCCTTTGCGCAAATTGCTAGCGCCCCTTTGAAACGTTAAAAGGGTAGCTAATGGTTAAAAACTTCTGACTAACCCGAGCAGATTAAATTTGCGACAGGTTAAAGATTGCGGGCCATTAAATTGTGTGCCGAAGGGTCGTTGTTGTCTTGTATTAACCTAAAAGCGTATTACAATTTTAGGTGAGTGGCGTCATACTATAACAGTGCGACGTTTAGGCGGAATGTTTACGTTGTACGTGAAACTCCTTGGTTTTTTTAAAGAGGTGAAACATGTCTCAATCGGTAATGACACTATTAAAAGAGGGTCAGCAGTACATGAAGACATGGCCTGTTAAAAAAGAGCTCTATGCTTACTTTCCTGAATGTCGAGTGATAGCGGCAACAAAGTTTGCAATTAAAACAATGCCGCCTGTTGGCATTATTTCATGTGCGTTATTATTACAGAATTTTGGTTCAGAATACTTGCCACAAACTATCGCGATTGGTGCTTTCTTTCTGAGTTTACCGATGCAGGGGTTGTTATGGCTGGGACACCGTTCTGACCAATACTTGCCGCCACAGCTCAAAAGTTGGTACCAAGAAATTCATTCCAAGATGCGTATTCACGGTTGTAATGTAGCGTCTGTAAAGTCGAAACCGAAATACAGAGAACTGGCGCAGCTATTGAAAACGGCGTTTAATGATTTAGATAGCGTTTTCACAAAGCACTGGTTTAATTAGCCGCTAGGTTTCCCTGGTTAGTTGACCGTTACACTTTTTGCAGCGATATTGTGCGCCTTTTTGAATGTTGTTATGCCTTCGCATCGAGAGTGCATGGACAGAACACAAACAACGATATTCGACGCTGTTTGTGTGCTTTGAAACATTAAAGCTATGTGTTGTCTTCGCCTCTCGACCAAAGACGTTTTGCATCACGGCCTGCCATTCTTTTCCATGAGGCTTTACTCTTCCGTACAACTGCCAAACAAGCAAGTGACTGACCTCGTGAGGAATTACGTCATTCATAAACGCTTCTGAATTCTCAGTAAATAGCACGGGGTGAAAGTTTATACGATTCTGTTGCAAGAACGCTGTGCCTGCGTTTTTACCAGAGCGGCGGTAAGAAAGGCTAGGAATGGGAAATGAACGGCCGAAAAAGTGTTCTGCGCGGGTGTAGCAATCAAAAACAGCGTCTGCAATGGCAAGACGCTGTTGTTCTGAAAGGTCATGTGTAGCGATGTTTTCTCTCTCTTTACCTTATTGGGTAGATGAAACACCGCAACGAAGCATAAACGTTAACTTCGTTGCGTTATAACCATTATTCTACGTCGCAAGGAAGGCACAGCACATAGGTGCCTTTTGGATCGTTTAGGCGACTCACCAAGCTAAACTCATTCAAGACACGTTTGAATTCATTTACCAACGCTGAATCTGCATGTGCAAACTGCCACTTTCCAGCAAACGTCATCGCTTGTCCAAAGAACTCTTTCCAGAATATCTCTTGCGCAGACAAGGTACGCTGAACATAGAAAGTATCAAAGTTATCGAGCTCTGCTACTTCGGCTGCTGCGGCAACGGCATCATCCAAAGTACCCAGTTCGTCGACGAGGCCAAGTTCGATAGCGTCGCTTCCAATCCAAACTCGGCCTTGCGCTACGTTGTCGACATCTTCAACGGTCATATCACGTGCGCTTGACACTAGCGATAGGAAGTTACCATAAGTATTTTCTACATTGCGCTGCAGAATTTGTCCAAATTGTGGCGCGAGAGGGCGTACTGCAGAGAAACCTGCAAGCTCAGTTGACGCCACGCCGTCACTGTGAATGCCCAAATAATCAAGCGAGTTTTCGTATGTCATGAACATGCCGAATACGCCGATTGAGCCGGTAATAGTGCTAGGGCTGGCAATAATGCGGTCTGCACTGGCTGCAATCCAATAACCGCCAGACGCTGCATAAGTGCTCATAGAAGCAATTACTGGCTTCCCAGCACGCTGCAATTCTAGCACTTCTTGACGAATAACCTCAGACGCGAATGCACTGCCTCCAGGAGAGTCAATCTGAAGCACTACCGCTTTTACATTTTCATCAAGGCGAGCTTTGCGCAACAAACGCGCAGTACTGTCACCGCCTATTGTACCGGCTTTTTGATTACCGTCTAAGATAGTACCCTTTGCGACAACGATAGCGACTTTGTCGATGTCATTGTTAATGATAGGCATTGGTGGATTAACAACTTTAAGATAGGTATTAAACGCTGTGTAATTGATACCAAGCTCGTTTTCGTCTTTACCCACTAACTCGATAAGCTCTTGTCGAATTTCTTCGCGCGTTTTAAGTGCATCAACCCAATTGTTATCGAGGGCGTATTGTGCGAAGTCACCGCCGGCTGCTTCGAACTTTTCCAGCAAGCCATCAAGCGTTTCATCAAAATTGTCAGGGTCAATACCACGTGCAGCCGCAACTTCTTCTTTGTATTGCGACCAGTATCCGTCCAACCATTGTTTGTCTGCTCGCTTAGCTTCTTCAGACATATCGTTACGCATCACAGGTTCAACGGCAGCTTTATAAGTACCGACACGGAATATATGTGTCGTTACTTTTAGCTTTTCTAGTAGGTCTTTAAAGTACATTCCGTAGCGACCATAGCCCTCAAACATCAATCCGCCCATTGGATTCAAATAGATGTTATCTGCATGAGCCGCGAGGTAATACTGGTCTTGTGAAAAATAATCACCAATGGCATAAACCGGCTTATCGGACGTTTTAAATTCGTCAATCGCGTTGGCGACAGTACGCAATTTATCAAGGCCTCCGCCTCGTAGACCTTGAAGGTCGAGTACAAGCGCTTTTATGCGGCGATCTTTTTGCGCGTTCTCTAGTACCTTAACAACATCTCTAACCAACAGTTCAGGGTTCTCAGGTTCGCTTCCAAGAGATTCTTGAATAAACTGCTCAAAGGGATCGACGCTTTCTTTTTCAATGACCAACTGCCCATTAAGCGTTAAGAGTAGCGCGCTATCTGTGTTAACTTTTAAGGGGTCATTATCCTGGTTAGCAATAGCGATAATGAGACCGCCAATTAACACTAAGAAAATGACGTTGAAAAAGAGTTTGCGGGTAAAGTTAAGCACTGTCCACAAGCCAATAAACAAGGATTTCGTCCAGCTTCCTTTGGCTGCCATATATCACTACCTTTTTTAAATGAAACTTATATACGTCGGATGACTACACGAGCGACATTCGACCTAGTCTGTATGTAGAGATTGTGACTGTATATCAATTCACAATCCAGCACTTTGGGTGAGTTTGTTATCACCTTTGTGCAGTGGGTAATTAAAACAACCCTAAGCTACATTATGGTACCGAAAACAATTTAGATCGCGAATAGAATTGTAATTTTTTGTTACGTTTGCAAAAGAAAAGGTGCGCCTGTTTATGCTATTGCTTTTCGTCTAGCCACTTTGCTATCAGCGTGGCAATGCGCTTGTGGTCGTTCTCACTCAGCTGTAGCAGTAGTTTTCCCGACGCTTTTTTATAGCGTGTTTTTTTATGGCCTTTTTGCATTATTCGCGAAAACGGTGAATGCTTATCTTGTTCAGATGAAAGTTTTTTCATGTTTACCCGTTCTCTTACACTATAAATATTTATCAGGATAACTAAAAATGATTCGCCTCTATACGCACCTAGTAGAAAAACTCAAACTTGCCGATGGTATACCCTTGCTATTACTCAGGCTATACCTTGCACCTGTAATGATTCAAGCGGGTTGGAATAAGGCATCAAGTTTTGAAAGTATTGTAGACTGGTTTGGAAATGATGACTATGGACTAGGCCTTCCTTTTCCGTTGGTCATGGCATTTCTAGCAACGGCGGCTGAGCTTGTGGGCGGTATCTTCTTATTATTTGGTGCATTGACACGTTTAGTAAGTATTCCTTTGATGGTCACAATGCTCGTGGCTATGGTGAGTGTTCATGCAGAAAACGGCTGGCTAGCAATTGCTGATGCTTCTTCATGGCTTGCTGATGGTACTATTCTTCTCAACGAAAATATTATGGCTGCGCCTGACAAGCTCGCTGCAGCAAAATCACTGCTTCAAGAACATGGGCATTATGAATGGCTTACTTCTAGCGGGAGCTTTGTCGTGTTAAACAATGGTATTGAGTTTGCGGCAACGTATTTTGTGATGTTACTTGTCTTATTCTTCTATGGCGGCGGCCGCTATGTGAGCGTTGACCATTTTCTTACACCGAAAAAAGAAAATAGCTAGTAGAGCATCGTAGATATACAGTCAAAAGGGCATTGAAGCGTTTTTGTTGTTATACAAAATGAGGCTTGTATTTCTCGAATAAGACCGGATTTTTCTGGTCTTTTTTGTGTGTGAGTCGTAGGATCTTGCAATTATGACGTAGAGTACGACGCTCTAGTATCAATGACATAAAGCTGGAGAATGCACGTGGACGCATTAACACTATTATTAAACCGAAGTTCCCAACCGCGATTGGTCGCGCCTGCGCCAAGTGAGGATGCACTTGAAAACATTATGCAAGCGGCGTTGCGAGCCCCGGACCACGCCTGTTTAACACCATGGCGCTTCCTCGTTTGTGAAGGGAAGGGATTAGATAGACTTGGCGCCCTTTATGAGCAGTCCGCGATAGAGAATGGAAAGTCGCAAAAAGAAATAGAAAGAGCAGTTCAGCTGCCTCATCGAGCGCCTATGGTTATCGTCGCTATCGCAAAATATCAAGAGCACGAAAAAGTGCCACGTGTAGAACAAATTGCTTCGGCGAGCTGCGGTGTGATGGCCATGCAGATGGCTGCGGTAGCCCAAGGCTTTAACGGCATGTGGCGCACTGGTAGTTATGCTCAATGTGACACGGTAAAAAATGGCTTAGGTTTGGTTGAGCAAGACGAGATTGTGGGCTTTCTCTATATTGGAACACCGGCTTTTGAACCAGCACCAAAACCGCAACGCAACACTGCAGACTACTTTGAGTTTTGGCGCTCGTGATTATCTAATTGGTTTCTATTCGCATCGCTGGATTTAACAACGCTACACGCTTAGCGTAGCCTTGTACCCGGCGAACTTTCTAATATTGATGACACGATCGTTGTCGAGTAGCCAATATTGACCTTTAATGCCCTTTAATACGCCTGAAAAACTAGGCTCTTTATCAAGATTAAGTGACTTAATCTTTACGGGGTAGTCATTCACAGGATAGTGAATATCATGGGTGGTACTCGACACTTCACTTATTGCTTGCAAGCCTTTCTCTTGCTTTAATGCATCCAACTCTTCAGAGATTTTACCAAGTAATTCATCTTTAACCTGTAACAAGTCTACCTTGTCAGGAGCGCCCTTCAGCATGGTTCGCCAATTGGTCTTGTCTGCAATGTGCGCTTTGCAAAGGGTTTCAACCAGCCCACTGGTTAATCGGTCTGGCACACGAAGCATAACGGTAGCTTGAGTGGCACCTTGGTCCATCCAGCGAGGGGAAACACCATCGGTTATTTGCCGAGTAATACCAACCTTAACCGTGCCGGTGTTAGCGAGGTATACAAAGTGTTCATTAAAACAGTGAGTTTCGCCCCATTCAGGTTCACGACAGGTGCCTTCATGATAGTGACACTTTTCGGGTTTGATGATACAGCTATCGCATTGTGCTAACGAGATGAGACACGGATAACAGTAACCTTGGTTGAAACTCTTCTTGGTTTTTCTATTACAGTGAACACAATTGATTTCACCGTGATAAGTGAGCGACACTTCGTGGCCGAGTAACGCATTCACATCTACGTCATTATCGCCAATGGGAAGCGTGTAGTTAACAGAATTATTCTCGTCTGCATGGGTGCGCATTTTGCGCAGTACGCCAGTGTAGGTTGTTGTCACAGTATTACCTATATTATTCGCTGAGTTCGCCGCGTAAGTCTTGTGTCAGTAGAGCACTGACTTGGTCAAACGATAAGTCTTTACTTAGTAAGTAGTGAAGTTTTGCAAGGGCTGCTTCTGGCGTCATATCACTACCGGAAAGTACGCCAACTTCTTGTAATCCGTGCCCAGTGGCATAGCCGCCCATATTAACGCGCCCGCGCATGCATTGAGTGCAGTTAAGCACAGGAATTTCTCGGGCTTTCGCATACTTTAATTGCGCTATAAGCTCTTGGTTTTGCGGCGCATTGCCTACGCCGTAGCTGAGTAATATCAGCGCATTAACGGGTTGCTGAAGCGTGTTCTTTATTACCTCAGGCGCAATACCAGGATAAAGGCTTACCATTCCAATAGGCTGGGCTTTCACATTTGAGACGGTAAGACTACTCGCCGGAGAGGTATTAAGCTTACCCGCTTTCACACGAATATTGATGCCTGCTTCTAACAGAGGTGGGTAATTGGGTGAATCGAACGCACTGAACCCATCGGCATCAACTTTTCTACTACGGTTGCCACGAAGAAGACGATTGTTAAAGAACAACCCAACTTCGGCAATGGGGTAGTTAGCGGCCACATACAAAGCATTGAGTAAATTGACTTGACCGTCGGAGCGCAATTCCGCAAGAGGAATCTGTGACCCCGTGACAATGACAGGCTTAGACAAATCTTCTAGCATAAAACTCAATGCTGACGCGGTGTACGCCATGGTGTCTGTGCCGTGTAAAATGATAAATGCATCATAGTCAGCATAGTTTTCAGCAATATCATCAGCGATACGTTGCCAATCAGATGGATCCATATCGGATGAATCGATAAGATTGTCATATTCGTGAAGTGTGAATAGAGGCATTTCAGGGCGATGAAATTCCGGCATATTCTTTAGCGTATCTGCCAAGAAACCTGCTGCAGGCACGTAGCCTTGCTTTGACGGTTTCATACCAATAGTGCCGCCGGTATAGGCGATGTAAATGTGTTTGCGCATTCAATGCCCCTAAGGATCAGTCGGTGCAATTATTTGACCCGGCATTCTATCAACACTTTTTAGCTTTTCACATACATAAAGCGAAGATAGAAAAGCGCAAAAAAGTAAACAATTAGAAATAAAAAAGCGGTGATTTCACCGCTTTAAAGTCGATATATTTTTAATACCTGAAGGACTATTTTACTTCTTTACCCGCGGCCTGTTGGTCTGCGTGATAACTTGAACGCACCATTGGACCACATGCAGCATGAGTAAACCCAATTTCTTTTGCATAATCGCCAAGTGCATCAAACTCATTCGGGTGAACATAACGCTTAACAGGGTAGTGGTGGCGGCTAGGCTGAAGATATTGACCTAACGTAAGCATATCTACGTCGCGTGCTCGCAGGTCTCGCAATACGCCTTCAATTTCTTCGTTTTCTTCGCCCATGCCCATCATTAGACCTGACTTTGTCATAACATCTGGGTGTTGAGCCTTAAACTTCTTCAGTAAGTCAAGAGACCACTGATAATTCGCGCCTGGTCGGCACTCTCGATATAAACGAGGAATAGTTTCAAGATTGTGGTTGAAGACATCAGGAACCCCATTCTTAAAAATTTCCAGTGCGCGGTCCATACGCCCGCGAAAGTCGGGTACAAGCACTTCAATAGTTGTAGAAGGGCTGTGCTCGCGAATAGCATTAATACAATCGACAAAGTGTTGTGCACCGCCATCACGCAAGTCATCACGGTCAACGGATGTAATGACGACATAGCGTAAGTTCATCTCGGCGATTGTCTTGGCGAGCTTCTCAGGCTCTTCTGCACTTGGTGGCAATGGCTTACCGTGCGCTACATCACAAAATGGACAGCGGCGAGTACAGATATCACCCAATATCATAAAGGTCGCGGTACCGTGATTAAAACACTCCGCTAGGTTAGGGCAACTTGCTTCCTCGCATACCGAGTGCAACTTGTTTTTGCGAAGTGTTTGTTTGATGTGATCAATTTTCTCGGTCGAACGGGGGAGTTTAATCTTGATCCACTCCGGCTTACGCAACATTTCTTCCTTTTCCGTAGGAATAATAGTAACCGGAATATGCTTTACTTTTTCATCGTCACGGAGTTTTACCCCCGCTTGAGGTCGTGCGTTACTCATCAAAACCTTCTTTGTATGTTGTTTGGGTAATGGAAAGTGCTTCTAACAATAAGTTAGTTAACTCTCTACCCGCGGTTTCTAGTGAAACAGGGCCGTTAAGTCTTGCAGTATCAATCATTTCCATACCTGCATAACCACACGGATTAATTCTCTGAAACGGCGATAAATCCATATTAACATTTAACGCCAAGCCGTGAAATGAACAGCCATTACGTATTCTTAAGCCAAGCGAGCATACTTTTTTCTCGTCGACGTACACGCCAGGTGCGTCGGGCTTTGGGTAAGCATTGACGTCATACTTCTCAAGTAATCCGACCACTGCTTCTTCCATTGCACTGACCAAATGCCGAACACCTAGCTTTCTACGCCTAATATTGAGCATAAGATAGATAACCTGTTGCCCAGGGCCGTGATAAGTGACCTGGCCGCCTCTATCAACTTGTACCACAGGAATATCGCCGGGCATCAGGATGTGTTCAGCTTTACCTGCTTGCCCTTGTGTGAATACGGCATCGTGTTCTACCAGCCAAATCTCATCCTGAGTCTCATCAAGACGTTCGTCAGTAAAGCGTTGCATGGCTTTGAAAACTGGTTCATAAGGCTGGCGACCTAATTGACGAATAATTACGGCGTGTTCAGGGCGATTTTGAGGCTGTGTGTCCACTTATAGCACAACCCTAACCAGTTCAAGTTTTGCTAACTCAGTGTAAATGGTTTCCATGTGTTCTTTACTCGTAACACGCACACTAATTGAAACAGAATGGTAGCTGCCTTTGCTGCTGGGTTTCACTGTTGGCGAATAATCGCCCGGCGCATGCTGTTGTAAACAGGTCACCACTTGTTGGGGGAGGTCTTCATGGGCAACGCCCATTACTTTGAACGTTTGGTGAGTAGGAAAATCAAGTAATTCGTCGAAACGGGTATCCATGGCGATATCCTCGGTACTGTAAATCTCATAAAAAAACGGCCAGATTGTAACAAATCTGGCCGCTTCACAACTAGGTTTTTGACGAAATTATACGTCGTTACTCATCATCAAACCCTAGCTGAAGCATAATGTAGTCCTTCATACGATTGAAGAAGCTGCCTTCTTTCACTTCTTGAAGCGTCACAAGCGGGTAGCTAGCCACGTCTTCACCTTCTAGCTGAAGAAATAGCTTGCCAACAACTTGGCCCTTAGCCAACGGTGCTTCAAGCTTGTTATCAAGCTCAAAGTTTGCTTCAAGATTCGCTGCCTGACCGCGTGGGATAGTAATGGGGGTAGATTGATTAATTCCAAGGTCTACCGTTTCTCTGTCACCCATATAAATACGGTGCGCAACGAAACTGTGGCCAGCTTCATAGGGCGTAAGCGTTTCAAAGAAGCGGAAGCCATATTTTAATAGCTTTTTGTTTTCTACTTTTCGTGCACGTTCACTATCTGTTCCCATTACGACCGAAATGAGGCGCATGCCGCCTTGCTCGGCTGATGTGATCAAAGAATATCCTGCGTCAGACGTGTGACCTGTTTTGATTCCGTCCACGTTAAGGCTTTTGTCCCACAACAAACTATTGCGGTTATATTGCTTAATACCATTAAACGTAAATTCTTTTTCACTGTAAATTTTGTACATTTCTGGCGTTTCAGCGATAAGAGCCCGCGAGAGCGTTGCCATATCGCGAGGCGTAGTGTAGTGGTCGGGGTCGTGCAATCCGTGAGCATTTACCCAATTCGTCCCCGTCATTCCCAGCGAGGCGGTATGTGCATTCATCATGCTTGCAAAAGCCGACTCAGAACCCGCTACATGTTCTGCCATTGCGACGCACGCATCATTACCTGACTGAACTACAATACCGCGCAACAAATCCCTAACTGAAACCTGTGTACCCACTTCAATAAACATTTTCGATGAGTCAGGAAACTTCTTGGCCCACGCATTTTCAGAAATCGTTACTTCATCGTCGAGGCTAATGTTGCCAGCTTGAAGTTCTTTACCAATAACGTAAATGGTCATTATTTTCGTCAAGCTTGCTGGTGCCAATTGCATGTCTTCATTTTTCGATGCAATAACGTGACCGGTTTCAAAATCGGTAAGAAGAAAGCCCTCAGCTGCTACCGTTGGTGGAGGGGGCGTTACCACTGCCGCGTTGGCAACTTGCATTAATGCGCCAAGCATTAACAAAGCAAAAGTGAATAAAGACGGTTTAGCGCGTTTAATATTTCTAAGCATGGTTCTAAATTCTTTGACCGTTGTGTCCGTGTAATTATAAAGGTGACGAAATGTTGTAATTGCTTACGTATGAGCCACTCAAGTTTAGCTGTTAGCTCAGCTATTGCTTATGATCCTAACGAAAGGCTGAATAGAAAGCCAGAGCTATAACCAATAGAGTGTGTTGTATCAAAAAAGTTTAGATGTGAGTAGGCAATTGACGAAGAAATACTGATATTGCCTGTTGAATGACACATTGTTGCCACATTTTAGTCAATAGTAGGGGAAGAACGGCAAAGCCATTGCAAATCACGTTATAGTGTTTGAGTAATTTTATAGGCGTTCGGATAGCCATTTTGCTTTAACTGTTCGAGTACTTCTGTTGCAACGTCCTCTTCAGTAATAGGACCAAGTTGAAGTTTGTAAATATTGTTGGTCATGGGTAAGTGTGCCGGTACTTGATATAACGCAGACAATACATTTGAAATTGATTTCGCTTTTTGTGCATCAGTGAGGGCAGCTACCTGTATGTAGAAACCAGGTGCTGTTTTATGGCGTGTAACTGGTTTAGGCTCTGGCGCAGTAATACTAGGCGATGATGTAGCAGATGTAATACCGATATATTCATCGTAAGTGACCGTAGGGCGGCGGCCAACGGTAACATTGTTGTTTTCATCAAAATGAATGACTTCAAGTTTAACTTTTGCGGTGCCTTTGCTTTGATAGCCTAACTTTACTGCGGCCGCGTAAGACAAATCAATGATTCGGTCCTCGTGAAATGGACCCCTATCATTTACGCGGACAATCGCTTGTTTGTTGTTTTCTAAGTTGGTTATACGCACATAAGACGGAAGAGGAAGGGTCTTATGCGCCGCACTCATTTCGAACATATTGTATGTTTCGCCATTAGACGTTAAATGCCCATGGAACTTTTGGCCATACCAGCTTGCGTGTCCGACCTGTTCAAACCCTTTTCCCGTCGTCATAGGTGTATAGTGTTTCCCCAGTACCTTGTAAGGTCTGCTATTGAACATTCGATACGCTTCATATTTTGGCACCGCGTCGAGTGTTTCTGGGGTTTTTGCAACATGCCTTGGAGCAGAATCTTGTTTTTGCGAATACCGTCCTTGAGGGGCACTTTGACAAGCAAACAAGTTTACACTTGCGACGACGATAACAATACCTCGCAAAAGACTAGACAAAGAGGGTAGACTCAGTAAGGACGAGTTGGTCATGAGCTATCTTGACATTAAGCGTTTTTGAGTGGCAATTGACATTAGAATGCCAAAACCTGCCATCAATGTCACCATCGATGTCCCGCCATAACTAACGAGTGGCAGCGGAACGCCCACCACTGGCAATAAACCAGACACCATCCCCATATTCACAAATACATAGACAAAAAACGTCAGTGTAATGCTGCCCCCGAGCAACTTAGAGTATGCATCTTGGGCTCTACTGGAGATAATGAGTCCGCGCAAAATAATGCACACATAAATCGAGAGTAAAACAACAACGCCTGTCAAACCAAATTCTTCACTAAAAACAGAGAAAATAAAATCCGTATGACGCTCTGGTAAAAACTCTAACTGAGACTGTGTGCCTTGCAACCAGCCCTTTCCGTCGACGCCGCCAGAACCAATCGCAATTTTAGACTGAATAATGTGGTAGCCCGACCCAAGGGGATCGCTTTCAGGGTTCAGAAAAGTGAGTACTCGTTGTTTTTGGTATTCCTTCATTAAGAAAAACCACATTACGGGGGTAAAAGCGCCAATCATGGCGGCGACGATAGAAATAAGGCGCCAGCTCATACCGGCAAGAAATATGGCAAAGATACCTGAGCTTGCTATGAGTAGAGATGTCCCTAAGTCGGGCTGTTTTGCGATGAGTATTGTTGGTACAACGACCAACGAAAAGCCAACAATGATGTTAGTAGTTTTAGGCGGCATAGTGTATTTGCTGATATACCAAGCTACCATCATAGGTACTGCAAGTTTCATTAACTCCGATGGTTGAAAGCGAACAAACCCAAGGTCCAACCATCTTTGTGCCCCTTTACCCATATCGCCAAAAAGAAGCACGGCAATAAGCATTAAAAGACCAACCACAAAGGCATAAATAGATAACCTGCGGTAAAAGCCTGGGGGCAATTGTGCCAGCGCAAGCATTACTACAAAACTCAACCCTAGACGAACGAACTGGCGCTGCATCTGCCCCATATCTTGACCTGACGCTGAATACAAAGTCACAAGCCCAACACCACTTAATACAAGAAGTCCTAGTAATAGCCAACCATCGATATGAATTCGTTGTAGAAAGCTAATTTTGTTGGGATTTAGCATTGCTCTTTTCATCGCGAGGTACTTATTTCTTGTGCTAATTCTTGGGTTTGGTCTGCGTCGTCGATAGTGGGCTCAAAAACGCGGTCTCTAAAATAAAAGTCCATAATCTGCCTCGCAACAGGCGCGGCATTCTTACTTCCACCACCAACGTTTTCAAGTACAACCGTAACTGAAATCTCAGGGTTGTTGAAAGGCGCAAAACCTACGTACATGGCGTTATCACGCAGGCGTTCATCTACTTTTTCTGCGTCGTATTTTTCGTTTTGTCCTACAGAGAAAAGCTGAGCAGTCCCCGTTTTGCCGGCAGAATCATAATTCGTACCTGCGAAAGCAGTTCTTGCGCCGCCTTCTTCGCCACTGACCACATCGTGCATAGCGTTTAAGATAATATCTAAATTCTCTTGTTTTTTTATCTCAATGGGCCGAAGTGACTTTAAAGGAATGAGGTCGATAGACTTGTCAGTGTTCATGTACCCTCTGATAATCTGAGGGATATAGCGTTCCCCGCGATTAATAAGGGTATTCACAGAGTGATTAAGCTGAATAGGGGTGGTTGTCCAATAGCTCTGACCAATGCCTACGGGAATAGTATCACCGATATACCAAGGCTGATTGAAACGTGCACGTTTCCAACCGCGGCTTGGCATGTTTGCATCTGATTCTTCGTATAAATCGATACCCGTAAAGTCACCAAATCCAAATTCATACATGGCTTCACTAATCTTATCGATACCCAATTTATAAGCCAGTTCGTAATAGTAGGTATCACAAGATACGGCGATGGCTTTTGAAATGTTTACGTCACCATGCCCCCAAGGACGCCAGTCTCGCCAAACATGACTCACGTTTGGCAAACGATAGCGACCGGTATCTTTAATAGTGTAGTCTTCTGTGACAATCTCTTCTTCAAGACCAAGTAGCCCCAAGTGTGGTTTAACCGTCGACGCTGGTGGGTATTGTCCCTGCGTCGCGCGATTTATCAGAGGACGGTCTGGTGAATTGAGAAGTGCAGAATAGTTTTTACTGCTTATACCATGAACAAACAAATTGGGGTCGTAACTGGGGTTTGAATACAGCGCCAATACACCGCCCGTTTTCACATCTGTGACAACAATGGCTCCGCGGATCCCTTCAATAATTTTCTGAACTTCTAATTGCAGTTCCAAATCGAGGTTCAAAACAATGTCTTTACCAGGGGTCGGAGGTTCTACATTGAGAACGCGAATAATACGGCCTTGGTTGTTCACCTCGACCTGTTGGTAACCCACTTTTCCGTGCAATAATTCTTCATGATACTTTTCTATACCCAATTTCCCGATATCGTGCGTAGCGGCATAGTTGTCTTCTAACCCCGCTTCTACCAGCTTTTGTAGGTCACGTTTGTTGATGCGTGCAACATAACCTAGCGCGTGGGTGAGAGTTTCTTTGTAGGGGTAGTAGCGAGCCAAACGCGCTTCAATCTGTACACCGGGAAATTTGTGCTTACTTGCTGAAAAAAGCGCAACTTCTTCTTCACTGAGCTGCGTTCGCAGCGCAACGGGCTTGAATCTTCGTGTACCTTTAAGTGTCGATTGAAACCGCTCAATTTCTTCGCTGGTTATGCCCATTAAAGACGTTAGGCTTTCTAATGTGGCATCGATGTCTTCGACTTGTTCTGGAATAACTTCAAGGCTAAAGACAGGGCGGTTTTCGGCAAGCAATATACCGTTTCTGTCATAGATTAGCCCTCTGTTAGGGGCTACGGGTAACACTTTAATACGGTTGCCGTTGCTTCGCGTCTGGTAATCGTCGTATTGGGTGACTTGCAAAGAGTGCAAATTATTCAGAACAACCCCCAGCATTGCTATTACTACAATAAACGCAATGGTTGCTCTGCGTGCGAACAGGTTTGCTTCGGCTGAATGGTCACGAATGGCTTGGCGTTTTCGGTGCATTGACGTCCTTTGCATGAGTGATCCGCTGCCTATTCTCTATGATAGGGGTGATTTTGTGTAACCGACCACGCGCGATAAAGGCTTTCAGTAAGAATAATACGAACTAACGGGTGGGGAAGCGTTAATGCTGATAATGACCATTTTTGTTCGGAGGCTGCGATACACTCTGGGGCTAAACCTTCGGGACCGCCAATTAACAAGCTCACGTCACGGCCGTCCATCTTCCAGTTGTCTAACTGCTTAGCGAGTGTCGGCGTATCCCACGGTTTACCAGTAACTTCAAGCGTAACAATGCGATTTCCTCTGGGGATAGCTGCAAGCATTTGTTCGCCTTCTTTTTCGAGAATGCGTTTAATATCGGCGTTTTTTCCGCGTTTGCCTGCTGGTATTTCGGTAAAGCTTACCGGCATATCACTAGGGAAACGACGAATAAACTCGTCTACCCCTGTGTTAACCCAAGCAGGCATTCTTGTTCCTACCGCGACAATTTGTATACGCACAGCGCTTTCCCTTACTACTTGCAAAAACGTGTTAGGCGACCACAGTGTGATGCGTCTGCACAATGATGTGGTCGCTTTTATAGCCGTTGTTAGTGGCTAGGCGTTATTGATTATGACCACAGTTTTTCTAATTGATAAAAGTCACGTGTTTCATCTTGCATCACATGCAAGATAATGTCACCAAAATCAACCAATACCCACTCGCCGGTTTCTTTGCCTTCAACACTGCTTGGCGCGTGGCCAGCATTTTTGGCTTCTACCATGACATTTTCCGCAATAGACGACACATGGCGCTTTGAATTACCTGAACATATGATCATAGTGTCAGTAATAGTAGATTTGCCGCGAACGTCGAGTTCAATAACGTCACGGGCTTTCATATCATCAATTTTGTCTAAAACAAACTGTTTGAGTTGTTGACTCTCCAAGAGTTTTCCTCACTTAATTAACTTTTGTATAACTGATTGGTAGTGATGTAGTCGATCACGTGGCACGGCACCCACTCGTCTATATTAAGTGGTTTGGTGCCGGTACTTGCACGCTTGTTTTCGCTTAATGCACTACGTATATCAGTGGATGAAATAGGGTAGAGCGGGGTATCTACTAACAATACTGCACCAGAGGGTTTTTCATTAATAACCTGAGTATCAGTGACCGCATGGCGGTCTAGCCATGCACGGATTTCATCACAGGGTGTAAAAGACTCTCCGTCACGGCGCATCACAACAAGATGGCAATATGTTAACAGGTGTTCCCACTCGAACCATTTGGACAGATTATACAGCGAATCCGCGCCAATGAAAAAACAGATTGTTTGTTCGCTCTTTTGCCTTAACGCACGAAGTGTTTTTACCGTGTATGAAGGAGAGGGCAAATCTAGCTCAATTAACTCCGGTTTTAAGCGAAGATTTTCTTGGCAACACAGTTCGATCATTTTCACGCGGTGCAATTCCGATACCTCGACAGGCTTATGTGGTGGTATTTTACACGGCATTAAATGAACCTGCTGTATGCCCAACTTATCTGCGGCATCGAGCGCAGCACCGATATGCCCCTTGTGTGGCGGGTTAAACGTACCGCCAAGTATTGCTTTTATGGGCAGGGAACGACTGCGTTGCCTCACGACAGTTCCAAAAATGGCATTGCGCGAAGGTCGTGGCCCATAAACATCATACAGAGGTGACAAAGCTCGACGTAAGGGCGTGCGATTACATTTTGCTTAAATGCGTGATCTGCTTTTCCAAGTGCGGTTTGTATATCTTCTAGTTGTTGAAAACTTAATCGATTTAACGCGTTCTGATAGAAACCTTGTCGGTTACGCCAAATACCAAATCGCTGCCATTGAATAGGTTCTCGGTTCTCAAGTGTCGTTTTTAACTTCCAAAGTTGTTCCCACTCTCGAATCAGCGCCCAAACGATAATGTTGGGTTCAAGACCTTCGCTTTCTAAGCGGTACAACATTTTAATACATCGGGTACTATCACCACTTAACATGACATCAACCAGTTGAAATACGTTGTAGCGTGACTGATCAACCATGGCTTGTTCAATCTGCTGTTCTGTAATGGCCTGACTGGGATATAGCAGCGCAAGTTTGTCAATTTCTTGTTTTGCTGCAAGCATATTGCCTTCGCAGAAATCTGAAATCATTTTCACGCCAGCGGGTGATACATTGAGTTGGTGGGTTTGCAATTGTTGGGTTATCCAACTATTGAGTTGCTTACCTTCTAATGGGTAACACAACACTGCAGCCCCAATTTCGTCCAGCACTTTAAACCATTTGCCTCGCTGAACATCTTTACCGATTTTGGGGCCATGCACGAGAAGAAGAATATCTGGATTGATCGACGCAGCAACCTCTTGTAGAACCTTGCTGCCTTCAGCGCCTGGTTTCCCTGTAGGCAATTCAAGTTCAATAAACTGCTGATTAGAGAACAATGACATGCTTTGTGTTGCTTCAATCAGTTGGTTCCACGAGAAACCTGTCTCTGCAACAAGAACGGTACGCTCTTCAAAACCGTTAGCTTTTGCTTTAGTACGAATCTGTTCGATTACATCGAATTTTTGTTGAGGCTCATCGCCAAACACAAGGTAGCAAGGTCGCAATGACTTTTTGATATCTTGAGCAAACTGATTAGGGTAGACCTGCATTGCTTTATGGCTTTGCGTCGATAGCGGCAACCGCTTGGCTAGACAAGCGTCGCACTATTATGTCTGCAGCTTCATTGCGCATTTCGTTAAGCATCAGTTCAAGTTCGCGTGACTTTGCAAGCACTTGATCAGGGTCGTCTTGATAATCTCGTACCACCTCAAATTGTGCCATTAAAGGTTCCTTGTTTGGAAACTGAACACGATAGCGCGCAATATAAATCAACTCATATTCGGCGACCTGACCTGAAGGATATACTGACAATAACTGACGTTCTAGCTGCTCTGGAAGTAGGTAGATATTGACGTTTTTCATTGCCTTGGCTGTATCGGTAGGAACACGCTGCAGTCCATAGACATCAAGGCGCTTGTCGAGCGCACGCGCCAAAGGCGCGTGTGCACGAGCACTTTCAATCGCGACACTATTGATATTGTTTGGCAAACTTGGGCCGCTTCTTAAGTGGAAACCACAGCCAGTCAGAGCAAGCGCGCCTATCAAAACGGTCGCTAATTGAATGTACTTTTTCATTAAGTCACTACCTAGTTTGCGACAATATTGACAAGTTTACCCGGTACAACAATCACTTTACGGATAGTTTTACCATCAATAAATTGTTGCACATTGGCTTGGCTTTTCGCTGCTTCTTCAATGGCATCTTTACTTGCATCTGCTGCAATTGTCATCTTAGCGCGAACCTTACCGTTAACTTGAACAATGATGAGCTTTTCATCTTCAACCAGTGCAGCAGAATCAGCCTTCGGCCATGGCGCTACATCAATGTCCTCTTCGTGTCCAAGCACCTTCCAAAGCTCATGTGCGATATGAGGAGTAATTGGGTTAAGAAGTAGAAGAACTGACTCAACGGCCTCGCGCATAATTGCAATATCTTGCGCATCATCTTGCGGTGCTTTTTGAAGATGATTTAACAATTCCATAATGGCAGCTACTGCCGTGTTAAAGGTCTGACGGCGACCTAGGTCGTCAGAAACTTTCTGTATAGTCTTGTGAACTTCTCTTCGAAGCGCCTGTTGATTCTTTGACAGTGCTTTTGCGTCAAGCGAGGCAGGCTTTCCATGAGCAACATGTTCAGTGACTAGTTTCCAAATTCGACGCAAGAAGCGATTAGCACCCTCAACACCTGAGTCTACCCACTCAAGCGTTTGCTCTGGAGGCGCAGCGAACATGGTAAATAAACGCACCGTATCGGCACCGTATTGGTCGATAACTTCTTGCGGGTCAATACCATTGTTCTTTGACTTAGACATCTTAGTCATGCCGCCGTGAATAACCTCTTCACCGTCAGCGGTAAGCCATGCTTTTACGATACGGCCTTTATCATCTTTCTCTGTACTCACTTCGGTAGGTGAGAACCATGTTTTCTTGCCAGATGCATCTTCTCTGTAGTAAGAGTCAGCAAGTACCATTCCCTGACATAGCAAGCGCTTAAATGGCTCGTCAGAGTCAACTAGACCTTCATCACGTAGCAATTTGTGGAAGAATCGTGAGTACAACAAATGCAATATGGCGTGCTCAATACCACCGATATATTGATCTACAGGTAGCCAATAGTTGGCTGATGTTGGATCGAGCATTGCGTCGTTGTTGGTCGCGCATGCATAACGCGCATAGTACCAAGATGACTCCATGAACGTATCGAACGTATCTGTTTCACGAAGTGCAGCTTCACCATTGTAAGTTGTTTTTGCCCACTCTGGGTCGGCCTTAATTGGTGATGTTACTCCATCCATTTCTACATCTTCTGGAAGGACAACCGGAAGCTGATCTGCTGGAACAGGTACAGATTCTCCATTCTCTAAATTTAGCATAGGAATGGGCGTGCCCCAGTAACGCTGGCGGCTAACACCCCAGTCACGAAGGCGATAATTTACTTTTCGCTTACCACAGCCGAGACTTTCAAGCTCGTTGGCAATACCGTTAAACGCTGCATCGAAATCTGAACCGTCAAATTTTTCAGAGTTAATTAGGCTACCTTTTTCGGTGTAAGCCGAAGCTGAAAGGTCGCAGTTGTTTTCGTCGCCTGGAAGTGGCGCAATAACCTGTTTGATTGGTAGGTTGTATTTAGTGGCAAACTCCCAATCTCGTTGGTCGTGTCCAGGCACAGCCATTACCGCGCCCGAACCGTAATCCATGAGCACAAAGTTGGCCACCCAAATTGGCAGCGTCTCACCAGTAAGCGGATGCACAACGTTAAATCCTGTTGCGCAGCCTTTCTTCTCCATCGTTGCTAGTTCTGCTTCAGCTACTTTGGTGTTTTTACATTCTTCAATAAACGCAGCAAGCTCGGGGTTAGAAGCAGCGGCATACTCTGCAAGGGGATGCTGTGCAGCAACTGCGACATAGGTAACGCCATAAAATGTGTCAGGGCGTGTGGTGTAAACTGTTAAGTCATTGATGTCGCTGACTGATGTTGCCAGATTGAACGTAATCTCAACGCCTTCAGAACGGCCAATCCAGTTTGCCTGCATTGCTCGTACTTGATCAGGCCACTCTTCAAGTTGCTCTAAATCTTGAAGTAATTCCTCAGCATAATCAGTTATCTTAATGAACCACTGTGGAATTTCTTTTTGCTCAACCAACGCGCCAGAGCGCCAGCCTCGGCCGTCGATAACTTGTTCGTTGGCAAGAACGGTTTGATCGACAGGATCCCAGTTAACCGTTGAGTTCTTTTTGTAGACTAAACCTTTTTCGTACAAGCGAGTGAAAAACCACTGTTCCCAGCGGTAGTAGTCAGATTTGCACGTGGTAACTTCGCGGTCCCAATCGTATCCAAAACCCAGTGAACGAAGTTGTGACTTCATGTAGTCGATGTTTGAATATGTCCACTTTGCAGGCGCTGTATTATTGTTTATTGCAGCGTTTTCTGCGGGTAGGCCGAATGCATCCCAACCCATTGGTTGCATAACATTTTTGCCCTGCATACGCTGAAAGCGGCTGATAACATCACCGATAGTGTAGTTGCGAACATGACCCATGTGGAGACGACCACTCGGGTAAGGAAACATTGAAAGACAGTAAAATTTCTCTTTACCTTGCTCGTCGTTTGCTTTGAAAGACTGGTTGTCTTCCCAATATTGCTGAACGCGTTGTTCTATATCTTTAGGGTTGTACTGATTATCGGCCATGAAACTTAGGCTTCCGCATTAAGAGTTAAAACGTTTTACATCGGAGATATCAAGGCTTCTTTATGGTGTATTTCACCAAAAAAGTGGCGTAATTGTCCGATTGAACATACATATAGCCCCATAGAATACCCCAGCGCTAAGCGATGCCTCAATAGCTTAACACGCAGTAACGCCATTTTTATTTTTGGTTGCTGGAAAAGTAACCATGTTTTGGTGGTTTTGATAACGATGGAAGGCTAAAAGTGATGCTCACTCGTTTCGATCGCTGAATGCGGTCAGTGCATTTAATTGTTGCGCTTGAACTTGGTCTACGGCTGAGACTAACTGCTTTGCGTCTTCCATCGACGCTATCTTGCCATTGAAGTGTATGGACCCAGACGCAGTGTAAGTAAGTGTAACTCGCGTACCCTGATTATTCTCTAGGGATACAAACTGCCAGGTTAAAGCGCCATAAATGCCCATTTCTTGTAACGGTCCTAGCCCCCCAGTCATAACGACCTTTTTACCTGGTTCAATAAAACTAACCTGCATATGCTGAGCGCTAGCGTTATCTTTTCGTTCACAAAAACAGCCGCCCGCAAATTCCTCTATGCTGAGTGTGCCTTTCCACCATGTATGGTCCTTCGGCCACCACTTATCAACACGCTGAATAAAATGCGAATAGACTTGCTCTACATTCTTTTTACTTGTACTGGTGTTGGTGATAGAAAAACTACTGGCGCTAACAAAATTGACTTCGGCTACGGCATTCCCAGAAAAAAGAGCGACGAAAACCACAAAACAAAAGAAGTGTTTCACGAATAAAATGGGTATGCGAGTCTCAATTATCATTCACAGTTAGCCTTGGGTTTGTCCTATTTCTTACTCAGAAACTTCTAAATCAGAAACAACATAACGTAGAGCGTACAACACAGCATATCAAAAATACAAAGCCATTGTGTTTTAGAGACCGCCATACCGAGTATACACGTCGAGATAAATCGACCGAGTTACTTGGATGTGCTCGATTCTTGTGCACTTAGCATCAATATATATCTATCTATTAGATAAGCGTTTGACACCATTGCCGATTAGGGTTTCACTTACCCTAAAGTAACAACGATAGAAAAGTATGTCTGTAGACACTGCATTGTTTGCGTTAGATGTTGACACACTGACGCCCAGCATAAATCGACGAGCCATTAACAGCGCGCTGAAAGACAGTGAAGCGCTAAACGCAACGTTTATTGGCCAAGAACGAGCACGAGAAGCGCTTACCTTTGGTTTAGGGATAAACACCAAAGGCTATAACCTGTACGTCATGGGCGAGCCGGCTACAGGCCGTTTTACCTTGGTTAAAGACTATATTGAACGCCAAGTTAATCAACTGTCAGCGCCTGCGGACTGGTGCTATATCAATAACTTTGACGAAGAACGTGAACCCGTTGTATTGCGCTTTCCTCCAAGCGGTGGAAAGGCCTTCCACAAAGACATGACAGCGTTAATTGACGATGTTTTAGACTCACTTCCCATTGCATTTGATAATCCCGGTTATCAGCGTCGACGCGCGTCTATTTCAAGAGAGTTTGATCAAAAGTATGACGCAGCTATTGCTGCTGTAGAGCGCTATGCACAAGCAAATAATGTTGCGCTTTATGAAGAGGATGGGTCGATTACCTTTTCACCCATTATTAACGGCAAACCCGTTAGTGATAATGACTTTGCTGCGTTAGGTGACGAAGAAAGAGAGTGTTTTTATTCGCTCATTGATGACTTGGAAAATAGGCTTAGCGAAAGTCTGCTAAGTCTGCCTGCGTGGAAACGGGAAAACTCTGAGCGTTTGCGCGAACTTGACAAAACAACAGCGGAACAGGGAATTAAGCCACTTATTAAAGTTCTGGAACACAAATACGCGTCAGATCTCGGTGTAATGAAGTACCTAAAACAAGTGAAGTCATCACTCGTTACCGCCATATTAGTCATCCACAACGAAGAGCAAAAAGAAGAAAAAAGTGATGACTTTGATAAGAGGGTATTCCTAGAAGAGCAGTTCTTGCCCAATGTGTTGGTGTCTAACAAGCTCGATGATGCCGCTCCTGTCATTTACGAGCCAAACCCAACGTATCAAAATCTTTTCGGAAAGATTGAATATACCAACATACATGGCAGTGTGTTTACCAACTATCGCATGATTCAACCAGGCGCATTACACCGTGCAAACGGTGGATATTTGTTGCTCGATGTTGACCAGCTTATTGAACAGCCATACGTGTGGGATTCGTTAAAACTGGCCATAAAGTCTATGCGACTGCGTATGGATTTACCTCAGCAAGATGTGGGTATGGTTAACAACATTACGCTTAACCCTCAGCCGATAGATTTATCAGTCAAAATAGTGCTTTTGGGGTCTCGTGATCTGTATTACACATTGCAAGATTATGACGATGAGTTTGATGAGTTATTTAGAGTACTCGTCGACTTTGATCTAGAAATTCCAGTTACACGTCAGGCAATTTTCGATTTTGTTGGAAAGGTAAGAGCACACCTTCACACATTAGGGCTTGAAGGCATTACTGCAAATGCAATGACGCGACTGGTCGAGTATTCATTGAGAATGGCCGAGCACAAAGAGAAACTCTCTGCGCACTTTGCGGAAGTCATTGACCTTGTAAACGAAGCGTTTTATTTCTGTCAAAAGTCAAATGCTAAACTGCTTGAGCTTGACCACTTAAAAACGGCACTAAGTGCTAAAAAGCGACGAACAGGGAGGGTCAGTCAAGCATTGCTCAACGATATAAAAGAAGGGCACGTGCTTATTGCAACAGAAGATAAAGCGGTGGGTAAAGTCAATGGGCTGACGGTGCTTGATATTGGAGATACTGCGTTTGGCACACCGGCTCGTATAACCGCTACCGTATTTGCTGGTGCAAGTGGTGTTGTTGACATTGAGCGAGAAGTTGAATTAGGTCAGCCTATACATTCTAAAGGTGTCATGCTGTTAAACGGATACTTGGGAAACAAGTATGCACAGCATTTCCCTTTAACCTTATCTGCGAATATTGCTCTTGAGCAGTCTTATGGCCATATTGATGGTGATAGCGCCTCATTGGGCGAACTTGTTGCGCTTATTTCTGCGTTAACTGAGATTCCGTGTCTGCAAACGTTGGCAATTACAGGCTCCATTAATCAATACGGCGAAGTACAAGCAGTTGGCGGTGTAAATGAAAAAATAGAGGGCTTCTTCGACCTCTGTCAGCATAGAGGGTTAACAGGAACTCAAGGGGTAATCATCCCGAAATCAAATGCTATCAACCTAGTGCTGGACACTACCGTTGTGGATGCCGTTAAAAAAGGGCTGTTTCACATATATACCGTAGAAACAGTCGATGACGCTATTACCATTTTAATGGAACAAGAGGCGGGCAAAATAAGTTCAAAAGGACGATATCCGAAGAACTCCATCAATTACCATGCGGTAAACCGATTGTACAATATTGCACTCATAGTTAATGGTGGGGATGGCGAATAGATTAACCCGCTAATTCCGCTGAAATAATCGTCGTGCTGGGCGAAGTTGTTTGCGTGGATTCAATGAAGCTTTTGTTCAACATGAAACCGCCAACGATAAGTAGGTAAATGCCAAAGGCGCGTTTTAATGTTGATGCCGCTAAGCGGTGAGCGAGCATAGTACCCAAGGGAACAGTGGAAACTGAAACTACGCTAATAACTAACCAGCCAAATA
>CAYVST010000033.1:29692-38719 GCA_964454185.1 uncultured Alteromonas sp.
AGCGCCCGTTATCAGCATTGATATGAGAAGTACTAGCATGTCTCCATTTAGTATCATTGCTATTTTACGCCTTCAAATATCAGCTTTTGTACACGGCGCCCCGTATTAACTTCAGTGGTGTATAAGTTGCCCTGGCTATCGGTGTCTATGCTGTGTAACCAAGTAAATTGGCCTGGATAGCGTCCATTTCTCCCTATTGATGATAGAAGTGTTAAGGACGAACGCTCGTATATCCATATTCGGCCATTCATCATGTCTGCTATATAGAGGTATGTTTCATCGGGTGAAAAAGCAATGTCAGTAGCGGTGCCTGTGCCACCCGTATTGCCCGCAACAATAAGGTTCGACATAAATGTCACGGTGCCATCGGGAAGGCGTTTAAAAATTTGCACGCGGTTGTTTCTTCTATCGCATACATAAATGAGGCCGTCTGACGATTGGTTAATACAATGAATAATATTGCCAAATAACGGGTTGTTGCCATCAACGCCTTGAGCTTGCGGTAACGCCGCTTGGGATTGGTCAAAATCACCTTCTCTGGTCGGTCCTTTAGGAAGGTCGCCATAAGCTCCCCATACCTGTGTTGCTTGTTTTGTTTCCGCATTAAACGAAGCTACTCGCGCGTTGATATAACCGTCAGATATGACAACCTCTCCAAGCGTTGTATCGTAAAAAACATCAGAAGGATTACCCAAAGTAGATTTATCAAGATTGCCATTTGTTTTTCCGCGGCTGCCGATAGCACTAAGATATTCACCGTCGAAAGTGAAATTTAGAACGACGTGATCATCTTTGCCATTTCCTGCTATCCATACCGTGTCTTTATTATCCACGTACAATCCATGTACGTTGACAGGCCATTGATTGATACCGTTCACAGTAGGCGCATGGTTAGGTCCTCCCCATACTTGCTTTACGATTCCATCAGGGCTGAAACGGACCACATGTGGTGCGGCTTCACAACAGAGCGCGGTTTGGGGCGAAGCGCTAAGTCCGATATCAAATTTACCGAGCGAGTTCGGTCGCTGGAGTATCCAAATATGGTCGTGTCTGTCCACAGATAAACCACTCACTTGACCGATAATCCAAGTATCTGGAAGCGTTGGCCAACTGGCATCGACACTAAATGATGGCGACGGTTTATCTGAATGAGTGTACGTGGCTATTGAAACTTTAGCAGGAGCGCTCGGGTCGGTGTCTTGTTGGTTTGTTTCAGCTTCCAGCTGCAAAGCAACGAGCAGAGTCGCAAACAGCACTGCTTTTATTGGTTTCATATTGACGCCTTAAGGTAAGAAATGACACTAAGGCTTAAAATAATAGGGAGCTATTATTGTGTGTGTAAGGCTAACACGCTAAAGCTACGCAATTATGCGATTAAAAAATAACCACCTTGCCGTAGCTGTCGCGCGTTTGAATTAGACGTTGAAGGCGGGCCTATTATTTGGGAGGCATTCTTAGCCCACCGTCCAATCGGATGGTCTCGCCGTTTAAATAGGTGTTGTTAGCCATATGAATAACCAATTGTGCAAATTCTGCAGGAAATCCCAACCGCTTGGGGAACTGAACATTCGCAGACAATGCATCTTGCACTTTTTCAGGCATGGCAAGCAGCATGGGTGTACCCATAACCCCTGGTGCTATTGTGTTTACCCGTATGCCCAGCGGCGCAAGATCTCTTGCCATAGGCAACGTTAAGCCTATTATGCCCCCTTTACTGGCTGCATAAGCAGTTTGCCCGATTTGACCTTCGTAACCCGCCACTGATGCTGTGTTTACAATAAGCCCACGCTCACCTTCATCATTTATGGGTGATTGTTTCGCCATTGTAGCTGCGACGAGACGTGCTACATTGAAGCTGCCAACAAGGTTAATGTCTATGGTCTTTTGAAAATCACCGAGAGGCGCTGGATTGCCTTCTCGGTCAAGCAGGCGTTTAGCAGGTGCTATGCCAGCACAATTTACGAGTAAAGAAATTGTGCCAAATGCTTGTGTTGTAGCATCAATGGCTTGTTGTACTTGCTGCTCATCACGAACATCAACTTTGTTGAAGAGTGTGTTGTCTTTACCCAGTTCTTCAACACGTTGTGCACCCATATCTTCATTTAGGTCAAACAAGCTGACATTCATTCCCGCATCGCGAAGCGCGATAGCAGTAGCATGACCAAGGCCAGAGCAACCGCCTGTTACAATAGCGGTAAGATTCATTAGCGTCATAGAGTTCTCTTATTCCCATATTAATCACTGATATTAACGTGATGTTAACGGGAAGTAAGCAGAAAGACTATGGTGCCGAAGGTGTTCGGCACCTCGCGCTCATTTATTTTGGCAACTGAATTTTACAGTCTTCGCTTTGGCGATAGATAATCAGCGTGTGACCGATTACTTGAAGCTTTACTGATGCTGTCTCGCGAACAATCGCATCCATAATCAGTGCTTTTTCTTCGCGATCGTCTGTTGGCACCTTAACTTTAATTAATTCGTGATGGTTAAGGGCGTTGTCAATTTCAGCGACTACACCTTCAGTCAGCCCGTTTGCGCCGAGCTGCACAACGGGTTTTAGAGGATGCGCAAGGCCTTTAAGAAATTGTTTTTGTTTGTTTGAAAGTTTCATGAAGTAATAATTCTTACAATTAATCTGTTAGTTTATGCTTGAAATAACGTATTCTAACGCCATCTCGTCTACAATCCTAATGACAATGTATTGGAATGACAAAAAAGAAACATTCAGCTAGCAGTAAACGCTGGCTACAAGAACATGTAAGCGACCATTATGTGCAAAAAGCACAGAAAGAAGGGTGGCGTTCGCGGGCTATCTACAAACTGGAAGAAATCCAGAAAAAAGATAAGCTTATCAAATCTGGGATGACGCTGGTGGACCTTGGCGCCGCACCGGGCGGTTGGTCGCAATTGGCCGCGCAACTCGTCGGTGACAATGGTCAGGTAATCGCATGCGATATATTGCCTATGGACCCAATTGTGGGTGTCGATTTTTTACAGGGTGATTTTCGCGAAGATGCGGTTTTGGATGCACTATTGAACAGAATCGGTGGGAACACCGTAGATATTGTGTTGTCTGATATGGCACCTAACCTTGCGGGTAATAACTCGGTTGACCAATCGCGTTCGATGTATTTGTGTGAATTAGCGCTCGATATGTGTCATCAAGTGTTGAAACCTGGCGGTTCGTTCGTCATAAAGGTCTTTCAAGGCGAAGGTTTTGTAGAGTACATGAATGCATTAAAACAATCCTTCACCACGATAAAAACGCGTAAGCCAGACTCGTCGAGATCACGCTCTCGTGAGGTGTATTTGGTGGCTTGTGGGTATAAAGTGTAGTAGTCTTTGATTTAAGCGGTTTTCGTTGCGGATATGTTTGGTTGTTCATTAAGCAAGTTGTTGAATAACACAGCATTCCGGGTTTATAGAGGTTAGTAGCATTGAGCGATATGGCAAAAAATTTAATCTTATGGTTAGTCATCGCCGTTGTATTGATGTCGGTTTTTCAGAGTTTTTCACCCAGTGAATCAGCTCGCTCTCAGACCGACTACACAACGTTTTTAAGAGAAGCAGAACAGGGAAATATTCGTGAGGTTCGCATCAGTAACAGCGGCGAAATTCGCGGTACTAAGCGTTCAGGTGAAACTTTCCAAACTAATGTACCTTACTTCGACGACAAGTTAATTTCTGACTTGGTCAAAAACGACGTAAGAGTATACGGTGAACCACCTGAAGAGCAGTCTCTGCTAACGTCGATTTTCATTTCTTGGTTCCCAATGTTGTTGCTTATTGGTGTATGGATTTTCTTCATGCGTCAGATGCAAGGCGGCGGCGGTCGCGGTGCGATGTCATTTGGTAAAAGCAAAGCGCGCTTGTTGGGTGAAGACCAAATCAAAGTTACATTCGCTGACGTTGCAGGGTGTGATGAAGCGAAAGAAGACGTGTCTGAATTGGTCGACTTTTTGCGCGACCCGTCAAAATTCCAGAAGCTTGGGGGTAAAATCCCGAAAGGCGTATTGATGGTGGGTCCACCTGGAACGGGTAAAACGCTACTTGCTAAAGCTATTGCAGGTGAAGCGAAAGTGCCGTTCTTCTCAATTTCGGGTTCTGACTTTGTTGAAATGTTTGTGGGTGTTGGTGCATCACGTGTTCGCGATATGTTTGAACAAGCAAGAAAAGCGGCGCCTTGTATCATATTCATTGACGAAATCGATGCCGTAGGTCGCCAGCGTGGCGCTGGACTTGGTGGTGGACATGATGAACGTGAGCAGACACTTAACCAAATGCTGGTCGAGATGGATGGTTTTGAAGGTCATGAAGGCATTATTGTTATTGCTGCGACGAACCGCCCTGACGTATTAGACCCTGCGTTACTTCGTCCTGGACGCTTTGACCGTCAGGTTGTTGTTGGTCTTCCAGATATCCGCGGACGCGAGCAAATCTTAAAAGTTCACATTCGTAAAGTACCTGTTGCAGACAACGTAGAACCTTCTCTTATCGCTCGCGGTACGCCAGGATTCTCAGGTGCCGACCTTGCCAACCTTGTTAACGAGGCGGCATTGTTTGCGGCGAGAGGCAACAAGCGTCTTGTGTCTATGGAAGAGTTTGAGAAAGCAAAAGACAAAATAATGATGGGCGCAGAGCGCAAATCGATGGTGATGTCTGAAGAAGAAAAGACGAACACGGCATACCACGAAGCTGGACACGCTATTGTCGGTCGTTTAGTGCCGGAGCATGACCCAGTTTATAAAGTGTCAATCATTCCTCGTGGTCGTGCTTTGGGTGTGACTATGTATTTACCAGAACAAGATAAGTACAGTCAGAGTAAGCAAGCACTTGAGAGCATGATATCAAGCTTGTATGGCGGTCGAATCGCAGAGGAGATGACACTAGGTGAAGCGGGCGTGACGACAGGTGCGTCTAACGACATCGAGCGTGCATCGAGCATCGCGCGCAAGATGGTTACCCAGTGGGGCTTGTCAGATAAAATGGGCCCATTACTTTATGCCGAGGAGGAAGGCGAAGTATTTATGGGCCGCGGTACGTCTAACTCAATTCGCATGTCTAACCAAACGGCGTTAGCTATTGATGAAGAGGTTAAAGACATCATTAATCGCAACTACCTACGCGCTAAGACTATCTTGGAAGAGAATGTTGATATTCTCGAGGCAATGAAAGATGCGCTGATGAAGTATGAAACGATTGATGCAAAACAGATTGACGACCTAATGAATCGTACTGAAGTGCGCCCACCTGCAGATTGGGATGACAGCCGTCCTACTGGCGGAGATAAGCCAAGTGGCGGTGCACCTGTAAGTGATGGTGAAGTCAAAAGTGATGGTGTTGACAAGCCATCAGTGGGTAAGCCGGGCGATATCCCTAGCTAGCTCATATTAATAGTGTAAAAAAGCGCCAGTTTTACTGGCGTTTTTTATTTGTATCAAAAAAGCGTTAAACTATTGTCAAATAGGCGTGCTGGGATAGCGTGAATGCTCTCATGGCCATACGTTTGAATATTTGTTTTAACACTATTGTGAGCTAACCATGCAGTTTGGTAACCACTACATTGACCTTTCTCAACCCCAAATAATGGGTATTTTGAACGTTACCCCTGATTCTTTTTCTGACGGTGGACGACATACCGCGACACAAAACGCGCTAACGCATGCTCTCAAAATGATAGAGGATGGCGCTACCTTCATTGATATCGGTGGAGAATCAACAAGACCGGGTGCGCCGGACGTATCGCTACAGGAGGAGCTAGACAGAACAATTCCTGTGATTGAAGCTGTCGCTGCGAATAGTGATTGCGTCATTTCTATTGATACTAGTAAAGCCCAGGTAATGTCTGAAGCGGTAAAAGCTGGTGCCGCGCTTATTAATGATGTGCGTGCGCTACAAGAGCCTGGTGCACTCGACGCAGCAGTATCGGCCAACGTTCCAGTATGTCTTATGCACATGAAGGGGCAGCCACGTACTATGCAACAAAACCCCACTTACGATAATGTTGTTGAAGAGGTTTCAACGTTTTTATCTACACGGGTAAAGAATTGCGTTGATGCCGGTATTGCGAAAGAACAGATCATTATTGACCCCGGCTATGGTTTTGGTAAATCGTTAGAGCACAATTATGCACTTGTGAAATTTCTCCCAGACATTATGTCACTGGGCTATCCGGTATTAGCCGGCATGTCTCGCAAGTCTATGATTGGTCATCTTCTGAATAGAAAAGTGGATGAACGCTTGGCGGGAAGTATTTGCCTCGCTACAATTGTGGCACAGATGGGCGCTCAAATAATTCGTGTACACGATGTTAAAGAAACTGCCGATGCAGTAAATATCGTTAAAATGCTGAATACAATTAAATAAGGAATAATAATGACTCAGCGCAAATATTTCGGCACTGATGGGATCCGCGGAAAAGTTGGTGAAAGTGATATTAACCCAGAATTTGTTACAAAATTGGGTTGGGCAGCAGGAAAGGTTCTTGCTGGCAGAGGAACAAATAAAGTCCTAATTGGAAAAGATACACGTATTTCTGGCTACATGCTTGAATCATGTTTAGAGGCAGGTTTGTCTGCCGCGGGTATCGATATTGGTCTATTAGGACCAATGCCAACACCTGCAATTGCTTACCTTACGAAAACGTTTCGCTCTGAAGCCGGTATTGTAATAAGCGCTTCTCATAACCCGTTTTATGACAACGGCATTAAGTTTTTCTCGGCGCAGGGTTTCAAGTTAGATGATGACATCGAGTTAGCTATTGAAGATATGCTTGAGCGTCCAATGACATGTGTTGCTTCTGACAAGCTAGGGAAAGCAGTACGTATTAATGATGCTGCAGGTAGATACATTGAGTTCTGTAAAGGCACGTTCCCGTCTGAATTGTCATTGACAGGCTTAAAAATTGTTGTCGATTGTGCTCACGGAGCAACGTATCACATCGCTCCGAATGTGTTACGAGAATTGGGCGCAAACGTGATTGAACTAGGTACAGCGCCAAATGGCCTAAACATCAATGATGGTGTAGGGGCTACAGCAATGGACAACATAGTCGCCAAAGTAAAAGAAACTGGTGCCGACCTTGGCTTCGCGCTGGACGGTGACGGAGACAGATTGATGATGGTTGATCATCTTGGCAATGTACTAGATGGCGACCAGATTGTTTATATCATTGCACGAGATGCGCTCAAAAATGGTAAAATGCAAGGCGGTGTAGTTGGGACCCTAATGAGCAATTTGGGACTAGAGAATGCACTAAGTAAGCTGGGGGTTCCTTTTGCGCGAAGCAATGTCGGTGACCGTTATGTTATGGAATTGCTTCAGCAAAAGGGGTGGGCCATAGGTGGTGAAAATTCAGGGCATGTGTTGAATTTAAATATGTGTTCTACCGGTGATGGTATTGTAGCGGGCCTACAAGTATTGGCAGCGATGCTGCGATCGCACATGGATTTACATGATCTATCAAGTGGCTTTGAAATGTACCCGCAAACATTGGTCAATGTAAGGTACGCTAATCAAGATATCGATTATTTGGCACATGAGCTAGTACAGATATCAAAACAAGAAGCGGAGTCTGCGCTCGGTAAAACAGGTCGAGTTTTACTACGTAAAAGCGGTACTGAGCCATTAATCCGAGTGATGGTTGAATCTGACGATGAACAGCAATCAGCAAAATGGGCAGAGCATATTGCAGAAACTGTTCGTAATCTCGCCAATTAGTTGGCATAGCAGGATTTTTCGCTTTTTGTGCTTGTATCTTACAAATTAAATAGTTAATATCACGCCCGCTTGAAAGACAGGGCTAAGGTCTGCGTTGTGAGTAATAGTAAAAGACAGCCGTTTGTAGCTGGCAACTGGAAAATGAATGGAAGTACAGCACTCGCTGCTGACTTCAACGAAAAATTAACTGGCATTGCGCCAAACGTGCAAGTTGTAGTTTGTGCACCGGCAGTCTTGGTTCATGCTTTAAATAGTTCATCGTTTTCAATTGGCGCTCAGAATGTAAGCCATCTAGACAATGGTGCTCACACAGGTGAGTTATCCGTTGAACTGTTGAAAGAGGCGGGTTGTGACTACGTAATTGTAGGGCACTCAGAGCGCCGTGAAGATCAAGGCGAATCTAATCAACTCGTAGCTCAAAAGGCGAAGAAATGCGTAAGCGCTGGCCTTACACCAATAATTTGTGTGGGTGAGCCTCTAGAAGTTAGAGAGGCGGGTAAGGTAGAATCTTACGTTTCAGAACAGCTTGATGCATTGACTTCGGTTATGACCGTAGCTGAGCTTAAACAAAGTGTCGTCGCGTACGAGCCTATATGGGCAATTGGTACAGGCAAGACGGCAAGCCCTGAACAGGCACAAGATGTACACGAATTCATTCGCGGCTACTTTGAAAAAGTAGACGAAGAATTGGCCCAAGGCCTCCGTATATTGTACGGTGGCAGTGTTAAGCCTGATAATGCGGCAACGCTGTTTTCTCAGCAAGATGTCGATGGTGGCTTAATTGGCGGTGCCAGTTTAAAAGCTGAAGATTTTATTTCAATTTGCCAAGCGGCAAACTGACGAGGTATTTATGATTTACGAAGTGCTTTTAGTAGCATACCTAATTGTTGCACTATTGCTGATTGGATTTGTTCTCATTCAGCAAGGTAAAGGTGCAGATATGGGCGCTTCATTCGGTTCTGGTGGCTCTAACACTGTGTTTGGTTCTACTGGTTCAGGTAACTTTATGACGCGCACTACAGCCATTCTGGCGGGTTTGTTTTTCTTCATTAGCCTTACGTTAGGTGCAATGACAGCTAACCGTGAGAGTGCTGAAGACGAGTGGGACAATATTGAAGTTCCAACCGCGGTCGAGACGCCTGCTGACCAGGACGTACCGATGGCAGATTCAACAGG
This sequence comes from uncultured Alteromonas sp., assembly GCA_964454185.1. Taxonomy (GTDB): domain Bacteria; phylum Pseudomonadota; class Gammaproteobacteria; order Enterobacterales; family Alteromonadaceae; genus Alteromonas. The sequence continues at coordinate 38,588 of CAYVST010000033.1, forward strand.
TTCTGATGTGCCTGTATCTCAAGATACCGGCTCTGACGTGCCAAGTTCAGACGACGGTAACGAGTAAAACGATTTTAGCGGAAGTGGTGGAATTGGTAGACACGCCATCTTGAGGGGGTGGTGAGCATAGCT
>CAYVST010000034.1:0-37333 GCA_964454185.1 uncultured Alteromonas sp.
GCTCATCTACACCATGGAGAAAATCATGACAAAATGGGTTATTGGCGTATTTCTGATAGCGAGCTTTTCTATAAATGCACAGGCTGAAAAAAGTGAGGGAAAGGCCCCTCTTACCTCAGGGTTTAATCACATAGGTTTAACCGTATCTCAGCTTGATAAATCTGTTAGTTTTTTCGTCGAGGTTTTAGGGTGGCAGGTAGCCGGGGGAGACCCAGACTATCCATCTGTATTTGTGTCTGATGGTGAAATGCTGCTAACGTTGTGGCAAGTTACTCACCCACAAAGCGCTATAGCATTTAATAGAAAGAATAATGTTGGCCTACATCATCTTGCCTTCACCGTTGAAAGCTTCGATACGCTAAATAACATATACGACGCTGCGCGCAGACACCAAGACGTGGTTATTGAGTTTGCCCCTGAACTTGCTTATGGTGGCCCTGCAAAACATATGATGCTTAGAGAGCCCAGTGGAAACAGACTAGAGTTTACTCACAGGCCGACCGCCAAAACCAAAGCGCAAGAATAAGCTGTATTTTCAAACAAGCGCACAAGTCAAAGGTGCGCTTGGTTTTTTCGTTAAAGGGTCGTTATTTTAATCAAATAGGTGTTTGCCTTATCAATGCGCTGATGCGGGCCTAATCAATAGTTTTTCTTCCGTTGATTCGCCATCAGAAGCCTTTGGCCAATAATGGTCCATTCTATCAATGTCGTAGTTTTCAAATTTTCTCTGTAATAACCAGCGCGGCCGTTCTAACGTTGATTCCCACTCGAATAGTTTTTTGAATAACGTTTTTACAAGGTCTGAGTTTTCAGGCGCCAAATTCCTTAGTTCTCTTTCATCTTTGTCTACATAGTAAAGCTCTGCCGGGCGGTCGGGAAAGCGCATAAGCTTCCAGTTTCCTGCGCGAATGGTGGCACGAGTGTCTTTTTTCCAATACATAAAATCGTGAGGAGCATGTAGATTATCTCCCTGAACAAAGGGAATAAGATTTACACCATCCACATTTGTAAGATCACTTTCATTACCACCACCAGCGACATAAAAAGTAGGCAGTAAATCCAATGTACTCACTGGGTGGGGGTATGTAATACCGCTTTTAAGTTTATTTGGCCACTTGATGATGTAAGGCACTCTCACCCCGCCTTCCAAATGATTGGATTTTGTCCCACTCAATGGAAAATTGTCAGAAGCATTCATGTCTGTTGGACCACCATTGTCATTAGTAAACACGACTAAGGTGTTCTCTTCTAAACCGAGGCGTTCAAGTGCATGTAATACTTTACCTGAGGCGCGATCCATCGCATACATCATGGCCGCAACGGTCTTTCTTTTACCACTCAGATTAGGAAACTTTGCTAAATCTTCTTCAGTGGCCTCCATGGGAGTATGCGGAGCATTGAAGGAGAGAAAGACAAAAAACGGTTTTTCGGCTTGCGCTGAGCGCTCAATAAAATCGATAGCTTCGTCTGCTAAATTATCGGTTAAATAGCCCTCGGGCTCTTTATATTGACCAAAGTTTCGCTCCATCAACTCTAACTTTGAAGGCGCTTTTCCTTCTTCATAGGCAAAATAACTACGCGCACCTCCACGAAAGCCATAGAACTCATCAAAGCCCCGATTGAGTGGATGAAACCTATCTGCGCCCCCCAAATGCCATTTACCATAATAAGCTGTGCTATAGCCCTGCTCTTTTAGATAATTTGACATCATTTTCTCATCAACGGGCACCCCCATTTCATCACCATCTAGGGCTGAGTTTTCACTCATGTAGCCTGGCACATTGTTTTCCTCAAACCCGAAACGCTGTTGGTAACGTCCTGTCAATAAACCCGCCCTTGATGGTCCGCAAGTTGGATCAGAGACATAGCCTTGTTCAAACCTGACCCCGTCAAACGCTAACTTATCAAGGTTGGGTGTTTTCATGACCTGACTTCCTTGAAAACCAAAGTCACCGTAGCCCGCATCATCAGAAAAGATAAAAACAATATTTGGCTTTTTCTTTTGCTCTTGTGCTTTATCGCTGTTATCACCATTTTGAGCATAGAGCGCTCCGGAGATAGCAGATAACCATAGCACCAAAAAAGTAAACACTCTGTGATTACGCTTTTTCATTACTTTGTCCTTATTCAAAAAATATGCAAATACAGAACTATGCATAGTTCTCTTCTGATTGCGGTCGAATTACAAGCTCATGTATATGGGCGTGTTGCTCTGTTTGAAGCAAATTCACAACGGCGTCAGCGACGTCATCGGCGCTTAAGTAGTCTGGTCGTAAACCGGGACGAAATGCGGTGTTCACCCCGCCAGGATATACAGACACCATTTTAATGTTGTCCAGTCTCAACTCTTTACGCATCACCTTCGTGTAGGCGTCAAGTGCACTCTTGCTCGCGGTGTAAGCAGCAATTCCTGGGTTTGAAAAAAGGCAGACTGAAGAGAGAATATTAACTATCACCCCTTTTTTTCGACGCTTCATAGATGGAACAGCCGCCTGCATTAAGCGGATTGGAGCAAAACAGTTCACCTGCATTAACCACTCAAAATCGCAAAGCTCAGTCTCAAGCCCGTTTTTTCTTACGTTGTTTAGCCCTGCACAGTTAATGATAATGTCTATGTCACCGTATTTTTCTGAAGCCCGTTTGATAAAAGCAAAGGTAAGTACTGCATCAGTCAAACAAAAACTTTCGCTGTATACTTCACAGTTTGGCAAAGCAGTTATTGTCTTTTCTAGTTTTGCTTCACTGCGTCCACACAGACTTAACAAGAATTCTCCATTGGCTAAACGCTTCGCAATGGCTTGCCCTATCCCAGATGAAGCCCCTGTCACTACTACGTGAAGCCTTCTATTTGTCATAACAACTCCCAAGCAACGGCATAGCCTACCAATTATGGTAAGTATTTAACTTGTCGAACGTTTTAGTACTTTGTTCGTTGTTGGTCCAAGTAACTGTCACTGAAACTGGTTCTTCACAGTTTCCCAGCCCAAAATGCAAGGCCGTATTGGCACTCGACGAGTAGGCTGCAGATGTCTGCCCCACTCTTTTACTTTGAACTTTTCCACATGCAATAGCCTCAACTACGGCACCTAAAACGCTGGCGTTGTTTTTGGGAGAAGATGGAACATGCAAGCCAAAAAAGTTGTTTTGAACGAGTGTATTTCTGAACAAATGCCATTTACCTCGTTCATTACCGATGAGTAAATCAACATGACCATCTAAGTCGTAATCAAGAGGTTCAATTCCAAGCCCAAAAGCGCCAAGTTCCGCGCTGACCACACCGTGGGACGAAGCCTTTTTGAAGCCATTACCTTGCTCATTCAAATAGACCAAGGCAGAGTTGGGGGAGATAAGGTTTCCTTTTGGTACAATAACAAGATCGCTATAACCATCGTTATTGATGTCAGCCACCGCTGATGTGACCGTATTGTTGCGGTAGGTTATCCCAGCTTGTTGAGATATGTCTTTAAACTCTCCGCCAGTGTTTTGCAATACAATGTCTTTTAAAGAGTCTGGTCTAGGCGCTTGTGGAAATGCCGTTACCCCTTTGATAACGCCTGTAGATATGGAGAAAGTCGCTATTGCCAACTGCCATTGATCGTTACCGATATAACCAATGTAAGCGCCTTTTTTATCCAGTGAATCAGGAAAGCCAAGTGCGTCGCTATTCACTAAACGAATATCTCGACCAATGTGAGTTTCACCGTCAAACGCATATGAGTATGCAGATTCACCGACAAAAAGCGCTTTGGTAGGCCATTGACTTTGAAAGTTAAAGAATTCTATAACTGGGCCTGCTTCAAAGGGAGGAAAACGATGAACCCCTCTCAACCAGTAGTACCCCAATAACTGCTGGCTCTTGTCGTAAAATGTTTGACCTGGTTGATATTCAACTGAGCGCGTTATAAAAAGATCGTAGTCACCATCATTTTCTATATCAATTTCATTAATGCTTGATACATTGTTGAGTGGAAAAGGAAAAATGGAGTCAGTAACTTCCTCATACTCAAAAGCGGCATTAGCTTGATAAGCTTTGGCTTTATCACTACCGTACACAATCAAGTCGGGAAGGTTATCGTTATTAAAATCAGTGACTAACGTTTTCTGCCCATCGCCTTTTACAGGTGGTAACTTTGCTACCTCAGAAAACTGACTATCTCTAGTATTTTCAAAAATATAGCTTTCGCTTTTCCCTTGCATTTCTCTTGATGGAAACGCAAAATTTAGTAGGTCAAGCCAACCATCTTCATTTAAATCAACAAACTTCACGGTACGCCCACGCATAAATGGCATAGGTTCATCGAATGTCTCCAGCGCAGAGATAGCCCGGTTCATATCGACTTGAAAAAACTTCGTATTCCTTGCATTGCTACCTGAGCCCCCTCCTCTAGACACTGCAACTTCCATCAGACCGTCTTTATCAAAGTCGCCTGCACTTACACCATGCATATCCCCCATTATCAGGTCGTAAGGTTTAGCGAAACGGCCTTTGTTATTCCACAATACCTTAACACTAAAGCCATGGTCATTAAGCAGTAGGTCGGGAAAACCATCTTGGTCGAGATCAGCAACAGTGGCAACATCCCATTTACGCAATTTATTATTCTTTAAAGGAAGATGAGCCTCTGTGAGCTCAAACAAAACACGACTTTTGATAGGCTCGCGAGAATAAGCATTTCCCAGAGGAATAGCATTCAGCAAAACGGCTATTAGCGCTGAGTAAAGAAGATATCGCCGCCTTTTATTGTTTAAATTGCGGTCTTTTTTGACGGTACTCATTTGCGTTTTATCGAACATCTCGTGTTTCTCAAAGATCAGAATCAGATAAGCACTGTTTAGTGTAATCCCACCCCCTCCATTTGTATCACTTTAACATACATCATATGTTTTACAAATGTTAATTGATTCTAAAACACTGCGGCAATAACGAATACCTATCGGCTATTTTTGGGTCGCTCAAAATGTTTCACAAAGCAAAAACCATTAAGACACACACTTACGTTAATTTTTTTATCCATATTTTTCATAAAGATAGAATTGTATTTTACGCAAAATGTTAATTTATTGTGAACTTAAATTGAAATACCAAACATCATATGTTTAAACTAATGATACTTTATGCGGTTAGAATTTATAACATGCGTTAATCAGATAACAGATAGCACCGACACACATTTGCAAATACCAAATGGCTAGGCCGTCATTCACTTAACGGAAGTACAACGCTCAAACCAAGTAGACAAAATAGGTAGAGAACACATGCATAAAAATTTTAAGCTTAATGCAATCACCACTGTAGTGATTGCGTCTTGTTTGAGTCAGCCTTTGTGGGCACAAGATGCCTCCAAAGAGCCCGATAAGAAACCGCTTAAAGCGGCTTTGGACAAAGAATCAGATATCGAAGTAATAGAAGTTCAAGGGATAAAAGGCAGTTTGCAGAAATCGGTAAACGCCAAGCGATTCAATGATAGTGTCTCAGATTCAATACATGCTGAAGATGTAGGTAAGTCAACAGACCAAAACATCGCGGATGCGCTATCACGGGTTACGGGAGTGACGGTACAAGAGGAAGCTGGTGAGGGAACTAGAATTTCTGTGCGAGGCGCTGGTCCTTCTTTGAATCAAGTTTCGATTAATGGTGTAGCCCTAACTGGTGGGTTAAGTGGAGGTGGCGGTAATGGTGTTAACGATAATAGCGTAGACCTAAGTTCATTTTCTGCTGACATTTTATCATCGATAGACGTAGTAAAAACCGCAGCAGCCGACCAAGATGAGGGGTCGCTTGGTGCAAACATTGAACTCAAAACGGTTCGCCCACTCTCTTTAAACAAACCTCGGCGCTCCTTCACCGTTGAAGCCCGACACAATGAATTCGCTGACGATGAAGACTATCGAATTGTGGGGAGTTTTTCAGAAAAGTTCTTCAATGACCGTCTTGGCTTTATCGTTACTGCAACAAAAGATAGACAAAACACACGTGTAGATAGAATTGATACTGATTGGGCAAACCAAGCAATTCAATTAGCGGATGCACTTAATGAAGGAAGCCGGGCGAGGCCCGCGACGGATTTAGCGACGGGACAACCGATAAGAGTTCTCGGTTACCAACGCGACAGCAGTGGTGAACTTATTCTAGGAGAAGATGGACAGCCTATTTCCAACCCCATCGAGAGCCTTTTAAACTATGATCCAGACACACAAACCTTAGTAGAAGGCGACTTATTTGTATTGGGTCGAGAGTTTATAAATTACAACCTAAACACTGACCAACGAGATAGGCTTTCCGTTTCTACAGGTATTCAATATGAAGTAAGCAGCGACACCATGCTTCAAATTGATATAACTCACTCTAATCAGAAAGTACTTACCGATAATCACCGCATGTTTATGAACATTGCGCCACTGACACCTCTAATCCATCCTGATGACAACAATGTTGCGTTGAATGTGGTGGACCTCTCAACTAACACGCTACAACGCTCGACCAGCCGTTCTATTACTGGCGGATTTAATAGAGCCCGAGGCTTAAGAGAACTGACAACAAACGTTGTCACAGTAGACGTATTACATAGTTTTACCGATGACCTTACTATGAACCTAAGAGGTGGATATTCGAACTCGGAAGACGAAACGCCAGATAGATCAGACCCAGACGCATTTTTCACTATAGGCACTGCTACATGGGGAACCGCGGGTAGAAATGTGGTTGAAGCCATGCCCTCTGATATTCTTGAACTTGTAGGCTATGACTGCACTCAGGGGGCTTTAGCAGACTGTGAATATTTCACGGGGACAACACCCGGTGAATTTGATGCATTTGACGGGAGTGCAAATAGCGTAACCAGCCGCTTCAATCCATTTGACCTGCAGCACAACCACCTTGGTAATTTGGCATTTAGAGAAAACAAATTTGTCGACACCAACAAGTCTGTGTTCATCGACTTTGACTATGCGCTGAACAACGACAATCTAACCAGTATTGAATTTGGCGCTAAGTATGCTCACAGAAATCGCGACGTATCAATAAAGAACACAGCAATAACAAATGGTGAAGATCTTATTGCTTTAGATGATCCTGATTCCGAATTTGAAGTGAGGGGGCTAGCTTCACTTCGTGTTGCAAATATCCTTTCTGGAGAGGCTTTTCCTTACGATAACTACGGCGAAGATCTGCAAGCGAACAGAGATAATGCCTTCTGGGGAGGGTGGCCGCTGTTGGATGCTCAAAAAGCCCTGGAATTGCTATCTGGCAAAGATGCATCTGAAATAGGAGTGCGCTTTAGTGACCAAGGCACTCGCGAAATAACCACTGAGACCATGTCGGCATACTTCAAAGCTAATTTTGAATTTATGGACGGACGTCTTTCGGGGAATATCGGAGTTCGTTATGTACGGGATGAAAACGAAGCATCGGGTATAGGCGGTATAAACTATATAAGGGCGCCTCAAGTTATCGACCCCTATAACCTATTTGTCGAAAGAGATTTGGGAAATACAAACCTTGAACCATGCCCTCTAGGAGTGCCGATTGCAAATGGCGACACCCGCTATCCACCACAAAATGAGGCTGATTTGAGCAATTGCTGGGCTTGGGCACTGACTCACGGTTACAATTTTAACAACGATGCGACTATCCCTTTTGATGTCAATACAGGGCAGTTTTTAGTTGTAGGCCCAGATGGACAAACCGGCCTTGATGTAAATCGTCTGGTGTTTCAAGACGAAAATGGCAATTTCATTTTTAACGAACTACCAGGCCAGATTTATGACTCAAACGGTAATCTAGTACCGACCAATGCTTCAACTTGGGCACGATTTAATCAAGCCGGTTATGTATGGCCATTTCTAGACAGAAGTACTTCGTTCACTGGGCCATTCGGCACAGGGCAAGAAGTTCAAGTGAGAACGGCTCCGGTCACCGATGATGCCTCTTCATCTATTTGGCTACCGAGTTTAACGTTGAACTACGCAATGGATGAAGAAACCATAGTGCGATTTGCTTTGACAAAGACAATGACACGTCCACGATTTGACTCATTAAACCCTTCAGCGTTTATCCGTGAAAACCAGTTTGACTTAGCATCTGGAACCGCGGGTAACACCGCTCTAAAACCACTGACATCAAATAACATCGATTTGTCTTACGAATGGTACTTTACTAACTCCGGCTTACTGTCTGTGGCTTTGTTTTACAAGGACATGGACAATTTTGAAGAAACGGTTGTTACCCCATTTCACTATCGTGACGTAAGAGAAGAAGTTGACCTACAAAGCTCCGATCTATTGCTAGATTTTGATGAGAACCGTAGGCCTGGAGGAGAAGATGATTGCCACCCGCTAAGGCTTGCCGCAGGTTTCTTTGAGCAATGGAGAATTGAATGTGATGTTGCCAATATCAACACATCAAGAAACGGCTCAGGTGCGACTATTGAAGGCGTAGAACTCGGCTACACGCAAAACTATGATTTCTTACCAGGTATTTGGTCGGGCTTGGGAGCAACTGTTAACTATACCTACCAAAAATCGGAGTCCGACCCCGTAGAAATAGGCACATCAGGGCGTTTCTTAAAGCCTTTGCCGCAACCTTTTACGCCAAGACATTCTGCAAATGCCACCTTGTTTTATGAAAAAGACGGGATTCAACTTAGGTTGGCACACCGTTACACAGGTACACAGTTGGTTAACAGAGGCCTATCCGGTGTATCACTTTGGCAAGATGACTCCCATAGGCTCGATTTCAGTGCGTCATACGCAGTAAACAAAAATCTTACGGTAACGTTCAATGCACTCAATGTCACTGATGACACCAGACGTAACTTTGTGACAGCAGCCAATGCCATTAACCCGAACAATGTTAATAGCAACGAAATCGTCTTAGATGAAGGCAATGTTTACGAAGATAGCGGAATTCCACAAGAACGAACTGCCTCGCTGTTCAAGTTTGGTCGTCAGTTCAGAGTAGGTATCCGCGGAACCTTCTAATTTTTGGACTTATCTGGCCAGATTAAAAAGCTGGCCAATTTCATTTTTTTGGAGAAGTAAGATGCATAAAAACGTACTAACAAAATCTGCTTTTGCCGCTGCAGTGGTGACGACTCTGGTTGGTTGCGGTGGTGGCACCGATGAAGGTTATGACCCTGAATTTAAAGCAGATGCTCCTATTGTTGTTTCAATGCCGCTGATTACAGCGGAAATGATTGAGGAAACTGGTGACCAGACAATTGATTTAGCATCAGGAATTACCGTTGACGGCGAGCCCATTCAGGGAAACATCACCATATCAGATTTGCAATTTACAAGCACACCAGCTTATAGAACGCCGCAGGCTCCGTCTATTGGGCAACCCAACCAGACTATCTCTCCTTTTACGGTATCGGGTCGCAATTTAGTGGTTAACACTGATTTATTTTCAGACCGCTTAAGCACGTGTGATACACGTGACAATTTTGGCTCGACACCAGGTTCAGAACCTGATGGTATTTTAGATAACCCTCCATCGGTAACCTACAGTATTAACTTTGCCGTTGATAACGGTTTTACTTTGAGCCCAGGAGAAGCCCTGCCTCGACGCACTCTTGAGCTTACCGTTAGCGCCATTTTCGATGATGTAGAGAGTGTTGCAGCAGAGCCAATCAGGGTTTCATTAGGTAAAGAAGCGAGGCTATTTGCCACCGTGTTACCGCAGAAAGCGTGCGATCAACGACTAGCATACAGCATAGAAGATGAGAGTGTTGCTACTATTGATGAAGATGGCAATATCACAACGGTTTCTATCGGTGAAACCATGGTTACAGTTACCAGCATAAGTAACCCAGAGCTTTCAACCACAGTCACGTTAGAGGTGTTTTCTGAGTTCACGCTAAACCTGACTAACACTGACGTAGATGAAAATGGCCTTACAACGGACGTCAAAACATCACCATCCTGTGTGTCAGCAGGCCTTTATGTTGAGCCTCAACCAGCTTCTGGCGAAATGCTTGCCGGAGAGTATACCTACCAGTGGTCTTCAACCAATGAGATTGATTTTCCGTTAGCGGAGTCCATACACTTTACCCAGGATGGGCTTGGACGCTTTAGCTCCGGAGCGATAGATAACGTGGGTTCTCAATTTGAAGCAAGCGTGGAGCTCCTATCGGGTGATACCGGATCATTCCCAAGCGAGCAAGTCGAAAGTAAGCGTGCCACGGTTGTCATTGAGAAAAACTTAATGTGCGAACCTGGCACTTCAGCACACCCAGCTGGGTTTAATACTGATTTTAATTTAGATGGTGAGGGGGCAAATTGGATCCCCAATGGCGTAGTGTCTGCGGTTGACGAGGCTCTATCAGGCAAAGCGCTAGAGGTCACCATGAATAATGCGAATTCTGGGTTTACGCGAATCTTGCAGCAAGTATTCAACAAGCAGCGGAATTGGCACAGCTCAACGTACGGCCTCGGGGGGGCCAGTATAGGCAAGACATACAAGTTTGCAATGTGGGTAAAACTACAAGAAATGCCTCAAAACGACGTTCAGTTACGTCATATTGTACTTCCTTTTGCCTATCAAGATGGTCCCACAGGGCCAGGGTTTGACAGACGATTGGATGCGGCGGGCATCTTTACCGCCACACTCAGACCAACCACTGAATGGCAGCTTGTTGAATTTGTAGATGATGCTACGGGAAGTCGCGAATGGTCAGTACCTGAAAACTGGACTGTAGTGACCGACGTATTTATTTTCTATGAATTCATCGGTTTCCCTGTCGGCGCAAAAGTCCTTATCGACGAATATTCATCTGTAGAAGTTCAGTAACATCGCACTATCGCATTAGGCCACAAGCGCGGCCCTACGGCCGCGCTTCTCTTTTTTTACCAACAACATCGGGCACTATCTCAATGAAATTTTGGGCTTTTAACGAGTATGTTTTTTCACTTCTGACCGTATTTTCACTCCCCATATTGGCAACACAATCACCACCATCGTCACGTGCGCATACTCCTTTTCATCTACCACCTGATATCCCTCCTCCTCTGTCAGACCCAAACAACAATGCAGGGTGGGTAATTAACAAAGATGTAAGTGATGAATTTAACGGCACGAGCTTTGACCCTGAAGTTTGGCATAACCAAGGCTTAAACGACGAATGGAATGGCCAATGGAAAGGTCGAGCCCCTTCACAATATGACCCTCGAAATGTTCGAGTAGAGGACGGCTATTTATATATGACCGCGCGCTGGGACCAACACTACCTTTTTGCAGAAGGAAACGGGGGAGGTAATTCTGTGGGTGCATGGCAATACGGTGATGTTCCTATCACAACCGCGGCGCTATTAGGCAAGCACTACTTTCACTACGGTTACATGGAAATTCGCGCAAAGGCTGCGCCAGGTCCTATTTCCAGTTCGTATTGGACTACAGGCAATGGAGGTGAAACCGATGCGTTTGAAAGTTATGGATGGAATCCAAACAACCGATGGTCGTCAAAACGATTTCACACTAGCTTTCACGATTGGCGCAAACAGTCTGAGACCTATGGCAATAGAATTTGGGAAAACGACCATATCTTTGACTTTAATGTTGCTGACGACTTCCACACTTACGGTTTTGAATGGGATCCTAACTTTGTAGCAATATATATCGACGGAGCAATGATCCAATGTAAATCAAAGGAAGAGCTAGGGAAAAAATGGGTTGCAAACAATCCTCAACGTCCATGGTTAGATATGGAGAGCTTTGACTGGGAAGTCCCGCCGTCCCAATTAAAACCAGAGTATTTTAACGGTCAAAAGGGAATAGACTTCGTTGTTGACTATGCCCGCGTTTACCAGCGAAATAACGAAAAAGGTAAAGGTACGTGTCCACCTCGTATCAACTTGATTGATAACGGCAACTTTAGTTCGGGGGTGGGTAACTGGAAAGGCCCGATTACATTAATAGAGCACACAAACGGCAACGCGGCTGCGTTGTTAGTGCCTGGTACCATGGAAATGATAGTAGATGTTAAACCCAATACGCACTATTTGTTATCAGCAACTGCCAACAGCGTTAGCACCAATCAAAAAGACAAGTGGTTTAATGCCTATTTTGGCGTTAAAAGTAAGGGGCTAGTCAGTACCTATAACGATAATAAATTCGATACTCGATTTTTCTTTAATCGCTGGCACGAAAAAAGCCTTCAATTTAAGACTGCAAGTGAAACAACTCAAATCACTATTTACTTTAGCAACAAGCCACAAGGCGGCGAAGCGTATATCGACGACATTCAGCTTTTTGAATTAAGCATAAAGCCTTAACTGATTTTCCTTGTAATGCGATACCCTTTCATTTTCTGAAGCCAAAAACATAACCCCCTCCAATACATGAAGGGGGTTAAATAAGTCAGGTCCACACACTCAATTACAATTTGGTAAACCTAGTATTTAACACACAGCTAATCCATTAAGATTGAAATGCGCTTATTCGTATAGAACTCTTGTAAACTATATTTTGAGCAGTCTTTTCCAACACCGCTTTGTTTGAGACCACCATGAGGTAATTGCACTGAATAGTGAGCTTCATTAATGCATACACTGCCCGCTTGAATTTGCTTTGCCGCCTTAAAGGCTCTGTTTAAATTGGTTGTGTAGACGTAAGCGGCTAGTCCAAATTCTGTGTTGTTTGCCTTTGCAATAATATCGTCGGTATCTGAAAACGGTATAATAGACAAAACTGGCCCGAAAACTTCGGTACTCGCAATGTCCATGTCTTCGCTAACATCTGAAAGAATAGTCGGTTCTAAATAAAAACCCTCCGTCTTGTTCTTTGGCACACTGCCCCCAAGAACAACGTTAGCTCCACTTTCAACGGCGTTTTCAATGAGATTTAGAATTCGGCTACGCTCTTTCTCACTACTTAACGGCCCCATGAGACGCTCGGCATCGCTGCCCGTTCCTAGCGTAATACCGCTAGCGTGCGACACAGCCTTATCGATAAACTCAACGAGACATGATTCATGCACAAAGCAGCGGTTGGGCGATACACAAACTTGCCCAGAGTTTCCATATTTCAGATTGACAATATCCGTCACAGCTTTATCTAAATCTGCATCGTCATAAACGATGACAGGCGCATTTCCGCCTAGCTCGACTGAAAAATGCTTCACGCTTGTACAAGCTGTTTTCATAGCATTGACGCCCGCACGCGTTGAACCGATCATCGTGAAGAGTGCTGTCGTTTCGCTTGTCAAAAGTGGGTTTGTGTTATCGTAATTGTTGCTGGTAATAACGTTAATTACACCTGCGGGAAAGCCAATTTGATGGGCAAGTTCAGCACACTTTAGTGTTGCAAGCGGCGTGACCTGTGACGGCTTAATAATGCAGCTACAACCTGATGCCAGCGACGGCGCTAACTTGTAACCTAAATTCAATAGCGGGAAATTCCACGCTAAATATCCAACAACCACCCCTAAAGACTGACGCTGAATAAAGTGATGAAAACGGTCTTCGGGGTCAACAATCACGGGCTGTTCGATACGTTTGGCTTCTTCAACGAAAAAACGCAAGCAGGTTGTCAGCATGCCGAAGTCGTACTCCGCATTGTCACGCGGTTTACCAGTTTCTTCAATTAGTAGCGCAATTATATCTTCGGCATTATCTTCGAGCACTGCCGCATAGTTAAGAATAAGCTCTGCGCGCTTAGCAAGTGGTGTAGATGACCATGTTTTGAAGCCTTCATTGGCGTGCGCTAGCGTTTCTACAACCTGAGTTTCTGAAATATCTGGCACTTGCGCAATAACGTGCCCATTAGAGGGGTTAAGAACTGGAAAGTGCTTCTCTGCCCCTACCAATTCGCCGTTGATGAGCATATTAAACGTATGATTCATATTGTCTCCGTTTTGCAAAGCACAAAGGACTGCATTGCGTCTATATCAATTTCCACGCCCAAACCATGACCGAGCGGAACATGGGCATCTCCATTTTTGACCCTTACTTTTTGCGAAAATATGTCGTCCCGTAACGGGTTTTCAGTGCGGTCATACTCTAAGAAAAGTGGCTTTTCTTCAGCGCGACCTGGCTCGTGATAGGCAGTAGCCAAAAAGTGACATGCACTTGCCAGATTGAACTGTGTTCCCCATACATGCGGTATCATATTTATGCCATGAGAGGAGGCCAGCGTTCTAATTTTAAGGGCTTCACTTGGCCCTCCACAGTATCCCAAATCAGCCTGTACAAGCTGGACACCGCCAGATACAAGTAACTTTTGAAAACCAAAACGTGTTTGTTCACACTCGCCTGTCGCAATAGGCGTTATGCACTTGTCACTCAATTGCCTAAACTGTGCTACGTGTTCTGGCGATAGAGGCTCTTCAAACCAAGCATAATTACACTCGTCCAAAACCTGCGCAACCTTAACCGCTTCACTTAAGTCAAAAGCGTGGTTTGAGTCGGCTGCCAATATCTTATCTGGGAACCGCTCACGCAGAGCACGGATGAAACGGATGTCAAACTCTGGGTTTTTACCAACTTTTATTTTTAATGCTGTATAACCTTCATCAACGTAACTTTGCGCTTCTTCCAATAAGTGAGGCAGCAATTTGTCCTCGGGTAAATCGATGTAGTACATTCCCGTTGCATAGCAAGGTATGGTATCTCGGCACTTCCCTCCCATAAGTGTACTAACACTTTGTTCAAGCGCATTGCCCTTCAGATCCCACAGCGCCATATCAATACCTGACATAGCGGCAGTCATCACTCCAGCTCTTGCAAAATCCAACGAGGCACGCCACATGTAGTGCCATAATGCGTCTGTTGAAAGTGCGTCATGCCCTATGATTCGTGGTGCATAGAACTTATCCACCGCAGCTTGGATAACATCTGCAGGTCCATAGCACTCGCCCCACCCACTGACACCATTCTCTGCGATAACCTGGACAATAAGTACGTTTCGTTGATTATAAGACCACTGAGAAAACCCGAAAGGCTGCTCAAGGTGACACCTAAGATGATAGGTTTTGATGCATTCAATTTTCATTTAAAAACTCAACTATTGCGATAGCCAACAGTGGTTACCGTCTGACCTAATCACTACAACTTAGAATTATACAACAAATATAAACATATGATGTTTATATTTCAAATACTTTTAAGGGTTAATGACGAGAACGCATAAATCGTCGCCACAAATTCAGCACAATCACGAATAATGAATCGCACTATTCACTACCCGCAGCTTTAAATACAGGCCTGGCAGAGGTTGAAACTCCTTGAACCAATAAACATCATATGTTTATATTAATCTTAGTTATATCGTTACCTGCCATCCACGGGTAAGAATCTCTTGATATCAAACGAATAAATAGGCTAAACACCCTATTTCTCTGTTTGTTATATGTGTGGTGATTTGGCGCTTTTCTGGCAGTGTTGCGATAAGAAACGGTTAAATAGCACGCATTGACAGTTTTTTATATGGCAAGCTTGTTGATGCCCCATGCTATGTTTATTACAAAATAATGAAAAACAGTTATCAGTAGTGAGGTTTTCCATGCCACATAAGTTTACGCTCAACAAAACAGAAGTTGATACGTCAAATAGCCCAAATGTGAAACTCAGGCCTATCTCCATGGGCCAATGTAAATGGACTGACGGCTTTTGGGCTGAAAAAACAAAGTTATGTGAAGAGTCCATGATTCCTTACATGGGAAGTTTGCTCACTGGTGAGATTGGCCATGCGTTGAATAACTTTAAGAAAGTGAATGGCGACTATGAGGGCAAGTTCGATGGTGAATATTGGCATGACGCAGACTTTTTCAAATGGATGGAAGCTGCATGCTATATGTATGGCCTTAACAGCGATCCAAATCTACTTCGAGAAATGGATGAGATTTTAGAAGTAATCGCAGAGGCGCAAGAAGACGATGGCTATTTGCATGCTTACATCCAAATTCATGGCATCGCACATTTTTCAAACCGTAAATATCACGAAATGTATAACTGCGGTCATCTCTACACTGCAGCATGTATACACTATCGCATGACAGGTAAAACCAACTTCTTAGATATTGCGCTTAAAAACGCCAATCTGTTGGTGGCAACTTTTGGACCCAATCCACGCGCGCTTCGACGTTTCGGATTTAATCAAACACAAATCATGGGTTTAGTGGAATTGTATCGCACAGTAGGCAATAAGGATTACCTTAAACTGGCCGAGCAGTTCATTAACAATCGTGGACAATCTGAGATGGTGCACGATTCAACAACTGTTGGCTACCCTATTGGAGATATGGTGCAAGAGCGTGTGCCTCTGCGTGAAGAAACAGAAGCGGCAGGCCACGCCGTATTAGCCCTTTATTATTACGCAGGCGCTGCCGACGTTTACGCCGAGACAGGTGAAAAAGCACTTATTGATGCGCTAGATCGTTTGTGGGAAAACGTAACACAAAAGAAAATGTACGCCACTGGCGCTGTTGGACAAACTCATTATGGCGCATCTCCTCGTAGAGATATGATTGAAGAGGGCTTTATAGACGAATATATGATGCCGAACTTGACGGCATACAACGAGACCTGCGCAAACATTTGCAATGCCATGTTCAGTCACAGGATGTTGGGTATTCATGGTGAATCGAAATATGCCGATATTATGGAACTGGTTATGCACAACTCTATGATGTCGGGCATTAGCGTTTGCGGCACCAAGTATTACTATGCGAACCCACTGCGCAAAATACATGATGCGCGTGACTATGAAAATATGAACACTGAATCACCAGATCGCGAACCTTACCTATTCTGCTTCTGCTGTCCGCCAAATCTGGTGCGTACCGTCGCTAAAGCGTCTCTTTGGGCATATAACCTGTGTGACAACGGCATTTCAGTGAACCTATACGGCGCAAACACACTGACCACTGCACTGCTTGATGGTTCTGTGCTAAAACTTACCCAAAGTACTGAGTATCCATGGGAAGGTTTAGTAAAGATAGCTGTCGAAGAATGTAAAAGTGAAGCGTTTGATATCATGCTGCGCATTCCAGAATGGTCCAAAGATAATTCATTAAAGGTGAATGGAGAAGCAGTTGAAATTACGCTTGTCCCGGGTGAGTTTGCGACCATTACTCGACACTGGAAAGCCGGTGACGTTATTGAGCTAGACATGCCGATGCACATTAAACTTATTGAAGGGCACGAGCGCATTGAAGAAGTGCGCAACCAAGTCGCCGTCAAACGCGGCCCCATTGTATATTGCGTAGAATCCCCTGATTTGCCTGAATCTACTCGTATTACTGACGTCTACTTACCTAGCAAATCAGACTTGAACGTGCAAAAGCAGCCCTCTCTTTTGGGAGGTATTACGACCATACATGGAGAGCTTTTGATACGTAAAGACAGGTCTCAGGGTATGTATCGCGATGTTTCACAGCCAAAGTTTGAAGCCCAAAACACCCAGTTTGTGCCTTATTTTGCTTGGAGCAATCGCGGAGAAGCCGAGATGAGTGTGTTCTTGCCGGTAATATGGCAATAATAGACAACATATGTTTGCACCAAAGCCTGCGTTTTAAGCAGGCTTTTTAGTATGTGCGTTAATTGAACCAGATTGATGCTAGCGGAAAAGCTCAAAAAAACGGTATCTAACTAGATACCGTTTTTTTAACTAAGAAAGAGAACGTTACTCTAGTTCGAACGTCTCGCCATATCTCGGCATATCTTCACTTCGCCAATCGTCACCTTCTTTATGAATGTGGAACCATTGCGGCGCTTTGTTTGACCATGCCCAATGACCTGCATCTTTCACCATGTCAGCAAGAATTTGTGGATACTGTTTACTTAGATCCCTTGTTTCACCCATATCTTCAGCGACATTATAGAGTTTCCAACCACCGGTCGTAGTAGTGCGAACAGCTTTAAGGTCATCTCTACGAATAGAAACATCGTGAGCCCCCTTACGATGTCGCATGATAAACAAGCTCTCCCCTTCGCGAGCGCTTTTATTCTCTGCTATGAAAGGAAGTATGTCTTTTCCATCAAGTACTTTTCCGTCAGGAACACTGCTTTTCGCCAACCCTAGAAAAGTAGGATAATAGTCGAGTGTTGATACAGGTGCTTCATATTGAACGCCGCCTTTAAAACCATTTGGCCAATGAAAAAACATGGGAACGCGATGTCCGCCCTCTCTCGCACTGCCCTTGCCTTCCCTCAACGGCAAATTTACCCCGCCCCATTTGCGCTTACCGCCATTGTCACTAACAAAAACAATCAGTGTATTCTCATACTGGCTTGTCTTCTTAAGTGTGCTCACTATTTCTTGAATTCCGCGGTCAACTGCATAAACCATTGCTAAATAGGTTCGACGTTTTTTATCTTTTATATGCGAAAAAAGAGCGAGATCTTCTTCTTTCGCCTCTAAAGGCACGTGCGGTGCATTGTATGCAAGATACAAAAAGAAAGGCTGCTGCTTTTCGCCAGCCCTAGCAACAAAATCTACCGCTTCACGGGTGAATGCATCAGTAAGATATTCTGTCTCTTTTACTTCCTCATCATTACGCATTAACGGCGTGATGTAGTCATTAAAGCGCTTAACCCCAGAAGCTTTAACTTTTTCGTAGTGCGGTTGATATTCATTGGGAAAGAATTTATGCCCTCCACCTAAAAATCCATAGAATTCGTCAAAACCACGACTGTTTGGTTGATATGAACTTTGTTCGCCAAGGTGCCACTTTCCAATGGCACCGGTATAGTATCCGGAGTTTTGAAGTGCTTTACTAATGAACATTTCATTTGTATCAATGCCGACTGTCGAGCCATCTACGGGCAGGTTAAAGTCTGCCCCAATTTTATGAGGATAACGTCCAGTCATAAGCGCTGCGCGACTCGGACCACAGAATGGATGTGCAACATAGCCAGAGCTAAAACGTACGCCGTTGTTGGCCAGGGCATCTAAATTTGGTGTTTTAACGTTACTGTCAAAACCATGGTAGCCAACGTCCGCGTAACCTTGATCGTCAGTAATAACAACCAAGATATTAGGGCGCTCGACATCTTTAGCTAAAGCTGTGCTCGCTGACAATAAACTCAAAGCCGCCAGCAGCTTAATGGCGCGTTTTTTCATTTTCTGTGTCCTTTATATAGTGTTTGGCGTGATAGACAAGTTTTGTTAACGAAGGGTCGTCAATGCGCTCTAGCTCAGACATAAGAAGCGATATCATATGTGCGCGAGCATCTTTATGAGCGTCACTATCAATGAGATTAGTGATTTCACCAGGGTCTTGTGTTAGATCATAAAGCTCATCGAGATTCTCTCCTGGGTTCCACACAAACTTATATTCAGGGGTGCGTATTGCGCGAATACCGAACCATGCGCCGTTGTACCATTCGTAAGCGTACAGCGCTTTGTCTTGCTGCCCTTCTTCTGCGCTATCTCCTTCAAGCATGAGAGGGAGTAAACTATGCCCATCGTAGTCTTCACTCCCCTCTAAATGCATAATTTCAGTAAGTGTTGGCGTGACATCAATAAGCGATACTTGGCGCTTGATAGTGCGAGGAGCTATGCGAGGGCTCTTGATAAGAAGTGGCATACGCATGAGTTCGTCGTATGCGTAAGGCCCTTTGTCATAGAGCGAGTGCTCCCCCAACATAGAGCCCTGATCACCAAGCAAAACAATATGCAGGTCATCATAAATACCTTCATTTTTGGCATGTTGAATTAATTCGCCAATGAGATGGTCAACCATTGCAATTGCGCCATAGTAGTGGGCTCGGGCTTTGCGCCAGTCCAAATCAGTCATATGCCCCACATCATGCCAAGGCCACCAAATACCGTCTTGTGCCAAGGGCTTTTTAACTCTGATTGCAAGGTGATTTCCCGGAAGCTCAAGTTCCTGCGGGTCAAACATACTGGCATATGGCTCAGGGACACGATAGGCGGGATGCGGTTGGTTAAAGCTAATCACGCCAAAAAAAGGACGATCATCTTTCGCCATCTGAGCAAGCATTGCTTTACCTGCAATTACTTTTTTATACGCTTCAGTATCTTGATAAGTCCCACTAAGTGTTTTGTAGTACTCGTGTTTTTCATTGTTAGCATCGAGTTTTCCTTGGTAGTAACCTTTTACTTGAGCAACTTTGTTAGTGGGTGTATACACGCGAGTGAAGCGCTCTCTCGGTTCATGGCCATGAGCAAGGTCAATTTCGGCTCCGCGCAGCTCAGTACCGCGTGCTCCTAAATGCCACTTTCCGACATGTCCTACCAAATACCCAGCCTCAGACGCTTTTTTTATAAGCCCGCCTTCGCTCAAATCGAGCTCCGACAAGCGTGTGTGATACAACTCGACGTTATCATCTAACCCTGTTTTATGACCCCACTTACCGGTGTAGAACGCAGCGCGTGAAGGAGAGCATAACCCGGTGGTCGACATTGCGTTGTCAAAGCGTGTGCTTTGAGCAGCAAGAGCATCTATGTTGGGTGTATTTACCGGTCCTCCCCGATAAGAAAACGTGTCAAATCGCATATCGTCAAACATAAGCACTAAGACATTAGCCCGCCTTTCTTCATTGTTTGAAACTTTTTGATTAGGAGGCGTATTATTGCCCGATAGTGACGCGCCCGATGCCCCCATACTTAGGCTAAACACCAACATACTGCTTAAGATTATTGATACTGACTTTTTAAATAACTCTATTGCTGGCATTTAACCTACTCCACTCCCACAGATGCCACGTTGAAACCGCTGTTCATCAGCCTCTTAGTAGAATGAATTTAAACATACTATGTTTAAATGTAAAGTGAACAGTGGTATTTGTTAATAAAAAGTTGAACGATAAAAAGCAGAAGAAAACTGGGGAGAGAAAAGTGATGCTCACTTACGCTTCATGGCGTAATAAGTCTGCAATCAATAGCGACACTGTTAGTACAGATAAAAAAGCCAGTGTTATAAATGCAACACTGGCTTTCAAAAGGAAAAAGAACGCAATACTTACCTAAAACTATCGCCAAACGCTTCTTTCAGCCTTCTGATTGCATCGTTAAGGAGTTTTTCAGTGAGCGCTTCTGCGCCTTCTCCGTCTCCTTTGGCTATCATTTCGTAAACGTCTCTGTGGAATTTAACCGAATCACTGTTTTTACGGGGGTCTTGATTAGTTATACGAACACTCACTAACAGCGCAGAGTAAATCATACCTTCCATAGACGTTAAAAATTCATTGTGTGCTGCACGCAATACAGCTTGATGAAATAGTGCATCTGCAACAATAAACTTCTCTAATGACCCTGACTCTTCTTCCATACGCACAACGGCATTTTCGATCTCCTTAAGAGATTCAGGGTCTGCACGTTCTGCAGCCCACCGAGCCGCCTTAGGTTCAAACGCTAACCTAACGTCCATTAATTGACTGATGAAATGTTCATTAGGTGGCGCAGTAATATGCCAAGCAAGTACATCATCATCTAACAAAATCCACTCGCTGCGAGGGCGTACTTTTGTTCCGATCCCTCGTCGAACGTCCAACAACCCTTTTCCGACCAAAATTTTGACCGCGTCTCGAATAACAACACGACTAACTTGATAACGTTCTGCTAGAGAATTCTCTTCCTCTAAAAGCGTTCCTGGCTCTAAAGAGCCTGCTACTATACGACGGCCTATCTCTTTAGCCACTTGAACAGACAAGCTTGGCGTCATTTTAGCTGCGCGCTTCAAATCGTAATAAACTAATTCATTCATTTAATCGAATCCGATTTCATTAAACATATGACAACTTAAATCATAACACCTTTCATTAAATGTCGCCATTAACCTTATTTGTTGGTAACGAGACAGTAACAAAGGAATAAAAGCGCTGATTCACAACACTATATGAAAGTGTCAAAAACGCCAAGATATTCTTAATTGTGGCCGCATTTTTGGTATCTACAGCTCAGTCACCTTTTTATACGTATCAACAAATGCGTGTGCCTTTTTTCGAATTTGCTCCAATGACATATTGGGTTTGTATAACTGAGAGCCTAACCCAAACCCGCTCGCGCCTCGATCAATTAAAGGTGCCATAGAATCAGTTGTAGCGTCGATCCCGCCCACGGGAAAAAGCTTTATGTGTGAAGGCAAAACGCTTTTAAGCGCATTCATCCCCGTTGTGCCAACCATTGAGATAGGAAATAACTTAAGGTTGCTTGCTCCCGCATGTACGGCATTTAAAGCTTCTGTAGGGGTAACAACACCAGGGTATGTTACACACCCTGCATCTACTGCTGTTTTTATAACATCCGTATTGCAATTAGGCGTAACGATGAGATTTGCACCCGTTTCCATTACGTCCTCTGCAAGCTCCAGCCTTGTTACGGTTCCTGCACCAAGTTCAAAGTCCTTTGTACCAAATTCACTCACCAGCATGCTTATGCTCTCTAACGCATATGGACTATTTAGTGGAACTTCAATTTTCGTGAACCCTGCTTCAACTAACACCTTGGCCACATCTAGTACAGAAGACGGCGTGATTCCGCGTAGAATCGCAATTAGGGGCACCTCTATTTTTGCTTCATTAGTCACACTTGATCTCCTTTGTTATCCTTGACATGCCATTTAGAAAACATGTATTTCCTGAAAAAAAGTGCGTTTCAATTTCAAGTTCTTTGGCAGCCAGGGCATAGCGTTTGCACAACCTGTCTTCGCCCACCAAGTACACATTTTTGTGAATTGAACTATGGAGTTCGTTCCCAATTAAAATGCCAGAAAGATAATCAGCCACCTCATTGTCAGCAAGTTCCCCAAATAGCCTTAATGCTCGAGCAGAAAATATATCATTGAGCAAAGCGCCATCTTTGGTTCTTGCAACGCCTTTTAGAAATGCATCGTCATTAACAACCGATGTTGATGGTACTGGTGGTTTTACCGATGAATAATGACTTAGCAGCGCGTAAAGCTCCCCCGTAAAAAATGTTGAAAAGCTTGAAATTGCGCCATCAACTATCTTTACGTGTTTGCTATGCGTACCAGGCAAAATTACTTGCATGTTGTTTGAATTAGTCAGTAATGGAAGACCAAATACTTGAATTTCTTCTCCACGCATTACATCGCAATACAGCGCCGAAGCGCGATAACTAACACCTGGAAGAATAAATGCTTTCGCCCCCCAAGGAAGTTCAAAAGAATAGGCATGTTCAGCAATGTCTGATGCAGTCACAGGTGTTTCAACATAGGGGACTTCGTGCCACCCGGATGCAGAACCAACCATTCCAGCCATGATAACGGGTGTTTGACGGTAACAGGATGTCATCTCTTCTAACTTAGCTTGAAGAGCTTCGGCAAACTTTGCTCCTTGTATCTGAAGCACACCAATTGGAGCTTCTAGAGTATCAATTACTGTTCCGTCTATACCCAATCCGAAAAGACGAAAATTACTGGTTCCCCAATCAACCACAAATGTCGAAATAGATGTTGTATTCATGGTCATCTCTTCTCTGTAGTCATTGAACGATTGGTAAGCTCAAGCTCAAGGGCCTCAATGGTTTTACCTTTAGTTTCTGGTAAGAAAAAATACATAACGACGAAACCAAATGTGCCAACAGAAGCATAAAGCAAAAAGATACTCGCCACGCCCATATTGTCGAGCTGCCACGGGAAGAACTGCTGTATTGACCATGAAGATACGGTTTGTACAAGCGCGGCGAAAGGCAAAGCGACACTGCGAACCTTATTTGGAAAAATTTCGGAGAAGATCACCCACATAATTGGGCCTATAGACAAATTGAAAGCTGCTAGAAAAGCAAAAATACCAAACAATACTAGCGGTGCATTTACGCCATTTATCGTTTTTTCAATAATAGTGCCACTAACAAGTGGCAGTGTCTTCTTGTCTAGATGCTTAGTTAATTCTTGTTTAAGCGCTACGTCAGAGTTAAAACTTTTACCAGAGAGAGGAGCAATTGATTCAATTGAGAGGGCGTTATCTTCAAAATACTCCGTCAATTGCACCATAGCGTTATCACTAAAGTAATAGCGCGCTTGTTTGAAACCTAAATAAGTTGAACCATGTGCGATAACGACCAAAGCAAGGCCTGCCAAAGTCAGTGTTCTTCGCCCCAACTTTTCTACAAATCCAATAGCGATAAGTGTCGCTCCAAGGCCAACGGCGCCAGTAGATATGGTTTGCATAAAAGTATCTTCTACGCTCATTCCTACTTGTTCAAAGACCATAGGAGCAAAAAACAATACAGCATTCATGCCTGTAGCACCTTGTACAAAAGCATAGGCAACCGCAATTAACACTACAAAACGCAACGCAGGGCTAAACAATAATTTCAACTGCGAAATCGTACGCATATCAGCATCTTCGCTAAGTGAGCTTTTCACTTCGTTAAGTAGCACTTTTGCATTTGATACTGGTGAAATAACCTCAAAAATAGCAAGTGCATCACGTTCTCTGCCTTTCTTTACGAGCCACCGAGGAGATTCGGGAATACAAAAGATAAGGGCAATCCATATTGCGTTAGCAACAAGCTCAGCACCTAGCATCACTCGCCATATGTTGTCATTAGTCAACCAGCTAGAGGTTGACAGTGAACTAACCAAAAAATAGTTAATGACGTATGCAGCTAGTAGGCCTAGGCCAATCATGAATTGGTTGATTGATACAAACTTACCGCGCTGATGAGCTGGAGCGATTTCGCCTATATACATGGCAGACACCGTAATAGACGCAAATGCCACACCACCTATGAAACGCCCTACTAGTAACATTTCATAACTTACGGCAAAAGCAGACAAAAGAGAGGAAAGTGAGTAGGTAAAACCAATAGCGAGGAGTACCTTGGCCCGGCCAAATTTTTCACAAAAAGTCCCTGTGAAGAATAGTGCTAGAATAACGCCGAGCAGTGCACAGCCTACGAGTGTCCCTTGTTGTAAAGAGTCCAACTCAAATTCAGCGCTGACAAACCGAAGCGCGCCAGATATATTTGCTGCATCAAGACCAAAAACAAAACCACCAAACGCCGCGACAATAGCGAAAAAAGAAACATTTACGCTAGGGCTTCCAAATCGTAAAGGACGTATCACTTCTTTCCATCCAGATTGTACTATTAATATAAACATATTATGTTTATATTGAATTTACTGCAACCAAAAATAAACGTGCTGTTAACGTTCTTTCCATATTCAAGGCTAATGCTCGCCTTTCTCGTTGTGGCGCCTATTACTCCAATCGGCACAGATTCAACATTAAACATGCTATATTTTAATACATATTATGTTTAATATAATAACGTACCTCATTGCGAGTAAGGCGTGAGAGTGCAGAAAGGTTAGTGTCTATCGGTTTAACTTTTTTGAGAGGCTTGCTGCTATGCTCACACAACCCGTAACCATTAAAGATATTGCAAGGCTAGCAAATGTATCAATTGCAACCGTATCACGTGTTATCAATGAAAAAGGAAAAGTTAAACTGTCAACAAAAACAAAAATTCAGCACCTGATAGATAGCCTCAATTTTAAGCCAAACGCGTTCGCTAGAGACTTAGTGCAAAACCGAACGTCATCCATGGGAATCATCTACCCCCACTTTTCGTTCGACTGTCATGAATTCAACGGATTAGGCCAAGCGAACCATAGATCACCACTTTCTACTTTTATTGCGCAGACTGCTCACGATGAAAATGAGGAGAAAAAATGTATTGATGAACTCAATGCTATGGCTTGTTCTGGAATAGTGCTTTGTCATTCACAGTCATCATCGCAAAAACTAAATAACTGGGTGAAAACCCATCCTCACCTTTACTGTATTGATCGCCCATTAACGGAAGCTACATACCAGAGTGTTAACTTTAATCACTTAGAGGCGGGCGTGCTTCAAGCTACAGAAGCCCTTAAGAATGGGGGTAGATTTGGAATCGTAGTCCATTCAGCTCAACTTAATCATGCAAGCGCGCAGAGGTTTTCAGGTATTATTGGCGCCTTGAGCAGCCACAATGCCCCACTTGAGTTTAAAACGATGGCATTAGAAAAGTGTGATATCGACAGTGTTCTTAACCTTGTATTAGATAATGAGCAGCTTTTTAAGCGAGCTGATTTTGTTATCACAGAAAACGACTTCGCTGGCTATGGTGTGATAAACGCATTGAAATCGATGAGCTTACGAGTTCCTCATGAAGTAGCCGTCGTTAGTTTCGGCAATCATATGATATCAACACTGAGCTATCCGAAGCTAACTACAATACAATATCCGTTTCATCAAATGCTTAGTGAAATAGTGTACCGTATAGAAAAAGGCCGAAGGAGGGTAAGCAATTTTCGCCCAACTCTGGTCAAACGCCAGTCGAGTTGAACCATCTTGCACTGAAAGAGTACACTGTGTATGTCAGCGTTTTAAGGAACGTCAAGGGAAAGCAGCTTCGCTTTCCCTTCGTATAGGACAGTAGTTCCGCTTAGAAAGTGTAAGTTACGCTCCCGCCGATAAACCTTGTAAAATCTCTCGGGAAAAAACCACTACCAAAACCTTCAGTATTCGTATTTCGTCGCGTCGTATATTCTTTATCGAGGACATTTCTTATAAAGAAGTTAACCCTGATGTTATCTTTACCAATGCCGAAGAAGGCATCCCAAATACCAAAGGAAGGATTAGATCGTTGATCGAAAGCAAGCTCATTTACCGTTTGCGTAGCCTCTCCTTCGTAGCGATAAACAACACGCACGTTACCATCCCAGCCGCCAATTTCATATTTTTGCTCAAGGGTAGCAAGGAACTGCTGTTCTGCGTTATTTGGGAAAGGAAGACCACTGAGGTCTAATCTTGGTGCACCGGCAACTTCAGAACACCTATCTGCTAAATTTCCGCCAGAGCGGTCGTTTCCTCTGCGAGGACAATTAACTGGTGCATTCGCGAAATCTTCATAGACCGCTTCATAATTAGCATAACTAGTGATGAAGCGAAGAGACTTGTTAATATCAAAAATCATATCGGCTTCGAAGCCATGGGAACGCGCTTCGTCTGCATTCACAAAACCTGCAAAAGTATTACCTTCATCTTCATCGATAATTCTAACCGCACGAACTTGATAGTCGTTAACTCGCATATCGAAATATGTCAGATTGAACAGCAGTCTGTTGTCAAAAAAGCTTGAACGCACGCCTATTTCAAAATTGGTAGATTGCTCCGGCTTTGTCGGAAAGTTGTCGACATCATCAGGGTTAGTATTACTCGTGACAAAGTAGGAAGCGCCTTTGTAGCCCGTCGAATAGTTCACATAACCACGAATATCATCGTTAAAATCATAACCAAGAACCGCTTTATAAATTACATGAGTATCGGAATCTGAAAACTTCGTCGGTTCAGTGCGATTTATGAATAGGCTCTCGTCCTGCAATGCTCTGGCAAACACCTCTTCATAGGTGTCTAAGCCAACACCATCTTGAGGTGTTCTTAAATCTGTACGAGAAAAGGTTGCTTCGCCTTCCTCTTTAAGTGCTCTAAATCCAAAAGTCGCATCTAGGTCGTCAGTAATTTGGTATTCCAGCTGTCCAAAAATAGCGTAATTGGTGAATTGAGTCGTAAAATCGCCGCCATTTAATAAACGACTGGGCTCAAGCAAGGTACGGTCATCAATGCCTGTTTCTGCATAGTTGGCTAGGAAGGTATTCGTTGAAGACCCCGAATAACAACCTGCAAGCACACCATTTTCAATTAAGCCTCGTCGACCGGCGATACAACCATCTCGAGTTTCTGAGCGTTGGCCTTTGGTATCATGAAAAAACAGCCCTACTATCCAATCAAGTTTCTCATTCCCAAACGAACTCAAACGAAGCTCCTGCTGTATAACTTCAACAGATTCGTTGCCCCCAAAGGCTGAACGCTCTACGGGAAAGTTCACAGTGAAGAAACCTGAACTGTTAAGCAGTTCAAAATCGCGGTATGAGCCA
The DNA here is from genome assembly GCA_964454185.1 of uncultured Alteromonas sp. Classification (GTDB taxonomy): domain Bacteria; phylum Pseudomonadota; class Gammaproteobacteria; order Enterobacterales; family Alteromonadaceae; genus Alteromonas. Next base: position 27,849 of record CAYVST010000034.1, read on the forward strand.
ATGTAGGACAAGGTAAAATCAGGATTTAAATCATAATTAACTTCTATTGAGGCACCAGAGTTAGTGGTTTCACCGAAGTTAGCTTCCGGATTACGTGCGGTTACAGGGTTTCCCGCTTCTTCGAAAAAAGACTCCGGATTTACTCTGTTATAAGTAGTCCCTTCAATTGTGCCATCATCACGTACGTTTATAATAGGTCGAGGTCCAAAATCAAGATTGATCCCACCAATGCGGGTGAAGGCACAACAATTCGTTTCGCGCTCAGAGTGTTCAGTTCTCAACAATACTTCTAAGTCTTCACCATTGTCGTAAAGAAGCTGTCCTCTCAAACCAAAAGCATCGACCTCTCCAATATCATAATCGCCAATACCAGGCATCGTGTTTTCAATCCAACCATCAATGGTCTCATATTGTGCGTTCACGCGTATTGCCCAATTGTCATTGATTGGCGCATTCACATGCCCACTCACTTCCACTCCATTATCTTGAGTAAGCTCTAAACGAGCTTTGCCTCCAAATTCAGCAAGGTTTGGCTTTTTTGTTACATAATGCAAAAGACCCGTAGAGGTATTCTGCCCAAATAGCGTACCTTGCGGTCCTCGCAATGCTTCTACCCGTTGTAGGTCTGTAACGCCAAGATTCAACATGGACTGGCGTGGTAATACTTCTCCGTCAATTACGACTAAGTTTGACGACTGCAAGCCTATGGAATTAGTGAATGTGCCAATCCCTCTCGTTTTTAGCGTTGTAGTTCTTATCTCTGTACTGTCATCAATACCAAATCCAGGCAAATACTTGATTAAATCAAAACCGTCCTGAACATTATACCTTTCAAGTAAGTCCCCCTGAATAACTTCAATAGACACGGGAACTTCTTTCAACGCTTGCTCTCGTTTCTGCGCAGAAACAAGGATGACTTCTACATCTTTCTCTTCTTCTTTGTTATCGGTCAACTCTTGAGCAAGAACAGATTGCGCGACCAAACTAAACGAAAAACCAGCCAAAAAGAGTGTATTTCTTATCGACACACTTTCCATATCCATCTCCAACAAAATATTTACACTTAGTTGAACACATTTAAACATATGATGTTTGATAAGAAAAGATGTAAACAGTGTGTTTAGACTAATGGTGAATAAAAACTTCGGTTAACTTGGAAACGCAATGTAGAACACCTGTCGACAACAAAAAACACCGCTAACAAGCGGTGTTTTTTGTTCTACTGTGTGTATTACTTCGACAATTTTCGGTGCCGTTCACTTTGTTAAAATGTAGCTCTAGCACCTAATACATAACGAGCCCCAGGATCTTCAATGCCTCCAAATCGACTCTCGAATCTCCCCGAACGTCGTACAAACGAATCGGTTAGGTTTGTGCCTTCTAAAAATACTTGATAATTTTCACTAATGTTCCATGCAATCCGCGCATCTAGCTGGTCAAACTCTTCAGTAAAAATTGGCTCTGGGCCTTGTCTACCGCTGAAAAAGCGATCTCGGTTGTTGTATGCCAACCTCGCTTCAATATCTCCATCATCATAGAACAATACAAAGTTTTGAGAATCACTTAGGCCTGGCAATGCCACAGCAGCATCAATAAGTTCATTGCCCACTTCATCATCTGAATTTACATACGTTAAGTTTGCGCTGACACCAACATATTGTAAAAGCCCTGGCAAAGTATCAAATACATGCTGAAATGCTATTTCAACGCCATCTACAACAGTTGAATTCAAATTACGCGGTCTGTTTATGTTAAGAAAAATTGTATCGCCATCAATGTTGCTTCTATCTTCCGTCACTTCATCCAATCGATTACCCGACGGAAGTGTAAGCCCCTCACGCTGCTCTTGTTGAGCAATAAATGCAGACACATCTTTTCTGAAAAATCCCACGCTAAGTGCAGAAGATTCACCAAAATAGTATTCAAGAGAAAGATCGATATTATCTGACACAAATGGATCTAAGTCAGGGTTACCTGACGAGCCTGACAAGTCAGACAATCGTAACTCAGGTGCTGTATTGATGCCGGGGTTCAAATCTGCCAAATTGGGGCGTGTCAGTGATTTGGAATACGAGGCTCTCGCCACTAACTCGTCAGTGATACTTAAACGAGCAGCAATTGACGGTAGGAATTCATCATACTCTTCTGTCTGCTCAATGAACTGTGCTGGTAGTCGTGTGCTTAAAAGAACGTCTGGACGAGTTGGATCTGGGAAGATAGTGGCGAAGGGTTCCGCAAACGCTTCAGACGTTGTTTCGGTTCTGGTATATCGGAATCCAGCGTTAACAGTAAGGTCCATTCCTGCAATTTCGCCCGTAAGCTTAGCGTTGGCGTAAGCTGCTAGTGTTTCTTCTCCAATAATAAAAGCATTTCTAGGCACATCAATTGCGTTAAATCCAACACCACCATCGTCACGTGGGTTTGACGGATCTAGGCCTAATCTTGTTGCGCTTGTCCCAAGGGGTAAACCATTTAACAAATCTCGCATTTCTAACGCTGCAGGTGACTCAAGAAATGCAATCACCTCTTCGGGGTCATAGGCGAGATATTGTGAAGGAAGGCTAACGTCTATACCGTCTAGGAAATTGTCGTTGTCTTTTAAAGAAAATAGTTCTGCTGGCAGTGGGATTTGCCCCTGCAGATAAGCGTTATTGATACCATTTCCACCACCTGGCGTACGCGCATCAGAGCGAGTTTTTTCTTGGTCTGCATAATAGGCGCCAAAGGTTATGTTTTCGAGTATGCCAGTATCCACATACCATTCGAAATCAGAGCGTACCTCTAAAATTTCGTCTGTGCTTCCCTGACCTTCACGCGTACCAAACCAGGAATAAGTATCATTAGGGTCTGGTGCGGTGATTTCATTACCGACAATGCGGTCTAAGTTATTTATTTGTCCATCCCCGTTCAAATCGGTAGTGGCAAGTTCAAACTCGAAGTTCTTAAAAATAGGCGCATCAGTGCCTTGGGTGTTGTCAAATCGTTGCACCGCCTGAGGTCCAGCCACAACAAAGAAGAAGTCATCTCCAGCAGAATCATCCTCAGCTTCTGAATAGGAAACATCAAAACTTGCCACTAATTCGTCGGTAATGTCCCAGTCTAGGTTCGCTGCAAGTTGATACACTTGCGATTTTCGGTTGTCCTCTACAGCAGCTTGAAACGGACGGCCTATCTGGTCCCAGGCTACAAGGATATTGTTTTCGTCGGTGACGGCGTTGTTGTAAGTTACTCGTTCATTAAACATAAAGTTATGTGTCGTCTGATTAGTGATATCAAACTCACTGAATAAGCCATCTATTGTCAGCAGCGCATTGTCGGCAAGCTGATACTGTAGAACACCAGTTAAACCTAAACGGTCTCGATCTTGAAACTGTCTCGCATAGCGGATCTGCTGCTGATGAAGATAACGGCCTGGACCATTTCCAACACCGTCTGCAAAAAGGACAGAAGCTTGTTCTTCATTCACCTCTGGTCCAATAAAGACCCCGGAAAAGACTGCATCTTGTGCAGACTTTCGCTTTTGATAAGACACAGAGACTAAAGCACCAATGCGATCATCATCAAATGTGTTGCTATACAACCCAAAAAACTGTGGCGCCACATCTCCCGAGTTATCTTCATAAACGGCTCGTGAGCTTAATACCGCTTTCTCTTCACCAATACTAAGCGGACGTTGAAGCTGTAGATCGATTGTTGAACCAATACCTCCGGCCTGCAGATGTGACGGAGCAGATTTATAAACGTCTGCGCCACCAATCAGTTCTGCCCCCAAAAGATCGAAACGAAAATTTCTGCCAGCGGTATCAGTTGCTAAGCGACGTCCACCTACTAGAACAGAGTTGAAACTAGGCCCAAAACCACGAACAGTAACCTGTGCACCTTCTCCACCAGCTCTATCAATGGACACACCAGGAATGCGTTGCAAAGATTCGGCTACATTAGTATCAGGGAACTTACCGATGTCCTCTGCCACAATGCTATCGAGCACTTCGTCGCTATTTTTCTTTTTATTTAGACTTTGGCTGAGGCTCGCACGGATACCTCGTACTTCAATTACTTCAACGTTCTCGTTAGCACCTGTAGTTTCTTGGGCATACAGATAGCCGCTCATTAATGAATGAGCGACAGCGGCAGATATAGCAGTGCGTTTAATTACTGAACAACGATTATTTCGATTTTTCATCACTTTCTTTTGCTCTCTTTTACTTACGCTGAACACCCAGTGTGCGAGTTTTTGTATACAAAGCCTTTGATGAGGCTCACAAACGTGCCTGGATACACCCACTTTTGGCCCAACCGTTAACCATCTTAACAATATAAACATATTATGTTTATATTGATCAACATCAAAGTTAACAAAAGGTAAAAATAATAGTAAAATTGCTGAAACGTAACGCCCAATGAGTTATGCATTAGGAACTCACAACATGCTCCAAGAGATGTGGCTGCTTTGTTGAACAAACGATTTGATTTTCTGAGAGAAAGTCGGTGGTCTTGACACTTATTGTGGTGAGGTATAGTAGCAACAATGCGCCAGCATGCCATTGCGAGTCACTGGCGCACCTTAATATAAGTGCCTATTGCACTTTTTCAACTTTCAACAGTAGTACTTGTTCAGACGCCAGTGTAAATGAGGTGCCTATCTCATTAGTTGTCATCATGTCTGTCACGCTCAGTTCACTTCCATCTTTATGTGAAACTGCGACATCTACGGCATCGTGGCCAACGCTTAGCAAGTTTACCAAGTAGCTATTCTCGCCTTCTTTTACTACACGAGTAATCGTAGTTTTGTGAGCATTAGGGGTTTTAATAGAAAAATGAATATCTGGAAGACTCGATTTCTTTACTTGATTCAACGCGTAACTTTTGAGTATCTGTAGGTCTTCATCATCTTTCAAAACCGTGAGTTTTCCTTGTCCACTACTTAGTTTTACGCTGCGTGCTCGTCCGTACTCGTCAAGAGTTAACGATTTTTCATCCATAACCACTGAACCACCGCTATTAAGGTACTTCTGTAAAGCGTTAAACTCGGCATTCGTGACATAAGGAGTTTGATAAACAATGACCGTGTCCCACTTTGAATTGTCTTGCTTAGTTATTATATTTTTGGTTGCATATCCCAACGGAAAACCTTCAAAAAACATTGACTTGTACAGCTTTCCTTGTGTACTCATGTAGTCATTTACATTGATCGCTGAGGTTTCTGAGTAAAACAGTCGAACGGGCCTTACTTGCTTTCGCAAAGACATTATTTCTTCAGCAAACGTGTTCATATCGAACATAACTTGGGTCACCTCATTCGATACATGAGGCTGCATATTGTTGGAACCCGCGAAAGCGCCTGCAAGACCTGGGTCAAAGAAATTAAGTTCACCTTCAAGGCGGTCCTCGGGTGAACCATCTGGATCACGCATCCAAAACCACCCCATATTCGCATCCATACCTTGAAGCGTAGCTAACCAATACACATTTCGAACGTAACTTTCACGCGGATCCAACACTTTCCATTGACCCGATGAGAGAAAGTGCGACTCTGAATTTACATTGATTTTATTGGGCGACGCCGACTCCGTGAAGTCATGAATCATGCTCATGCCATCCCATTTATAGGTGTATTTATCCCACCAATCAGAAGAAATATGAGGCCGTATACTTGGACTACCCAATGCTTTAGCATCATGTCCTATCATGGTCGTCAGCTCAGTTAGGGCTTCTAAATCAATGCCATGAGAACGAGAGTCTTCATAGAATGTTCGTGGAAAGATTTTGATGTGCGTATTTGCAGACGGATTGACCGCATGAAGCTCGTTTTGCATAAAGGTAAACCAAGACGTCGCGCGATGCATGTTATAGCGGTTCCAATCAAACCAAATAGGCTTTCCGCGTAACTCTGATTTTATAGGAATGTCTATTTCAACTGAATCAAAGCTGGTAAACCCAGTGTTCCAGTTTGCATTAAGCTGGGAAATATCACCCTCGTATTTTTTATTTAGCCATTTTTGAAATTCTGCTAACGTATATGAAGAGATTCCCTGCATTTCTTCGTAGTTGCCAGTCCAATGACCTTCCTCTGAATACCAGTGTGGCTCGTTAGCCAATACAAACCCCAGCTCAATGACTTTCTTATCCTTTGTTACTTCTGCTGCCTTGCGAAGAATTTTACTCCATACTTCACGCGCCAAAGGGTTGTCTAAATCAAAACCTTGGAATAAAGAACGGCCTTTTCTAACTTCCGGCTCCTTGGCCTCTACCCACTCAGGTATACCCATAAGCCATGCCACTAAATACCCAATGTTGTCATCAGGTATTTCTGTCAGTTCTTTGAGTAACGCTTCATCAAAAGTACCGTCCTCTCTCACTAAAAAAGAGTTAATTGCACGGTCGTGATCAACGGGATAAAGGTTTTCGCCACCATGATAAAGTGCACCTAAATAGTCGTTGTATATATCTGGATGCCCTAAAGGCTGCCCTACCGACTTTGAAAAGTAGTCGTATAGAAAGATAGGTTTGCCGTTACTCACAAACATATCACCCATCGCTTTTGTGTTTTGCCAATCAACTTTGACTACAGGACGTCGTTTGATCTCACCGCGAAGCTCTCTACTTAGTTCTTCAATACCTGTGTCTAAAATATCTATTACCTTGGTGCGCTCAAAATCAGGGAGGTCAGCGGCGAGCTTCTTTTTATTGGGCGCAAAATGACGTTCGTAACCAAACGCTGCTTCGATAGCGTCAGGGTTTGCCTCATCCCAATTTGCAAACTTTAAAAACTCTTTAGCGAACCAAACAACCGCCTCCTCCCGTGTCACGTCTATATTTTTTGATTTAGCTTCGTCCATCATAGTTTGAAGCACGTTAATTTTGTTTCTCGCCGTTACTTCAAGTGGACTAGTTGCATTCACTTTTTGGATTTCAGAGCTAGAGGTGACGTTATCGTCACCTGTTTCTATTTGCGTGCACGCGGCACCAATCATCATAAGTGGAGCCAGAGCGGCAACCTTAAATTGGCGTTTCATAAAGGAGTCCCAAGTTAAAGTGCACATCGAGTCAAGCTGACCGAACTTAGCTGGCTTTTCAATGCGCATGAATTTATGGAGTGTTAACATACAATTAATACTACATAAACAAACATCATATGTATACATTCAATACGTATATACAGTTCAATAACTGAGCCAATCGCTTCACATGACGTTTCAGCTCTGCTAAAAACAGTCTTCTATGCCGATTACTATTCCAGTGCTAATGCTTTATTTTCTCTAGAGGAAAAACTTCAAACTTGACCCCTTCATGTCCCGTCTGCATAAAGCTACGAATGTTGGCATGATCATCGCCGTTAAGATTATTGAGAACATCTTCACGAAAAAAGCCCCCAAACAAAGCAAGCGTTTCATCTTTTGAAAGGTTAAGGAATTTGCCAAGGGCTAAGAGCTTACATGACCCCGTATTTTGTCCAGCTTGGTTTTTCACTGCACCATTGGTAAATGCTGTGGGGGTAAAAGTGAATTCAGAATCGATAAGTGTAATAACATCGTTGAACTCAATGCTGTCAGGGGTAACGCTAAGCGCACGCAGCAGGTTGTCGATATTGATGTAGGCCATATTTTCCTCAGCAAAAAGGAAATAATAGTAGCAGGTTACTATGGCGGTGGCAGGCCTTGTTTAGATCGTTTTCAAAAACAAGCGCTTCATAACGAAGCGCTTGTTTGCAGTCTACTGTATTAAATTAGAAAGCAATTAGACTTCTGCACATACTCGCGTGCCTTGATCAATAGCCCGCTTAGCATCAAGCTCTAATGCTTCGTCGGCCCCACCTATCAAGTGGTATGGCATGTTAAGCCCTTCAACAATGTCTCGCATGGGCTCTTGACCCGCACAAACGATGATGTTGTCTACCGGTAACACTTGGCCATTACCCTCTACCGTAATATGCAAGCCTTCATCATCAATCTTGTCGTACGACACACCTGGGATCATACTAACGCCTTTCGCCAATAGCCCTGCGCGGTGCGCCCACCCGGTTGTTTTACCAAGCCCTGCACCTACTTTTGATGATTTACGCTGTAACAAGAAAATCTCTCGTGGCGATGGTTCTGGTTGCGGTTTAACACCTTCAATTCCCGCGCGCGCAGAGAATGTCATATCAATACCCCACTCTTTCATAAACGCAGGAATATCTTGGCTTGGCGTTTCTTTTCCGTGAGATAAATACTCAGCTGTATCAAACCCAATGCCACCAGCGCCAATAATAGCCACCTTGTTGCCTACCGGTTTTTTGTCTTTTAACACATCAAGGTAAGTCAGTACTTTTTCGTGCTCGATACCCTCGATAGCAGGCGTGCGCGGTTTAATGCCTGTTGCAACCATAACCTCGTCAAACCCTTCATCATTAAGCGCAGCGGCATCAACATAGGTATTAAGTTTAAGCGTAATATTTTTGTGAAGCTCTATTTGACGGGCAAAATAACGCAACGTCTCATAAAACTCTTCTTTACCCGGAATTTGTTTGGCAATATTAAATTGGCCACCAATTTCACTCGCGGCATCATAAACAACAACGTCATGGCCTCGCTGGGCTGACGTCACCGCTGCCGCTAGTCCAGCAGGTCCTGCACCGACAACCGCAACACGCTTTTTCGTTTCGGCGGGTTTTACATTAATTTCTAACTCATGACAGGCGCGCGGATTAACCAAACAGCTTGTCATTTTGCCGTTAAATACGTGGTCTAAGCAAGCTTGGTTACAGCCGATACACGTGTTAATTTCATCCGCTTTATTTTGCTGTGCTTTGCGCACAAAATCTGGGTCGGCTAAGAAAGGACGCGCCATTGAAACCATATCTGCATCGCCGCGGGCGAGTACCTCTTCAGCTACCTCTGGCGTATTGATACGATTTGACGTGATTACTGGGATAGACAGTGCTTCTCTGAATTTTGCCGTTACCCATGTAAAGGCCGCGCGAGGTACCTTAGTCGCGATGGTAGGAATTCGCGCTTCATGCCAACCAATACCCGTGTTGATAATAGTTGCACCCGCTTTCTCAATCTCTTTACCTAACTGAACCACTTCTTCATACGTCGAGCCACCTTCTACCAAGTCCAGCATTGATAGACGATAAATAATGATGAAGTTTTTACCTACCGCTTCGCGTACACGACGAACCACTTCGATAGGCAGTCGAATACGGTTCTCATATTCGCCACCCCATTGGTCATCACGGTGGTTGGTGCGCTTCGCGATAAACTGATTTAGGAAGTACCCTTCTGAACCCATGATCTCCACGCCGTCGTAACCGGCGCGCTGCGCCTGCGTTGATGCCGTGATGAAATCCTGAATCTGCTTTTCAATTTCATCTGCTTCAAGTGCTTTAGGCTTAAATGGATTTATAGGCGCCTGCACTGCTGATGGTGCAACCAGTTTTGGGCTGTACGCATAACGACCGGTATGCAGTATTTGCATGCAAATTTTGCCGCCAGCAATATGCA